>NZ_JBHXRL010000027.1:0-110121 GCF_042717315.1 Streptomyces sp. NPDC058650
TTCTCCCGCCCCGTTGGGGGCCCGGTTGCCCTCGTGGGGCCGGCCCCCCGGCGTGCAAACTCACCCCCCCCCCCGCGGGGCCCCCCCCCCCCCGGGGGGGGGGGGGGGGGCCCCGCCGCCGTATTGTCTAAGGGTCAACACTCCCCGAGGAGCCTTCATGACCGTCCCCGTCGTCCACTCGCTGCGCGAACAGATCCGCGAGCACATCGTGGAGGGGATCGTCAGCGGCCGCTGGAAGCCGGGAGAGCGCATCGTGGAGCGCCGGATCGCGACGGAGCTGGAGGTCAGCCAGACCCCGGTCCGCGAGGCCCTGCGCGAGCTGGAGTCGCTGCGCTTGATCGAATCGGCCCCCAACAAGGGCGTCCGGGTCCGCAACCTCACCGCGGCCGATCTGGAGGAGAGCTACCCCGTACGGGCCGGTCTGGAGCAGATCGCGGCCGAGCTGGCCGCCGGGCGGCTCGCGACGGACTGCTCGGCCCTGGAGCCGCACGTGGCGGCGCTGTACGAGGCGGACGCGACCGCCGACGGGACGGCGCAGGTGCGGCACACGGTGGCCTTCCACCGGGAGCTGGTGAAGGCCGCCGGGAACGCGGTGCTGCTGCACACCTGGGAGACGCTCGGCATCGAGGTCTTCACGGCCCTGTCGATCCGCTGGCTGGGCACGGTCCAGAAGTCGTACGCGGAGGAGCACCAGGAGCTGGTGGAGGCCTTCCGCCGGGGCGACCCGAACATCGGGGCGCTCGTGAAGGCCCACGTCCTGGGCTGCGCGCCCCGAGCCTGACCCCCGCCTTGACGCACAGTGAGCGGGTCCACCCCTGGGTGGACCCGCTCATTCGTGCGGGCACCCTCTCAGACAGCGGCTCCCACCTGCGAGAACAAGGCGAAAACAAGGCAAATTCGAGGCACCCGGTGCCCTCTGGCGCGGCACCCTGTGCCGACTTTCTCGATCTGAAGAGGTTTTCCCCTTCAACCCTTTGATCGATCATCGATCGCTGGCTTACAGTCTTCGGCGGGCCATAACCCGGCCCTTCGCCCTGTCCTGCCAGACATGGCCCCCATCTCCACCCCACCTGTCCGGAAGGCGGCGATCATGACCGATCCCGTAGGCAAGATTCCGAGCGAGCTCGACCAGCTCCCGGACCGTGACACCGAGGAGACCGCCGAATGGGCGGCTTCCCTGGACGCCGTCACCAAGGCCGCCGGCCCCCACCGGGCCGCCTACCTGATGCGCCGCACGCTTCAGCACGCCGAGGGCGCGGGCCTCGCCCTGCCCAAGCTGCTGGAGACGGACTACGTCAACACCATCCCCACCTCCGCCGAGCCGTCGATCGGTGAGTTCGGCGGCGACGAGGAGATGGAGCGGAAGATCACCGCCTGGAACCGCTGGAACGCGGCCGCGATGGTCACCCGCGGCTCCAAGTACGGCGTCGGCGGCCACATCGCCACCTTCGCCTCGGCGGCCTGGCTCTACGAGACCGGCTTCAACCACTTCTTCCAGGGCAAGGAAGCCGACGGTTCCGGCGACCAGCTCTACATCCAGGGCCACGCCTCCCCCGGCATCTACGCCCGCGCCTTCCTCGACGGGCGCCTCGACGAGGCCCAGCTCGACAACTTCCGGCAGGAGTCCGGCGGCAACGGCCTGCCCTCCTACCCGCACCCGCGCCGGCTGCCCTGGCTGTGGGAGTTCCCCACCGTCTCCATGGGTCTCGGCCCGCTCTCCGCGATCTACCAGGCACGCTTCAACCGCTACCTGACGAACCGTTCCATCAAGGACGTCTCCGCCTCCCACGTGTGGGCCTTCCTCGGCGACGGCGAGATGGACGAGCCCGAGTCGACGGCAGCCCTCGCGCTCGCCGCCCGCGAGGGTCTGGACAACCTGACCTTCGTCATCAACTGCAACCTCCAGCGCCTCGACGGCCCGGTCCGCGCGAACTTCAAGATCGTGCAGGAGCTGGAGGCCCAGTTCCGCGGCGCCGGCTGGAACGTCGTGAAGTCGCTGTGGGGCAACGCCTGGGACGAGCTGTTCGCGCTCGACACCACCGGCGCCCTCGTCCGCCGCCTCCGCGAGGTGCCGGACGCGCAGGTCCAGACGTACCAGACCCGCGACGCCGCCTACATCCGCCAGGACTTCTTCGGCAAGGACCCGGCGCTCGTCGCGATGGCGCAGCTGCTGAGCGACGACAAGATCCTGGAGTGTTTCCACCTCTCCCGCGGTGGCCACGAGCCGCGCAAGGTGTACGCCGCGTACAAGGCCGCCTTGGAGTTCAAGGGCGCGCCGACGGTCATCCTCGCGCAGACCGTCAAGGGCTTCACCCTCGGTGAGGGCTTCGCGTCGAAGAACGCGAACCACCAGATGAAGAAGCTGACGACCGACGAGTTCAAGAACATGCGTGACCTTCTTGAGCTGCCCATCTCGGACGCGCAGTTCGTCGACGGCCAGGTGCCCTACGGCCACCCCGGCGCCGACTCCCCCGAGGTCCGCTACCTCCAGGAGCGCCGCGCGGCCCTCGGCGGCCCGGCCCCGGCCCGCCGCACCCACGCGCTGGCCCCGCTGCCGGCCCCGGCCGACAAGGCCTTCGCCGCCTTCGACAAGGGCTCCGGCTCGCAGTCGATGGCGACGACGATGGCGTTCGTCCGGCTCATCAAGGACCTGATCCGCGACAAGGAGACCGGCAAGCGCTGGGTCCCGATCGTCCCGGACGAGGCCCGTACCTTCGGTATGGAGTCGCTGTTCCCGTCGCTCGGCATCTACTCGCCGAAGGGGCAGACGTACGAGCCGGTCGACCGCGACCAGCTGATGTACTACAAGGAGGCCGTGAACGGCCAGATCCTCAACGAGGGGATCACCGAGGCCGGTTCGATGGCCGACTTCATCGCCGCGTCCACCGCGTACTCCACGCACGGCGAAGCGATGATCCCGTTCTACATCTTCTACTCGATGTTCGGCTGGCAGCGGACCGCCGACCAGATGTGGCAGCTCGGCGACCAGCTCGGCCGCGGCTTCCTCGTCGGCGCGACCGCCGGCCGTACCACCCTGACCGGTGAGGGCCTCCAGCACGCCGACGGCCACTCGCCGGTGATCGCGGCCACCAACCCGGCGGCGCTGACGTACGACCCGGCGTTCGCCTACGAGGTCGCGGTCATCGTCAAGGAGGGTCTGCGCCGGATGTACGGCGAGGCCGCCGAGGGCGAGGACCAGAACGTCTTCTACTACCTGACGGTCTACAACGAGCCGATGCCGCAGCCGGCCAAGCCGTCCGGTATCGACGAGGGCATCGTCAAGGGCCTCTACCGCTTCAACACCGCGGAGTCGGCCGGTCTCGACCTGCCCTCCCCCAAGCTCTCGGCCTCGCTCGAGCAGGGAGATGCCCCCATCGCCCCGCGCATCCAGCTCCTCTCCTCCGGCACGGCGATCCACTGGGCCCTTGAGGCGCAGAAGCTGCTCGCCGCCGAGTGGGGCGTGGCCGCCGACGTGTGGTCCGCGACCTCCTGGACGGAGCTGCGGCGCGACGCCCTGGAGGCCGACGCGGCGCTGCTGCGCGGCGAGGAGCAGGTGCCGTACGTCCGCAAGGCCCTGGAGGGCGTCACCTCCCCGGTCCTCGCGGTCTCCGACTACATGCGCCAGGTCCCGGACCAGATCGCGCAGTGGGTCGAGCAGGACTGGTCCTCGCTGGGCGCCGACGGCTTCGGCCTCTCGGACACCCGCGAGGCGGCCCGCCGCCACTTCGGCGTCGACGCCCAGTCGATCGTCGTCGCGGCGCTCGCGCAGCTGGCGCGGCGCGGCGAGGTCCAGGCGACGGCCGTGAAGGAAGCGCGCGAGCGCTACGGCCTGTAGTCCGGCCGGTTGTCGTCCGGCCGGTTGTCGTCCGGCGTGATCGGTCCGAGGGGCCGCGTCCGTACTTCGGTACGGGGGCGGCCCCTCGGCCGTTCCCGGGTTCCTGTCGGTTCAGGCCTGGGCGAATCCGGGGGTGCCCGGCGCGGGCCCGACGTCGGGCCAGTCGTCGAAGGACGCACGGGAGGCCGGTTCCGGTACGGCGGACAGGGTGCGGTGGATGGCTTCGAGCTCGCGGATGATGCTCGCGCGCTGTTCGGCCAGAGGGCCGAACGGCTGGTACTTGCTGTCGGCCAGGATCGCGCCGATCGACGAGCGGAGGCCCACGAGCTCGGCCACCGTGCCCGCCACCCTCGTACGAGCCGCTTCAAGGAGCGCGTCCGCCTCCGCGTGCGCGTCGTCCACGACGGTCCGGGCCCGGCGTTCGGCGTCCGTACGCAGTTTCCCCGCCTCCACGCGGAGCTGCTCCGCGCGGTGCTCGATCTCCCCGAGGCGCGTCTCGGCCTTCGCCTGACGCGTGGCCAGGTCCGTCTCCGCCTGCTCGCGCCGCTTCTTCAGGTGGGTCTCGAAGTCCGAGGCGGCCTTCGCCGCCATGGCGCGGGTCTCCTCGAAGAGGGCGTCCGCCGCCGCGCGCTTGGCCTGGGCGTCCCGGTGGGCCTCGGCGAGGATGCGGGCGCGCTCGTCGTCCACGTGCGTGCCGAGGTCGACGGGGGCGGGGGCGGCGAGCTCCCCGACCCGGGCGAGGACGGTCGCGGCCGACTCCGGCCGGTCGGCCGGGCGGCGGGCGAGCAGGTCCATGACGAGCGCGCTCAGCCCGGCCGGGATCCCGGGCGCGTGGTGGTGCGGCGGGACCTCCGTGCCGTGCAGCTTCTGGTTGATCAGGCCGAGCATGTTGTCGGCGGCGAAGGGCGCGCGGCCGGTCAGGGCGAAGTAGAGGACGCAGCCCAGGGAGTAGAGGTCGGTGCGGTGGTCGACCGTCCGCTCGCCGAGCGCCTGCTCCGGCGACATGTAGAGGAGCGTGCCGATGGCGACGCCGGTGCCGGTGAGCCCGCCGGTCCTGAGGGTGTCCCCGAGGAACTTGGCGATGCCGAAGTCGAGGATCCTGAGGTCGCCGTCCGCCGCGAACATCACGTTGTCCGGCTTGATGTCCCGGTGGACGATCCGGCGGGAGTGCGCCGCGTCGAGGGCGGTGGCGAGCTGCCGGGCCCAGTCGACGACGACGCGCCAGTGCGGCCGTTCCGCCTGGACGGCCCGGGTGAGGGTGTGGCCGGTCAGCCGCTCCATGACCAGGTACAGCGCCCGTTCGCCGTCGATCTCGGTCGCGCCGCAGTCGTGCGCGACGACCGTGTGGCGGCCGGGCAGGCTCGCCGCCGAGCGGATCTCCCGGCGGAAGCGCAGGAAGGTCTCCTCCTCGCCCATGTCCGGGAGCGCGGTGACGAGTTTGACCGCCACGTCCCGCTGCATCCGCCGGTCGAGGGCGCTCCACACCTGCCCCATACCGCCGCGGCCGAGCCGGGTCTCCAGCTCGTACCGCCCGTCCAGCACCGTCCCCCGCATCGTGCCCTCCCCGATGGTCCCCTCAGGCTCCGCGCCCCCAAGGCCACAGTATGGATGGCAGGGTGGACGCATGCGTGCCGCCCGTCTCATCAAGTTGGTCCTGCTGCTCCAGTCCCGTCCGTCGATGACGGCGGCCGAACTGGCCGCGGAGCTGGAGGTGTCGGAGCGGACCATCACCCGGGACGCGCTCGCCCTCGCCGAGGCGGGGGTTCCGGTGTACGCGGACCGGGGCCGCGCGGGTGGCTACCGGCTGATCGGCGGCTACCGGACGCGGCTCACGGGGCTCGCGCGCGGTGAGGCGGAGGCGCTGTTCCTGTCCGGGCTGCCGGGCGCGCTGCGCGATCTGGGGCTCGCGGACGCGGCCTCGGCGGCCCGGCTGAAGGTGTCGGCGGCGCTGCTGCCCTCGCTGCGGGACGCCCCCGACGCGGTGGGCCGGCGCTTCCATCTGGACGCCCCCGGCTGGTACCAGGAGCCGGAGACCCCGGAGCTGCTCGCCCCGATCGCGGAGGCGGTCTGGGACGACCGCCTGCTCTCCGCCCGCTATCTGCGCGGGGACGGCGAGGAGGTGGAGCGGGAGCTGTGCCCGTACGGCCTCGTCCTGAAGGCCGGTGTCTGGTACGTGTGCGCACGGGCGGACGCCTCCTTCCGCACGTACCGCGTGGACCGGTTCACGGCGGTCGCCGTGGGCGAGGGGCGGTTCGTCCGGGACGAGGAGTTCGACCTCTCGTCGTTCTGGGAGGAGCGGGCGGCGGAGTTCGCCCGCTCCCTGCTGCGCGCGGAGGTCGTCCTGCGGCTCTCGGAGGCGGGCGCGCGGCGGCTGCCGTACGTCACGGACCGCGCGGCCGCCGAGGAAGCCCTCGCGGCCGGGGAGCGGGACGAGGAGACCCCCGGCCGGACGACCGTGACGCTGCGGGTCGAGAGCGAGGAGGTCGCCTTCTCCCAGTTGCTCGGCCTGGGCGCGGACGTCGAGGCACTGGCCCCGGCCTCCTTCCGCACCCGCTTCCGGGAGACGGCCCGGGGCCTGACGGAGCTGTACCGGTAGGGGTTGCCGTACTTGCAGGCGCTGCCGTACTTGCAGGCGCTGCCGTACCGGCGCGTTGCCGTACCGGCAGGCGTTGCTCTGGCTCTCGGCGTTGCTCTACCTGAAGTCGTTCACGTCCGGGTCGCCCGTCTCGTCCGCGAGCATGAAGCCCCAGGCGTCCGGCCGCGAGCCGTCGGTGTCGGTGAAGCCGTACTCCTTCGCCAGCCGGCCACTGGAGAGCGACCGGCCGTTCCAGCGGTGCCGGTCGGCGTCGGCGGCGAGGGCGGCGACGGCCCTGCCGACGTACGCCGGGGACTCGGCGACGGCGAATCCGGGGATCTTCTCGACGGCGTCGCGCCAGTTCTCCTCGGTGACGCCGAAGGCCGCGAGCATCTGCTCGGACCTGAGCCAGCCGGGGGTGAGGGCGACCGCCGTGGCGCCGTGTTCCTCCAGCTCCTTGCCGAGGCCGAAGGCCATCCGGAGGGGGGCGTTCTTGGCGAGGTCGTAGAAGAGGTTCTCGCGGAAGCGGGTGCCGTTGTACTCGGTGGTGCCGTCGGTGACCTCGACGACGAGTCCGCCGGGGTTCCGGATGAGCAGCGGCAGGGCCGTGTGCGAGGTGATGACGTGCGTACGGACGCCGAGTTCGAGCATCCTGAGGCCGCCGTCGAGGTCGTTCTCCCAGGTCTTCTTCCCGAAGACGAGGAGGTGCTCGCCGCCCCACACGTCGTTGACGAGGACGTCGAGCCGTCCCCGTTCCCGGTCGATCCGGTCGACGAGGGCCCGGACCTGGTCCTGCTCCAGATGGTCGGTCGGCACGGCGATGCCCTCGCCGCCGGCGGCCGTCACCAGTTCGGCGGTCTCCTCGATGGTCTCGGTGGCCCGGCCGACCTCGCTGAGCTTCTCGCGGGTGGTGCGCCCGGTGACGTACACCGTGGCTCCGGCGGCCCCCAGCGCGACGGCGATGCCCCGTCCGGCGCCCCGGGTGGCGCCCGCGACCAGGCAGACGCGTCCGTGCAGCGGCTTCTTCTCGTGTGTCTCTGTCGTCATGAGCACCAGACTGGCAGGAAAGTACGACATCTTCTGTCCGGATTCATTTCCGGAGTTCTTCGGGCATTCCGGGTGCGTCGCGCTCGCCGAGACAGGATGCTGGTCCCGTGATGGACGAGACGGAGTTCTGGGAGATCATCGACAACACCCGCGAGGCCGCCGAGGGCGACCCCGAGGAGCAGGCCGATCTGCTCGTGGAACGGCTGACCCGGCTGGATCCCGACTCCGTGCTCGACTACGCCCGCCATTTCGAGGCCCGCTACAACCGCGCGTACCTCTGGGATCTGTGGGGCGCTGCGGCCGTGCTCTTCGACGGGGCGGGCGACGAGACCTTCGACGCCTTCCGCTGCTGGCTCATCGGCCAGGGCCGGGAGGTCTTCGAGGGGGCGGTGCACGATCCGGACGCGCTGGCGGAGCTGCTCGACGACTTCGACGTGGAGATCGACGGGGACGGCGAGGAGATCGGCTTCGCGGCGGACGAAGCGTACGAGCAGCTGACCGGCGCCGAGACCCCGGACCTGGGCATTCCGGTGCCGGGCGGGGAGCCGCTGGGCACGCCCTTCGACCTGGAGGACGACGACGTGCTCGCGGCCCGCTTCCCCCGACTGTGGGAGCGTTTCGGCGCCACGTAGGAGACGCCGGAGGTACGGACGGGACGACGGAGGTACGGACCCGGGGGCCGTCCCGCCCCGGGTCCGTACATCTCGTGGTGCGATGCCCGGTCGCGCGGCGAGCCGGGTCGGCCCGGCGCCGCTGCCGGAGGAGGCGCCGGTGATGCCGTAGGGCCGCCGAACACGTCCCGGGCGCTCGTCAGAAGTGCGTTCCGCCGTCGATGCGGACCTCGGTGCCGGTGATGAACCGGCCGTCCTCGCTCGCGAGCATCGCGACGACGCCGGCGACGGTCTCGGGGCCGGCGAAGCCCTGGCCGAGGGCGGGCGCGAGCTTCATGAAGAGGGAGAAGTCGGCGTCCTCGGGGAGGCCGGGGCCGACGCTCTGGCGGCTGGCGCCGGTGCCGTCGGTCATGCCGGAGGAGATGGAGCCGGGCTGGACGGCGGTGAAGCGGATGCCCTGCTTGGCGTACTCGGCGGCGAGCGCGTGGGTCATGGACTGAATGCCGCCCTTGCTGGCCGCGTAGGCCGCCATGTAGGGGTGGGCGAACATCGCGGAGGTGGAGGAGAAGTTCACGACGGCGGAGCCGTTGCCCTCCAGGAGGGCCGGGATCGACTCGCGGATCACGAGGAAGGTGCCGGTGAGGTTGATCCGTATGACCTGCTCGAACGAGTCGAGGCTCGTCTCGTGGGTGTGCGAGGAGCGCAGGATGCCGGCCGCGTTGACCAGGACGTCCAGGCCGCCGAGCGCCTCGACGGCGGTGGCGACGCCGGCCCGTACGGAGGCCTCGTCGGCGACGTTCACGACGACGGTGGTGAGGCGGTCGGCGGCGTCGCCGGCCTTGGCGACGGTGTCCTTGAGGCCGTCCTCGCTGATGTCGGCGGCGACGACCCGGCCGCCCTCGGCGAGCACGCGGAGCACGGTGGCCTGGCCGATGCCGGAGCCACCGCCGGTGATGAGGGCGCGGCGTCCTTCGTAACGGGTCAGCTGGTTCATGGCGGCAACCTCTCGATGTCAAGCTTCCGTGGAAGCCGCCACCGTACGCCTAAGTGGCACGTTTTGCCATAACTGCACGTCATGCAATTCGGGTGGTTCCGGGCGTACGCTTCGTACGGTGAGCACCAAGCCCCCCTCCCTGACGGAACGCCGCAAGGCCGCGACCCAGCTGGACATCGCCCGCGCCGCCGCCGAGCTCTTCACCGAGCGCGGACCCGACGGCACCACGGCCGAGGACATCGCCCAGCGGGCCGGGGTCGCCCTGCGCACCTTCTACCGGTACTTCCGCTCCAAGCAGGACGCCGTGGCCCCGCTCCTCGCGGGCGGCGCGGACCGCTGGCGCGAGCAGCTCGCGGCGGCCGGCCCGGGGGCCCGCCTCCCCGAGGCACTGGAACGCTCGATCGCCGCGTCGCTGGCAGCGGCGGACGCGGAGGCGGCCGAGGGGCTCCTCTGGACCCGCGGGCTCCTGCGGGCGGCCGCCGAGGACCCGGCCCTGCGGGCCGTCTGGTACCGGGTCAACCAGGAGTCCGAGGAGAAGCTGCGCGAGGTCCTGGCCGGGCTCGCGGGCCCGGCGGCCGACCCGCTGGAGATCCGGCTCGCGGCGGCGGCGGCCACGGACGCCATCCGGATCGCCCTGGAGGCCTGGGCGGAGTCGGACGCGCCGGTGCGCGGCGAGGGCTCCCCGGCCGCCCTCGCGGTCCGCTGCCTGCGCGAACTGATGGGCGGGATGCGGCTCCTCGGGGACGCGACCGCCGACTGATCGACGGCTCGCGCGAGGGACGGCTCGCCGGCGTGGACGGCTCGCTCAGTGGACGGCTCGTCGGCATCGACGGCTCGCTCTATGGGGGGCCCGTCGCCAGGGGCGGCTCGTTGCCGTGGAGGCTCGCTCAGTGGACGGCACGTCGGCATCGACGGCTCGCGCGATGGGCGGCCCGTCGCCAGGGGCGGCTCGTCGGCGTGGACGGCTCGTCGGCGTGCGCGGCTCGTTGCCGTGGGCGGCTCAGGCGAGTAGCGCGCGGCCCATCAGTACGTCGTCCACGTACTCCCCGTCGATCAGGAGCTCGCCCGGCAGGACGCCCTCCACCGCGAAGCCCTCGGAGGCGTAGAGCGCGCGGGCCGGCGCGTTGTGTCCGAGGACCCGCAGGGTGATCCGGCGGGCGCCCTCCGCTCGGGCCCGCTCCACGGCCGCCCGCAGCAGGGCCCGCGCCACGCCCCGGCCGCGGGCGGACTCGGCGACCACGAGGCCCTGGATCTGGCGCACGTGCGCGTTGGCGGCGAGCGGGGTCGGCAGGCCGAGCCGGATGTAGCCGACGACCTCGCCGGCGACCTCCGCGACGAGGTAGTCCTCGGGCCGGTGGCGGGCGTCGAAGAAGGGCTCGTACGGCTCCGTGGGGGCGGGCAGCACCGCGTGCAGAGGCGACCAGGCGGCCCGGTCGAGCACGGCGAGGACGTCCTCGTCCCCGGATTCGGCGATACGTATCAGCGTCTCCGGCACGATCATGACGACCACTGTGCCATGCGCGGGACCGGGAGGGCAGGATGGGCCCATGCAGCGTTCCGCCACCCGCAAGCGCGTCGCCGTCACCGGCGCCTCCGGACTCATCGGCAAGGCCCTCGTCCGCTCCCTGCGCGCCGACGGCCACGACGTCCTCCGCCTCGTCAGGCGGCCCGCCGCGACCGCCGACGAGGTCGAGTGGGACCCGAAGCGGCTGTACGTGGACGCCGCCGCACTCGTCGGAGTGGACGCCGTCGTGCACCTGGCGGGCGCCGGCGTCGGCGAACGCCGCTGGACCGAGGCGTACAAGCGGGAGATCCGCGACAGCCGCGTCCTCGGCACGACGGCGATCGCCCAGGCGCTGGCCTCGCTCGCGGAGCCGCCGGAGGTCCTGGTGTGCGGCACGGCGCTCGGCTGGTACGGGGACACCGGTAGCCGCGCGGTCGACGAGAGCGCGCCCGCCGGGACGGGCTTCCTGCCCTCGGTGTGCGTGGAGTGGGAGGCCGCCGCGGCTCCGGCCGAGGAGGCCGGCATCCGCGTCGCCTACGCCCGTACCGGACTGGTCGTGGCTCGCGAGGGCGGGGCCTGGGGACGGCTCTTCCCGATCTTCCGCGCCGGGATCGGCGGGCGGATGGGCGACGGCCGCCAGTACTGGTCGCACATCTCCCTCCACGACGAGGTGGCCGCCCTGCGCCACCTGGTCGACACCCCGTCCCTCGCCGGGCCGGTGAACCTGACGGCCCCCGAGCCGGTCACCAACCGGGAGGTGACGGCCGCGATGGGCCGGATCCTGCGGCGGCCCACGCTGTGCACGGTGCCCGCGCCCGCCCTGAAGCTGGCGCTCGGGGACTTCGCCCAGGACGTGCTGGGCAGTCAGCGGGTGCTGCCGGGGCGGCTGTTGGAGTCCGGCTTCGACTTCGCCTTCCCGACGATCGACGACGCGATCCGCGCCGCCGCCCGCTGAACGTCCTCACGTCCCCCTGCTCCCCCTCGACCCGCCCCTTGCCCCTTCCCTGCCCCTCTCCTGCCTCCCCTTGCGCTCCCCCGTGCTGCGCGCGCACCGGTGCGCGCGGGCCGACTTCCGTGGGAGCGCTGCCTAGGATCGTGGCGAACTCGGGCATTCCGGGGGCTTGTTGGGGGCATAGGCCTCCCACTGTTGGGGGCATGAGCCTCCCACCAGCCGCGCCGATCCTGGGGAGGGGCACGTGCTCAGCAGCTCAAGTACCGCACAGCGAACGGACGTCGTGGAGACCGTCGACGTCGTCATCGTGGGGGCCGGGATCGCGGGGCTCGCGGCCGCCCACCGGCTGACCGGCGCCGGGCTCTCCGTCGCCGTCCTGGAGGCGGAGCCGCGGGTCGGCGGCCGGATGACCACCGACTCCGTCGACGGCTTCCTGCTCGACCGGGTGGGACCCCTGCTCACCCTGTCCCCCGAGGAGCTGCGGGCCGTACCGGGGCTCGACGGCCTCGTGCTGCGCCCCTTCGCCCCGGGGGCGCTCGTGCACAGCGACGGCCGGTACGCGCGATGGGGCGCCCCGCACCCGCGCCGGGCGGCCGGCGCGCACCGCGTCGGGGGTCACCGGAGCGTGGGGGGAGCGTTCAGCATGGCGCGCGCCCTCGCGAGCGCCCCCCGGCGTCCGGCGGCCTCGCTCGACCAGGCGCGGCTCGGCGCGTCCCTGGTCCGGCTCGCCGCGACCCCGTCGCAGCGGCTGCTCACCCGCCCCGAACGGACCGCGCGCGAGGCGCTGACCGCCCGGCTGCCCGCCCGGACCGTGCAGGGCGTGCTGCGGCCGCTGCTCGCGGCGCTCCTCGGCGACCCGGACCTCGGCATGTCGAGCCGCCGGGCGGACCTGGCGCTGCGCGCCTTCGCCCGGGGCCGGCTCGCCGTGCCGGAGGGCGGTTCGGCGGCGCTTCCGGAGCGGCTCGCCGCCGCGCTGCCGCCCGGCACGGTCCGTACCGGCGTCCGGGTCACGGAGGCCTCCGTCTCCCGGGTCACGACCGCCGGGCACGGGGTCTTCGGCTGCCGTTCGGTGCTGCTCGCGACGGGGGCGCGGACGGCGGCCGAACTGCTGCCCGGCCTGCGGGCGCCCGCCTTCCACGCGGTGACGGTCCTCCACCACACGGCGCCCGTGGCGCCCACCGGGGACCCGACGCTGCTCCTGGAGTCCGACCCGGGCGGGCCGGTGGCCCACACGGCCGTGATGAGCGCGGTCGACCCGGCCCGTGCCCCGGAGGGCCGGGCCCTGATCACCTCGACGGTGCTCGGGGCGCCGCCGGACGACACGGAGCGGCGGGTCCGCAAGCACCTCGCCACGCTGTACGGCACGTCGACCGACGAGTGGGAGCTGCTCGCCCTGCGTCACACGGCGGAGGCCGTGCCGGCGATGCCGCCGCCGCACGACGCCCGCCGCCCGGTCCGGCTGCTCGCGGGCCTGTACGTGTGCGGCGACCACCGGGACGCGGGCACCGCGCACGGCGCTCTCGCCTCGGGGGCGCGCGCGGCCCGTGCGCTCCTCGGCGACCTCGGTGTCCGGCTCCCGAAGGAGGAGGACGAGGCCGCGGAGGAGGCGGCGTGACGGGCCCTGGGACCTGTCCGACGCTGATCCGCCGGACCCCCTGAGGCTCAGCCGATGGCGGCGACGCGGTCGCGGTAGGTGCGGGCGGCCGCGGCGTCGCGGTACGGCTCCAGGCGGCGCTCGAAGTCGCGTACGTACTCGACGGCGCGCGCCGACCGCATCTCGGAGGCCTGCTGGGCGGCCTCCGCGCCCAGCGCGCAGGCCTGGTCGAGTTCGCCGAGGGCGAGGCGCGAGGTGGCGAGGACGACCCGGCAGAAGAGCCGGCTGCGGGCGAAGCCGGGCGCGCGCAGCTGGAGGGCGCGCTCGGCGTGCTGGGCGGCGGGCCGGTACTGCTGGAGGTCGCGGTGGCAGTGCCCGAGCTCGTCGGCGAGCTGGGCCTCGTCGAACATCCTGGCCCAGTAGGGCACCTCGTCGCCCGGCCGGGCCGCTTCGAGGGCCCGCTCGGCCCGGACCAGGGAGGCGCTGCACACCCGGGCCTCGCCGAGGACCGCGTGCCCGCGGGCCTCGATGGCGTGCAGCATCGCCTGGACGACGGGCGGTGCGGCGGGTCCGACGCCCTGCTGGGCGACCCGGGCGAGCTGCACGGCCTCCCGCCCGTGGCCGAGGTAGACGGCCTGGCAGCTCATGGTGAGGAGCACGTACGAGCCGTAGGCCCGGTCCCCGGCGGCCTGGGCGAGGCGCAGCGCCTGGACGAAGTAGCGCTGGGCGAGGCCGTGGGCGGCGATGTCGTACGAGGTCCAGCCGGCGAGCCGGGTGAGGTCGGCGGCGGCCGCGAAGAGGCGGCGGCCGACGGCCTCGCCGTACGTGCCGCGCAGCATCGGCTCGGTCTCGTGCTCCAGGTAGCGGACGAGGGCCTGGCGCGCGTGGCCGCCGCCGTAGGCGTGGTCGAGGGTGCGGAAGAGCTCGCCGACGGAGCGGAGGGCGGCGATGTCGCCGCTGGAGACCCGCTGGCCGGGCCCCCGGTCCGTACCGCGCTGCCGGGGCACGGAGAAGCGGCCCTGCGCGGGGACGCGCGGGTCGTGGGAGACCCGGGGGTCGTTCGGGGTCCTGGGTTCGTGCGGGGTCCTGGGTTCGTGTGGGGAGCGGGATTCGTGCGGGGAGCGGGGGTCGTGCGGGAAGCGGGGGCCCTGCGGTGAGCGGGGGTCTCCGGGGGGCCCGCCGTGGGCCCGGGAGGACGGCGGGCCGGCGGCGAGCTCGCCGCGGGCCACCCGCTCGTCGGCGCGGCCGATGAGCCAGTCGCGGCTGGGGACGACGAGTCCCGCCGGGGTGAAGGCGATCTTGCGGAGTTCGGCGTGGCTGCCGGAGTCCTTGCGCCAGAGCCCGCTGACGATGTCGACGGCCTCCTCGGGGGTCGCCGCGAACTCCAGGCCCGCGTAGACCGGCGCGCAGGCGTCGAGACCGAGGTCCTGCGCGGAGAGCCGGCGGCCCAGGCGCCGGGTGAAGACCTCGGCGATGAGGGCGGGGGTGGTGCCGCGCGGCTGCTGGCCGCGGAGCCAGCGGGTCACGGAGGTCTTGTCGTACCGCAGGTCGAGGCCGTGCTCCAGACCGAGCTGGTCCACTCGTCTGGCGAGGCCCGCATTGGAGAACCCGGCTTCGGCGATGAGCGCGGCGAGCTGGCGGTTCGGGATGCGCTGCGGTGGTCGTTCCGTCATCAGCTGTGCGGTCTCCTGCCTTCCGGGCCCAGGTGCAGCCCGTTCGGACCCTCATGGATCGGCGTGAATTTAGCGGTCTCCACGGCCCGTACCGCCGCCTTCGCCCCACATTCATCCGATCGTGTGAGGATTGACGGCACCGCTGACGTAGCCGCCGCGGTCCACCTGACGGAGGGGCCACCCCGGCACCGCCCGTAGAGGCGCCACCAGGGGGCGCGTCTCCACGCGTCCCCGGCACCCCCGTACAGGTGTCCACGGCACCGCCGTACAGTGGCATGGGCGCGAATGACGCATGGTGCCTCGCCGGCCCGGGATGATCCCCGGAACCCGGCCGCGGCACCCAGGAGGAGGCATGGCCGTGAGTGAGCTGCGATTCGTCCGCCTTGGATTCGGCGCTGATGCCGTCGACTACCAGGTGGCCTGGGACAAGCAGCGCGAAGTGCACGCCGCACGGTTCGCCGACGAGACCGCCGACACCTGTCTGCTCCTCGAGCACCCGCCGGTCTACACCGCCGGGCGGCGCACGGCGGAGAACGAGCGCCCGCTCGACGGGACGCCCGTCGTGGACGTGGACCGCGGCGGCAAGATCACCTGGCACGGCCCCGGCCAGCTGGTCGGCTACCCGATCCTGAAGCTGCCCCGCCCGGTGGACGTCGTCGCGCACGTCCGCCGACTGGAGGACGCCCTGATCCGTACGGCCGCCGAGTTCGGTGTGGAGACGAGCCGGGTCGAGGGCCGCAGCGGCGTCTGGGTCCTCGGTGACCCGGTGGAACAGCGGCCGTCCTTCGGCGGGCTCTCCCTCGACTTCGACCCCCGGCTCACCGACGAGGAGTTCGACCCCCGGCTGAACGGCCCCGAGTACGCGCCGTCCAACGCCGGCCAGCGCCGCGAGGACCGCAAGCTCGCCGCCATCGGCATCCGGGTCGCCAAGGGCGTCACCATGCACGGCTTCGCCCTCAACGTGAACCCGGACAACGCGTGGTTCGACCGGATCATCCCCTGCGGCATCCGCGACGCGGGCGTGACCTCGCTCGCCAACGAACTGGGCCGGGACCTCACGATCGAGGAGGTGCTCCCGGTCGTGGAGCGCCATCTGCGGGAGGTCCTGGAGCAGGCGGAGCCGAAGCCCCGCGAGATCGACCGCCCGGCGGAGCCGGAACCGGAGCCGGCCTCCGCCTAGAGGCGGGCCGAGGTCCGAGGAATGCGGTGCTCTGGCCAGAGGTTGGCCAGACGGTAAGGCATGGGAAGCAACGGGCGTACCCTGGTGTGCGCCGAAGAATCGAAGCTACAGGAGCCGATGTGTCCGCAGTCGCACCCGACGGACGCAAGATGCTGCGCCTGGAGGTCCGGAACGCCCAGACCCCCATCGAGCGCAAGCCCGAGTGGATCAAGACCCGCGCGAAGATGGGGCCCGAGTACACGAAGATGCAGGGCCTCGTGAAGAGCGAGGGCCTGCACACGGTCTGCCAGGAGGCGGGCTGTCCCAACATCTTCGAGTGCTGGGAGGACCGCGAGGCGACCTTCCTCATCGGCGGCGACCAGTGCACCCGGCGCTGCGACTTCTGCCAGATCGACACGGGCAAGCCCGAGGCGCTGGACCGTGACGAGCCGCGCCGCGTGGGCGAGTCGGTCGTCACGATGGACCTGAACTACGCCACGATCACGGGCGTCGCGCGCGACGACCTGGCGGACGGCGGCGCCTGGCTGTACGCGGAGACCGTGCGCCAGATCCACCAGCAGACGGCGGAGCGCGCCGACGGCCGTACGAAGGTCGAGCTGCTCGCCCCCGACTTCAACGCGGTGCCGGAGCTCCTGGAGGAGGTCTTCGCCTCCCGCCCCGAGGTCTTCGCGCACAACGTGGAGACGGTGCCGCGGATCTTCAAGCGGATCCGTCCGGGCTTCCGTTACGAGCGCTCGCTCGACGTCATCACGCGGGCGCGTGACTACGGTCTCATCACGAAGTCCAACCTGATCCTCGGCATGGGCGAGACCCGCGAGGAGGTCAGCGAGGCGCTCCAGCAGCTGCACGACGCGGGCTGCGAGCTCATCACGATCACGCAGTACCTGCGCCCCTCGGTCCGGCACCACCCCGTCGAGCGCTGGGTGAAGCCGCAGGAGTTCGTGGAGCTGAAGGAGGAGGCCGACGAGATCGGCTTCTCCGGCGTGATGTCGGGCCCGCTGGTCCGCTCCTCGTACCGGGCCGGGCGTCTGTTCCAGCAGGCGATGGAGCAGCGCAGCCGGGCCGGCGCGTAGGCCAGAAGACCAGAGAAGCGCGGTGCGGTCGACAACGCCCCTCAGGCCGTCCGATCGCTGTGTGAATCCGAGCACAAGCAGTTACCGGTCGGTAGTGGCCGGATCCGGCGCGGCCCGTACGCCCCCGCAGCTCAGCGGGGGCGTACGGGCCGCGTCGGCGTATCCGCCCTCCGGCACTTGGCCGTATCAACGTTTCATCAGTGTTTGACCACCGGGTCACGCCCTGGTAACACCAATCTGTGAGCTTGAATTCACTCACCGCCACCACCCGCTCACATCCCCCCACCTCGTCTCATCCGCTATCGAGGGAGGACCCCGACATGCCGGCCGCATCGACGCACGTCCGCGTCACCGCGATCCCGTCCGTCACCGACGCCCTGAAGGCCGTGGAGGCCCTGCTGCTCGGCGCCGGGCAGCGCACCGCCCGGCGCAACGCCTGGACCTCCGTCCTGGAGGACCGCCGCCACGCCAAGGACCGGGTCGAGGCCCAGCATGTGATGGAGGCCGCGTCGGGCCGCGCCTCGCGGGCCACGTAAACTTCAGGACATGGCGAGGAAGGCAAACACGGGCAGCGCTGACGCTGCGAACCAGGGGCGGCTCAAGCAGATCGCCCTCACGTACAAGATGACCCGAAAGGCTGACCCTAAGGTCGGACTTGTCGTCGCAGGCGTGGGCATCGTCGTACTCGGTGTCCTCCTCGCGATCGGCTTCCTCATCGGTCATCCGGTCTACCTGGGCATCCTGGGCTTCGTCCTGGCGCTCCTGGCGGCGGCCATCGTGTTCGGGCGGCGCGCCGAGCGCGCGGCCTTCGGGCAGATGGAGGGCCAGCCCGGCGCGGCGGCGGCGGTGCTGCAGAACGTCGGGCGCGGCTGGACGACGACCCCCGCGGTCGCGATGAACCGCAGCCAGGACGTCGTGCACCGCGCGGTCGGCCGGGCGGGCATCGTGCTGGTGGCGGAGGGCAACCCGAACCGGGTGAAGACTCTGCTGGCGGCCGAGAAGAAGCGGATGAGCCGCGTCGTGGTGGACGTGCCGGTGCACGACCTCACCGTCGGCGACGGTGAGGGCCAGGTGCCGCTCAAGAAGCTCCGTACGACCATGCTCAAGCTGCCCCGCGTGCTCACCGGCCCGCAGGTCACCGCGGCCAACGACCGGCTGCGGGCGATGGGCGACCTGATGAGCAACATGCCGCTGCCGAAGGGTCCGATGCCGAAGGGCATGCGGATGCCGCGCGGCGGAAAGATGCGCTGACGCGCCCGACCGAGTACGAGTGAAGGGCCCCGGACCACACGGTCCGGGGCCCTTCACTCGTACTCGGGGGATCAGGTACGGACCTGGACGGCGCCGGAGAGGCGGTCGTGCAGGCCGCGACCGTCGCGGTCCCAGATGAGGGCCGGGACGGCGAGGCAGACGAGCACGGAGCGGATGACCACGCGCGGGAGGCTCAGCCGGCCCCCGTTCACCGAGACGACCCGCAGACCGAAGAGGCGCTTGCCGGGCGTCGAGCCGATGGTGCCGACCGTCAGCACGCTCAGGACGAGCAGGAGGCCGAGCGCCCAGTTGCTGGTCGCCTGGCTATAGCTGTCGGTGATCAGGCCGTATGCGATCAGGAGGCACAGGGCCCAGTCGACGGCGAGGGCGCCCAGTCGGCGGCCCGGGCGGGCGATCGAGCCGGGTCCCTCCTCGGGGAGTCCCAGCTGCTGACCCCGGTAACCGAAGTCCACGCCTGCTTGCTCCGCCGCGGCACGGGGGCCGGAGAGCCACGATCCGAGTGCTTGCCTGTTGTCCACCCGACCACGGTACTGCGCCCGTTTTCGATCACTTCCGTCCGGGTCGGCCTGGGCACGTCGCAGGGCGCCGCACACCCGCTCCGGTTAACTTCGACGAAACAAATGGGTCATGCTGGAGAAATCCCGTCTGCCTATGGTCGGGTCCAGCGTGTGCCACCGCACTGGCCGCACGACCGAGCTGCAACCCCGCCCCTCCCCGGGCCGGGAGTAGGAGGAGTTGGATGTCCGAGAAGCACGGGTTCCAGAACGCCGACGAGGTCAAGAAGTTCATCAAGGACAACGACGTCAAGATGGTCGACGTCCGGTTCTGCGACCTTCCGGGCGTGATGCAGCACTTCACGATCCCGGCGACGGCCTTCGACCCGGCGGAGGAGCTCGCCTTCGACGGCTCGTCGATCCGCGGCTTCCAGGCGATCCACGAGTCCGACATGTCGCTCCGCGCCGACCTGTCGACGGCCCGTGTGGACCCCTTCCGCCGCGACAAGACGCTGAACATCAACTTCTTCATCCACGACCCGATCACGGGCGAGCAGTACAGCCGTGACCCGCGGAACATCGCGAAGAAGGCCGAGGCGTACCTCGCCTCCACCGGCATCGCCGACACCGCCTACTTCGGCCCCGAGGCGGAGTTCTACGTCTTCGACTCGGTGCGCTTCGAGACCTCGGCGAACCAGGGCTTCTACCACATCGACTCCGAGGCCGGCGCCTGGAACACCGGTTCGGAGGAGAACAACCGCGGTTACAAGGTCCGCTACAAGGGCGGCTACTTCCCCGCCCCGCCGGTCGACCACTTCGCCGACCTGCGTTCGGAGATCTCCCTGGAGCTGGAGAACGTCGGCCTCCAGGTCGAGCGCCAGCACCACGAGGTCGGCACCGCCGGCCAGGCCGAGATCAACTACAAGTTCAACACGCTGCTCGCCGCGGCCGACGACCTGATGCTCTTCAAGTACATCGTGAAGAACGTCGCCTGGCGCAACGGCAAGACCGCGACCTTCATGCCGAAGCCGATCTTCGGCGACAACGGCTCGGGCATGCACGTCCACCAGTCGCTGTGGGCGAACGGCGACCCGCTGTTCTACGACGAGACGGGCTACGCGGGCCTCTCGGACACCGCCCGCTACTACATCGGCGGCATCCTCAAGCACGCGCCGTCGCTGCTCGCCTTCACCAACCCGACGGTGAACTCGTACCACCGCCTGGTCCCGGGCTTCGAGGCCCCGGTCAACATGGTGTACTCGCAGCGCAACCGCTCCGCCGCCATGCGCATCCCGATCACGGGCTCGAACCCGAAGGCCAAGCGCGTCGAGTTCCGCGCGCCGGACCCGTCCTCGAACCCGTACCTCGCCTTCTCGGCGCTGCTCCTCGCGGGCCTCGACGGCGTCAAGAACAAGATCGAGCCGATGGAGCCGATCGACAAGGACCTGTACGAGCTGGCTCCCGAGGAGCACGCCAACGTCCCGCAGGTCCCCACCAACCTGGAGGCCGTCCTCTCCGCCCTGGAGGAGGACAACGAGTACCTGCAGGCCGGTGGCGTCTTCACGTCCGACCTGATCGAGACGTGGATCGACTACAAGCGCACCCACGAGATCGCCCCGATCCAGCTGCGCCCGCACCCGCACGAGTTCGAGCTCTACTTCGACCTCTAAGCCGGACGCGCCTCACGAGTGAAGGCCGTCGCACCCGGAATCCCGGGTGCGGCGGCCTTCGCCGTTCCTCGCCTCTCCCTACGGGGTCAGCGGCCGTAGCGGATCAGGGCGCGGACCATGCGGCAGGTGGTGTCGGAGGGCGGGTGGATGCCGATGTCGGCGGCCGTCGTGCGTATCGTCGCGTTCGTGGCCTTCGACGGGACGTAGACGCCGGCGTCGAGGAGGGCGATCGCGAGACGCATCGCCTTCAGGCGGCGGTTGTGCGTCACGTACCACTCGCGGGGGCGGCCCGCGGGGAGCGGCTTCCTCTGGAGCGGCTTCCAGGGTTCGAGGGACGGTGTCCGGATCACGGCGAGCGCCATGGGCTACCTCCTGGCGAACGGTGGGTGCGGGCCCTCCCCGGGACCCTCACCTTCACCCCTTATTTTAGTGGCCCCCACTGACAATCGCCCCTGGCCAGGCAGGGTTTGGGGGGTGGTGGAGCGAGGTCTGGGGGGTACCGTGGGAGGCATGGAGATCTGGATCAATCCCGCCTGTTCCAAGTGCCGCAGCGCCCTCACCCTCCTCGACGCGGAGGGCGCCGACTACACCGTGCGGCGCTACCTGGAGGACGTGCCCTCGCCCGAGGAGATCCGGCAGGTGCTCGACCGGCTCGGGCTCGAACCGTGGGACATCACACGGACGTCGGAGGCCGTCGCCAAGGAGCTGGGCGTGAAGGAGTGGCCCCGGGACACGGCGAACCGGGACCGCTGGATCGAGGCGCTCGCCGGGCACCCCAAGCTGATCCAACGGCCGATCATCACGGCGGAGGACGGCACGGCCGTCGTGGCCCGGTCGGAGGAGGCCGTGCGGGACGCCCTGTCCCGTTAGCCGGCGCTTCGGGCCTGTCGGTCAGCGCTTCAGGAACTCGTCGATCCTCTTCAGGTCCGCGGCGGCGAGTGCCGACGGGAGCGTGTGGTGTGTCGCCCCGGGAAGCACGTGCGTCTCGATGCCGGGGACCGTCGCCCTCGCCCTCGCCGCCACCCGGGCCGGGTCGTGGGCGCGGCTCCGTTCCGCGACGAGGAGGAGCGTCGGGGGGCGGAGGGCCGCCAGTGCGGCCGGTTTCGGGCGGGGGCCCGTGACCGGGCGGTGCCTCGGGAGCCCCGCCGCCAGGGCGTCGAGGCGCCGTACCGCCGGGTCGTGCTCCGCACCACCCGTCTCCCAGGCCAGGAAGGCCTCCGTCCGCGCGGGCGTCGGGCGCAGCAGCGTCGGCAGGGCCCGGAGCAGGTAGTCCGGCCTGAAGCCGGCGAAGCAGCCGGTCGGGTCGAGCAGGGCGAGGCGGTCGGTCCGGTCCGGGGCGGCGAGCGCGTACGTGAGCGTGATCCACGCCCCGTACGAGTGGCCACAGAAGGCCGCCGAGGCGAGCCCGAGGCCGTCGAGCAGGGCGTCGAGCCAGGACGTGAGGTCCGCGGCGGTACGGATCGGGCGACGGCCCGGGCGGCTGCGGCCCGGTCCGCCGACGAGGTCGACGGCGTGGACCCGGTGCGTCGCGCCGAGTGCGGCGGCCGTCGTGCGCCAGGAGGCCGCGGTGGCCCCGCCGCCGGGCAGGAGGAGGACGGGCGGGCCGTCCTCGGCTCCGTGGCGGAGGACGTGCGTGGTGCCGTGGGGGGTGGGGATCCGCTCGGCGGTCGTGGGGCGGGGCCACGTCGCGAGGAGCGCGTCGTGGGCCCGGTCGAAGGCGGCGGTGGAGCGGGGATCGTGGGCGCGGGACATGACACAGGTCCTCTCGCTGGGCAATAATCTCGCCGAACGAGATAATAGGAGGACGCGGTGACCGAGTCACCCGAGATGCGCATCTTTCATCTGCTGCGCGAGGTCACCGTCGAATACGGCCTGCGGCAGACCGAGTTCGCCGCCCGCAACGGCATGCACCCGACGGACGTCCGCGCCCTGATCTGGCTCCTCGACGCCGAGCGCGCCGGCACCGACGCGACCGCCGGCCGGCTCGGGGAGGGCCTTGGGCTCAACTCGGCCGGGACGACCGCCGTCGTCGACCGGCTCGAACGGCTCGGCCACGTGGCCCGGGTGCGGGACGTCCGCGACCGGCGGCGCGTGCTGCTGACGGTGGAGGAGCGCGCGAAGGAGCTGGGCCGCGCCCACTTCGGGCCGATCGTCGACGGGACCGTGGCGCTGCTCGGCACGTTCGGCGAGAGCGAGACCGAGGCGGTACGGCGGTTCCTGACGGGTGTCCGGGACGTCCTGAGCGCCGACAGCGAGAAGGAGGCGCGGTGAGCGGGGAGTTCACCGGCGGGCTCGGGGTCGATCTGCATCTGGAGCTCGGTGGGAGGGGTAGTCGGCGGGCCGTGCTCATCGGGGCGCTGCGCGAGGCCGTGCGGAGCGGGCGCCTCGCACCCGGAACGCCGCTGCCGCCCTACCGGTCGCTCGCAGCCGACCTCGGGATCGCCCGGAACACCGTCGCCGACGCCTACGCCGAGCTGGTCGCCGAGGGCTGGCTGACCTCCCGCCAGGGCTCCGGGACCCGGGTGGCCGAGCGGGTCCTCGCACCGGCCCCCGGGCCGGCCCGGCCCGCCGCGCCGGAAGCACTCCCGTTCGACCTCGTCCAGGGCAAGCCCGACCCCGGCGCCTTCCCGCGCGCGGCCTGGCTGGCGGCCGCCCGGCGGGCGCTGACCGCGGCGCCCCACGAGGCCTTCGGCGTCGGGGACCCGCGCGGCCGGATCGAACTGCGCCAGGCCCTCGCCGCGTACCTCGCACGGGTCCGGGGCGTACGGACCACCCCGGACCGGATCGTGGTCTGCTCCGGCACCGCGCACGCCCTGCGGCTCCTGGCGCGCGTTCCCCTGGCGACGCACGCCCGTGAGAAACCCGCCCGCCAGACGGCCGCCCACAAGGCGCCTCCGCGGCCCTGGTCCGTCGAGGCCTACGGACTCCCCTACCACCAGGGGCTGCTGAGCGAGGCGGGCATCCACACGCTGCCGCTGGCCGTCGACGAGGACGGGGCCCGCGTCGCGGAGATCCCCCCGGAGGCGGGCACCGTCCTGCTCACCCCCGCCCATCAGTTCCCCACCGGCGGGCCGCTCCACCCCGAACGCCGGGCCGGCGTCCTGGAGTGGGCGCGGCGCTCCGGCGGGCTCGTCGTGGAGGACGACTACGACGGCGAGTTCCGCTACGACCGGCGGCCGGTGGGCGCCGTCCAGAGCCTCGACCCCGACCGGACCGTCCTCCTCGGCTCCGTCAGCAAGAGCCTCTCCCCCGCGCTGCGGATCGGCTGGATGTGCCTGCCGGAGGCCCTCGTGGACGGGGTCGTCGAGGCGAAGGGCCTGCGCGAACCGCACACGTCGGCGACGGAGCAGCTCACGCTCGCGGAGTTCGTCGACTCCGGCGCGTACGACCGGCACGTCCGGCGGATGCGCCAGCACCACCGCGTGCGGCGCGACCGACTGGCTTCGGTGCTCGCGGAGCGCGTGCCGCGGGTACGGGTGACCGGTCTCGCCGCCGGGCTGCACGCCCTCGTGGAACTGCCCCCGGGGACGGAGCGGGTGGCCGTCGCCGCCGCGGCCCGCCACGGGGTCGCCGTGGAGGGCCTGTCCGACTACCGGCACCCGGAGGCGCGGGGCCGGGCCCTCCCCGACGGCCTCGTCGTCGGCTACGCCACACCGCCGGACCGGCTGTACCCGGCCGCCCTGGACGCGCTGTGTCAGGCCTTGTCCACCGCGCTCTGAGCGGCGAGCCGCTCCGCCTCCGTCAGGATCTCGGTCAGGCGCAGGCCGAAGCGGGCGTCGCACGGGTGCGGCTCCCCGGTGCGGGCCGCCGTGAACAGGGCGTCCACGGCCGCGGCGAAGGCGTCCACCGCTCCTCCCCAGCGGGGCAGTTCGGCCCGGCCCCGGGTGCCGTGCAGGGAGAGCGTCACCTCCGCCGCCTCGGGTGGGGCGCTCAGCGTCAGGGTGGCCGTGCTGCTCGCGCCGGAGCCGTGGCGCAGGACCAGGTGGTGGGTGTCCGCCGGGCCCGGCACGGCCGTGATCGCGGTGACGTCGCCGAGGACCGGCAGGTAGACGGAGAGGACGTGCGGGCCGACGTCCCACAGTCCGCCCTTCTCCCGGCGCCAGGGCGAGGCGGCGTACGCGCTGGCGGAACCGGGGCCGTAGAGCGAGCCCAGCCAGTGCGCCTCGCCCAGGAACCAGCCGCCCGCCGCCGTCTGCTCCTCGATCCAGCGGGCCGTCGTCTCCGCGAAGCGGAGTGTGCAGAACACGATGGACGCGACTCCGGCCTTCTCCGTCGCTTCGGCGATCTCGCGGGCCGCCGCCACCGTCGTGGCGACCGGCTTGTCGAGCAGGACGTGGCAGCCGGCCTCCGCCGCCCGCACCGCCAGCGGGGCCTGGACGTCCGGCGGCAGCGCGAAGGCCACGGCGTCGCTGGCCGCGAAGAGGGCGTCCACGTCGTCGTACGCGCGCGTGCCGGACGCGGCGGCGAGCGCCTCCGCCGCCTCCGGGCGTCTGCCCCACACCCCGGCGAACTCGACGCCCGGATGCCCGGCGAGCGCGGGCGCGTGCGTACGGGCGGCCCAGGGGCCGGTGCCGAGGAGTCCGATACGGGGCTTCAGGCCCGGGTGCTTCGCCATGCCCCCAGTCTGCCTGGTGCCTCTGACAGGGAGGGGGAGAGCGAGGGGGACGGCGAGGGGCCTGTCCCGGTCCCGTAATCCGGTGGCGGGCCTCCCCCTCCCCGGTGTTAGCGTCTTCCCGCCGGCCGCGGGACTTCGGTGCGACTTCCGGAACCTGCCTATGAAGCAACGTCTTCGCTGTTCGTGCCCCCATTCCCCGGCCGGCGCCCACGAGAAGGGGAGAGCCTTGTCCGAGCTCGTCGCCGCCGAGGACGTGCTCCTCTTCGTCAACGCCGCCGTGACCGCCACCGGCCAGCGCGAGTTCCGCTCCTCCGCCGCCGCGCAGCGCTTCTCTCTGCGGTTCGTCCACGAGTACGTACGGGTCAACTACCGCCCCGTGTACGCGGCCGCGCTCGCCCTCGACATCAACCACCACAACGCCGCCCTCATCGTCGAACAGCTGCTGCGCACGCCCCACGAGGCCGGCGGGCCCGAGGCGAAGCGGGCCGAGGGGCGGCTGATCGCCGCGCGGCTCGCGCTGCTGCCGCCGCAGCGCGTCTACCGGCTGTTCCGCGCGCTGCGCGCCGCCGGGGTCAACAACCGCCGCACGCGCGCGATCGTGCGCGCGTGGATCGCCGCCCGGCCCGATCCCGCGCTGGACGCCGTGAAGTACCGGCCCGGGGTGAAGGCCGCCCTCCGGCACGTCCACGGCCGGCCGGCCGACCCCGAGACCGGCGACTTCCTCTTCGCGCCGGGCCGCCGCGTCCGGTACGGGAACGCCACCCTCGACGCGTACCGCCGCGCGCACTACGAGCAGGGCGCGCTGTACGAGCTGCCGTTCACGGTCGCCGAGGGCTTCGCCGCGCGGCACAAGGTGCCACGCGCCCTGTTCCTGGAGCGGATCGCGCCCCGGATGACACGCCTTGAGCAGCTCAGGACGGAGCGGGCCGCCGACCTGACCGTCATGCCGCTCACCCGGCTCGCCCTGTACGTCCTCGCGCTGCCGTTCGGTGAGCGGGTGGAGCGGCGGGCCGAGCTGACGCACGCGCTGCGCGCCGCCGCCCGGCGCGCGGCCGGCCCGTACGCGGGGAGCTGGGGGCGGGTCGCCGCCGTCCTCGACGACAGCTTCTCCTCCTCCGGTTCGGCGGTGAAGCGGCGCCGTCCGCTGGCCGTCGCGCTGGGCTGCCACTTCCTTCTTGAGGCCCTCGCGGCGCCGGGCGCGTACACCGCGCTGTGGACGTCGGGCGGCTCCGATCCGCTGCTCGTCCGGCCGTCCGGGCCGACCCCGCTCGGCCTGCGGATCCTGGACGCCCTGGAGACCGGCCCCGACCGGGTGGTGATCGTCTCGGACGGCTGGGACAACGCCCCGCCGGGACTCGCGGGCGAAGTCCTGCGGGTGTGGCGGTCGCGGCTCGATCCGGGGCGGCGGACGAGTGTCGTCCACCTCAACCCCGTATACGACGCCGAGGGCTTCGACGTGCGCCGGCTGGCGCCGAGCGTGCCGACCGCCGGGATCCGGGACGCGGAGGATCTGGCGGCCCTGGTGGAGATCGCGCAGTTCGCGGAGGGACGGACGGGGCTCGCGGAGCTGGGGGCCTATCTGGACCGGCGCGTGGAGCTGTTCCTGAAGGAGGCCGGGGGATGACGCGGATCGATCTGACCGGGCTCGACGTCCGGCCCGCGCAGGTGTGGGGCGGGGTGCGGATCGTGCCGCTGGTGCGGGCCGAGCCGGTGGCCGGGCTGCGGCTGCGCCGGGAGCTGTACGAGGGCTCGGGCCTCGGTGCCGTGGACCTCGGGAACCGGACGACCTACACCTCGTACGTACCGCACGGCTTCGTCGCCGACTGGACGGGCGCGGGCACGGGTGCGGGGACGGGCACGGGTGCGGGGACGGGCGCGGGGACGGGCGCGGGGGCCGGTGTCCAAGCGGGTACGGAGTCCGCCGCCTACGGGACCCTGCTCGGCGGCGAGGGCGCGCCCCCGTGCGTGCCCGTGCGCCGCGTCCACCGGCTGGCCAAGCGGCGGCAGGGCGAGCGGCGGCTGCGCTTCCTGCCGCTCCACCTCGCCCTTGAGGGGTATCTCGCGTTGCACTTCGGCGGGCCGTCCGTGGTCTGGGACGACTGGTCCCGGAAGGCCCTCGGGCACGGCCTCTCGCCGCGCGCCGAGGCGGCGTACGCGGGCTGGACGGTGCCCGGGCTCGCGGAGGCCCTGCGGATCTTCGAGCTCCATCCGGGCCAGTGCGGGCTGCTCCTGTACGTGGCCGACGCGCTGGCCGCGGCATTCGTCGTCCCGCATCCGGACGACTACCGCCTGCTGCATCCGACGCTCGTCGAGGACCTGTACGGGGAGCTGGTCCACCAGTACGCGTACTACGGCGGGCCGGTGCCGGAGTTCACGGCGCGGATCCGGGACGGCGCCGGCGGCATCCGTACGCTCGCGGACCTGCGGGCGGCGGCGCGGGAGCAGGAGCGGGCCTGGGCCGAGGCGCACGACGGGCTCATGGCGCGGGACCTCCTGGAGACCTCGTACGCCTTCGAGCGGGTGCACCGGATGGGGGACTTCGACCTGCACCGGTTCCTGCCGCCGTTCCTACGGGACGGGCGGGAGCAGCACATCGGCGAGCTGATCACCGACCACAAGGGGCGGGCGGCCTATCTGAAGACCTTCCGGCTCTCCGAGAAGCAGATCCGGAAGGGGCACCTGCTGCGGACGCTCGCGGACCACGACTGGCACCTGGGGCGAACGGCGGAGGCCCTCGGCACCTCGTACGCGGAGGTGGTGCGCCGGATCGAGGCGGCGGGGCTCGGGGCGCTGCTCGACGCGCACGTCGTCGCACGGCGTACGCGGGAAAAAGAGGAAGGCTGAGTAACACGGGGTTCACAAACGGGCAACCGACGGGAAATCCCGTGTTGCGAAGCTGCGACCGGACACAGACACCGCAGCTTCTCGCAGCGCCGCGAGCCGCCGCGCACCCGCAGCAGCACGCCCAAAGGATGAGGCCCGTGACCTTCAAGGCTGAGTACATCTGGATCGACGGCACCGAGCCGACCGCGAAGCTTCGTTCGAAGACGAAGATCATCGTGGACGGGGGCGCCGCGCTCGACGAGCTGCCGATCTGGGGCTTCGACGGTTCCAGCACGAACCAGGCCAAGGGCCACGCCTCGGACCGTGTCCTCAAGCCGGTCTTCGTCTGCCCGGACCCGATCCGCGGTGGCGACGACATCCTGGTGCTGTGCGAGGTCCTCAACACGGACATGACGCCGCACGAGTCCAACACGCGTGCCGCGCTCGCCGAGGTCGCCGCGAAGTACGCCGCGCAGGAGCCGATCTTCGGCATCGAGCAGGAGTACACCTTCTTCGAGGGCGACCGCCCGCTCGGCTTCCCCGTCGGCGGCTTCCCCGCCGCGCAGGGCGGCTACTACTGCGGCGTCGGCTCGGACGAGATCTTCGGCCGTGACGTCGTCGAGGCGCACCTGGAGAACTGCCTCACCGCGGGTCTGGGCATCTCCGGCATCAACGCCGAGGTCATGCCGGGCCAGTGGGAGTTCCAGGTCGGCCCGCTGGCTCCCCTCACGGTCTCGGACCAGCTGTGGGTGGCCCGCTGGCTGCTGTACCGCACGGCCGAGGACTTCAAGGTCTCCGCGACCCTGGACCCGAAGCCGGTGAAGGGCGACTGGAACGGCGCGGGCGCGCACACCAACTTCTCCACCAAGGCGATGCGCGAGGGTTACGACGCGATCATCACCGCCGCCGAGTCCCTCGGCGAGGGCTCGAAGCCGCTCGACCACGTCAAGAACTACGGCGCCGGCATCGACGACCGCCTGACGGGTCTGCACGAGACCGCCCCGTGGGACAAGTACTCCTACGGCGTCTCGGACCGCGGCGCCTCGGTCCGTATCCCGTGGCAGGTCGAGCAGGACCAGAAGGGCTACATCGAGGACCGTCGCCCGAACGCGAACGTGGACCCGTACGTGGTGACCCGCCTGCTGGTGGACACCTGCTGCGAGGCCCTGGAGAAGGCCGGCCAGGTCTGATCGTCCGGTCCTTCGGACCGCGATCCACACGCACTTCGGAAGAGGCGCCCACCGTTCGTACGGTGGGCGCCTCTTCCGTCATGTGGGATGGATGACACGGGGTTTGGCCGGGGAAAGGCTCGTCGGGGGCATTCCCTTCTGGTTCAATAGGGAAATGGCCACGATGAAGAACGAGACCGCGACGGGTCGCTACGACCTCGAGCCGTTCTGGCCTTCCCGGCAGCACGACGACTTCGACCGGGTCTGTTGCCGCGCGAGGAACGCGTCGGCCCTCTAAAGCCCCCGATCGGTACGGTCCGATCCCGGCCTTCGGCCGACGCGCACGACGACTGACGTACGACACCTGTCCGTTCGTTTCTCCGCGCGAAAGAGCTGACCCGCCATGGCCCACATCCAGAGTGCTCCCCTCACCGCCGTCCGTCCCGGCCGGCACCGGCTCCGGGCCGTCGACCCCAACGAGGTCGCCGGACTCCCCCCGCTCTCGCCGCTCTCTCCGCTCTTCCCGCTCTCCCAGGTGGCGGAGCTCCTGCCGCCCGGCGCCACGCTGCTGCCCGCGCCGCAGCACGCGCTGCCGACGCTGCCGGGCCGCCCGCCGATGGTCGGCTACCTCGTGCTCGTACCGGCCGATCAGCAGCCGCAGGCGCCCGTGGCCGCCCCCGTCCCCGCGCCGCCCGTGGCGGCGGAGGAGCAGGGTCCGGTGGCCATCGACGGGGTCCGGCGGATCGCCGTCGTGGACGGGGAGGAGCTCGACCTGACGTATCTGGAGTTCGAGCTCCTCGCCCATCTGGTGGCGCACCCCCACCGGGTGCACACCCGCGACCAGTTGGTCACGACGGTGTGGGGGTACGGACACGTCGGCGACGGTCGTACGGTCGACGTGCACGTGGCCCGGCTGCGCCGGAAGCTGGGCGCCGAGCACCGCCACACGATCCAGACCGTGCGGCGGGTCGGCTACAAGTACACGCCCTGATCCTGGAGTCGATCAGGTGGTGCGGGTGGTTCGGGTGGACCTCGCCTTCAGCTTCGCCACCAGGGCGAGGGTGAGGTCCACGGCCAGGAACAGCAGCAGGCTGAGGCCGAGCAGCGGGACGAACCAGCCGGCCAGCGCCGTGGCCGCCGCGAGCGGCAGCAGCATCGTCACCGGGACCTTGCGCCAGGCCCCGCGCGCCACCGGGTGGCCCGGGCGGCGCTGCCACCACATGCGGTAGCCCCAGAGGATCAGCAGGATCAGGGAGAGCGCGAGGGCCGCGAGCGCCAGCTGGTTGAACAGGCCGAGGAACACGCCGGTGTGCGCGTCGATGCCTATCCGGGTCAGCTTGGCGAGGAGCGGGTAGTCGGCGAAGGCGAGGCGGTCGAGGACCGTGCCGTCCGCCGGGTCCACGGCCACCGAGTCCAGCTGGAGCGGGAACTGCGTGTCGGTCTCCTTGACCACGTACCCCTTGCCGTCGGCGGGCAGGACGACCGAGACGCTCGGGCTGTCGATGCCGGCCGCGCGGGCCGCCTCGACGGCCTTGTCGACGCCGATGTCCGGGCCCTGGGCGGTGGTGCCGCCCGGCTGGTGGCCCGCGCCGTGCCCCTCGTGCTCCGAGCCGGCGCCGGCGCCGCCGTCGAGGGTCGCGGTGAGGGTGGGGGTCGCGCCGCCGAGGCCGTCCTGGACGACGCCGATGTTCTCGCCCGCGTACCGCGACCAGGTCAGGCCGGTCGCGGAGAGCAGGACGAGCCCGGTCACGGCCCACAGGCCGACCGAGCCGTGCCAGGAGAGCGTGCGGCGGCGGGACTTCGGGCCGCCCTCGGGGACGAACAGCGCGCGGCGGTTCTTCCTGCGGCGGCCGAGCCAGAGCGCCAGACCGCCGAGGGCGATCACCCACAGCCAGCTGGCGGCCAGTTCGCTGTAGTTGCGGCCGAGTTCGCCGAGGTGCAGATCGGCGTGGAGACCGTCGATCCAGGTGCGCAGCGGCAGGGCGCCGGAGCTGCCGAAGCTGGGCAGCTGCCCGCGGACGTCCCCGGTGTACGGGTCGACGAAGACGGCGAGCGACGTGCCCTCGGGGCCGTCCGGGTCGGCCATCAGGACCCGGGTGGTGGCGTCCGGTTCGGCGCCGGGCCAGACGGCGGTGACGGTGCCGTCGGGGTTGACCTTGCGGGCGATGTTCACCTGCTGCGAGAGCGGCAGGGTGGTGTCGCCGACCGGGACCTCCAGCTCGTGCGCGTAGATCACCTTCTCGGCCTGGAAGGAGAGCGCGTAGAGCAGGCCGCTGGCGGCGGCCACGAGGAGGAACGGGGCGACGAGGACGCCCGCGAAGAAGTGGAGACGCAGGACGAGGGGGCGCAGGGCGCTCCAGGTGCTCGTCCTGCGCGGAGCGGTGGTTCCGGGTGTCTCCGACGGTGGCGCCTCGGTGGTTTCCGGGCGTGCGGGGTCGTCGATGGTCATGAAGGACCGTCCTTGGAGTCGACGTGGACAACGGGAGGAGACCCCCGGTGTCAGACGTGTGCTCCGAGGGTCGTGGCGCGGGGTACGGACAGCCGGGGCGGGCCGCGCCGGGAGACCGTGTGGGCGAGGACGACGGTGTGGGGGCGGTGGGCCTTCCCGCGTGCCCTGCGGACCGGGCCGCGCGGGACGTCGGGGACGCGGACGCGGGCGCACAGCAGGCGCAGCGGGGTGAACGCGTACGCGAGGGCCGCCTCGGCGACCCTGAAGAACGCGGCTTCGCCGTGGGCCAGCCAGAGGCCGCAGAGGAGCGCGGCGAGGAGGTGGACGGCGAGCATGCCCGTGTCGGAGTCCATACCGGTTCCCAGGCCGGTTCCGAGGTCGGTGCCCATGCCGGTCGGCCCGGTCGATCCCATGAGGCCCGTGGAGTCCGTGGGATCCATGGCGGCGTGGCCGGTCCTCATGGTGTGCGGGTGCGTCATGACCGCCGCCGTCGCGTCGCTCGCGGCGTGCGCCGGCGGGTGCGAACCGGCCATCGAGAACAGCAGGTGCAGCGCACCCTGGAGGACGAGCATGGCGCCCGCGATCGTCGGCACGCCCCGGCGGCGTCCGGCCGCGGCCCAGGCGGCGACCGCCGTCGCGGCGAAGGCGCCGAGCAGGCCGAGCGCCGGCAGCCGATGGGCAGACATGGACGAATGCCCCACGGCTGCCAAGGTCACGCACACCACCGCGAACAGTGCGGCTCGCAGGGCGCGCAGGGGCGACCGGGCATCCGTCATCGCCCGCCATGGTGTCATCCCGCCAACCGGCCGAACAGACCCCCTCCCGCCCCACCGTCCCGCCCGGTGCGTTCCTCCCCCGGCGGAATCCTCCCCCGGCGGAATCCTCCCGGAGCGGAATCCCCTGGCCCCGACCGCCCTCTCCGAGGCAGTCTTCGATCATGAAATTGCTGATTCTCGGTGGTACGGAGTTCGTGGGTCGCGCGGTCGTCGAGGCGGCGCTCGACCGGGGCTGGGAGGTGACGGTCTTCCACCGCGGCCGCCACGAGCCCCCGGCCGGTGTCCGCTCCCTGCTCGGTGACCGCACCACCGGCCCGGACGGGCTCGCCGCTCTCGCCACCGGTTCCTGGGACGCCGTCGTGGACACCTGGTCGGCCGCGCCCACGGCGGTCCGGGACGCGGCGCGGCTGCTCGCGGACCGGGTCGGGCGGTACGCGTACGTGTCGAGCCGCTCCGTCTACTCCTGGCCGCCGGCCGCCGGACTCGGGGAGGACGGCCCGCTGGTGGAGGGTTCGCCGGACGCCGGGGACGTGCCGTACGCGGAGGCCAAGATGGGCGGCGAGCTCGCCGCCACGGCCGCCTTCGGGGCGGACCGGACGCTGCACGTCCGCGCGGGCCTGATCATCGGCCCGTACGAGAACGTCGGCCGGCTCCCCTGGTGGCTGGGCCGGATCGCGCGCGGCGGGCCGGTCCTGGCCCCCGGGCCGCGCACGCTCCCCCTCCAGTACGTCGACGCCCGCGACCTCGCCGAGTGGACGCTCGACGCGGTGGCGGCCGGGCTCTCGGGGCCGTACAACCTCGTCTCGCCGCCCGGGCACACGACCATGGGCGAGCTGCTCGACGCGTGCGTGCGGGCGACCGGCGCGGACGTCGAGCTGCGGTGGGCGGAGCCGGACGCGGTCCTCGCGGCCGGGATCGAGCCCTGGTCGGAACTGCCCGTGTGGCTGCCGCCGGGCGAGATGTACGACGCGATGCACACCGCCGACGTCTCCCGGGCGGTCGCGGCCGGGCTGCGCTGCCGGCCGGTCACGGAGACGGTCGCGGACACCTGGGCGTGGCTGGAATCGCTCGGCGGGGTCGCGCCCAGGCGCCCCGACCGGCCGGAGGTCGGGCTCTCCCCCGAGCGGGAGGCGGAGTTCCTGGCGAAGCACGCGCCCGGCGACGAGGGCAGCTGACGTCGGGGGCGACTGGCGTCGGGGGCGGCTGACGTCGGGGCGGCTGGCGTTGGGGGCGGCTGGCGTCGGGGCGACTGACGTCGGGGCGGCTGACGAACTGCCCCACTTCGGGCGATCCACTACGGTCGGCAGAAAGTGGACGAACCGGAGGAGTCGACGCCCATGCCCGCCATCCCCGCCGCCTCCGTCGCCAATCTCCGCGACCTCGGCGGTCTGCCCCTCGGTGACGGGCGCGCCGTCCGGACGGGTCTCGCCCTCCGCTCCGCGCTGCTCGACCGGCTCGATCCGGCCGAAGCGGTGGTGGCGGACCTGGGTATCCGTACGGTCGTCGACCTCCGGACGGAGACCGAGCGCGGCGACCGGCCGGACCGCCTGCCGGCCGGGGCGCGGCTGCTCGTCGCGGACGTGCTCGCCGACCACCTGGCCGTCAGCGGGCTGCCGCCCGCCGCGCGGCTGAAGCTGCTGCTCACCGACCCGGCGCTGGCCGAGGAGCACCTCGGCGGGGGCCGGGTGCGGGCGGCCTTCGCCCGCACCTACCGGACCTTCGTGTCCGGCGACTCCGCCCGCGCCGCGTACCGTGCCCTGCTGACCGAGCTGGGCACACCCGGCGCCGGGCCCGTGCTCTTCCACTGCTCGGCGGGCAAGGACCGGACGGGGTGGGCGGCGACGGTCGTCCTGTCGCTGCTCGGCGCGGACGAGGAGACCGTGCGGGCCGAGTACCTGGCGGTCAATCCGGCGGTACGGCAGGCGTTCGCGCCGATGATCGAGGGGTTCACGGCGCAGGGCGGCGACCCCGAGCTGGCGCTCGACCTGATCGGCGTCCTGCCGGAGTACCTGGAGGCGGGGCTCGACGAGGTCGCGGTCCGGCACGGCTCGATGGAGAAGTACGTACGGGAGGGGCTCGGCGTCCCGGACGACGTGACGGCGCTGGTCCGCGAGCGGCTGACGGTCCACGCGGCCTGAAGCGCCCCGGCGTGGCCACGCAGCCGGGGTGACCATCGGAAGAATCGCTCGTTCTGCTGAACGTGAGCACCCAGGATCTCGACCCCTCGCCCGTGGGCCCCGTCGACGTCGAGCAGGCCGAGGCCGCGCTCGTCGAGCGCTATCCGCGCCTCGTGCGCATCGCCTATCTCGTGCTGCCGCCGACGCTCGGCCGCAACCGCCGGGTGCTGACCGCGCACGCGCTCGTGCAGCGTTCGCTGCCGCGCCGCCGGGTGCCGGGTCCGGCGGTCCCGGGGCCCCGGCGCACCGAGGACGCGGTCGATCCCGGCTACGCGTACGTGCGGGGCGAGGTGCTGCGGCAGGCGCTGGTCGCCGGGCTGCCGCTGCTGCGGCGCGCGCTGCCGCGCCGGGCCCAGTTCCCGCCGCTGCTGCCTCAGGTGTGGGGGCTGCGGGTCTTCCCCCGGGTCGGCGGCGCCGACGAACTCGCCCTGGACCAGCGCCTGTCCGCGCTCTCGGGCCCCGGCAGGGCGGCGTACGTGCTCCGCGGCCTGGAGCGCCAGGGCGACCCGGAGGTCCTGCGGGTCCTGGCCGCGGCGGGCGTCACCGACCCGGCGGCGGCCCTCGCGGAGGCGGACGCGGTCGACGCGACGGACACCGACGCGGTCATGACCGGGGGCGGCGGCACGGGGGGCCTCGGCGGAGCCGGTGACGCCAGTGGGATGGGCACCCCTGGTGGAGCCGGTGGCCCTCTCGCCGGCGGGCCGGACAACCGCGCCGCGCGGGTCGGCGAGCAGGGCGGGCCCGGCCGGGCCGGGAGTCCCGGCAGGGCGGACGAGCTCGGGCGGCTCGCGGACGCGTGGACGAGCGGTGACGGCGCCGGCCCCGCAGGGGAGTCCGGGGGCGCGGGCGGCGCGGCCGGCGCAGGACGGCCCGTCGGTGTCGGCGGGGGTGACCGGGGCGGTCAGGTACGGCGGTCCGCGCGGCTCAGCGGCGCCGCCCTGCTGGAGTCTCCCGAGTTCGACCCCTGTTCGTTGCAGGCCAGGCCCACCGATCTGCTGCGGCGGCGGCAGCACGGCCGGGCCGCGCTCGTCGCCGTCGCCGCGCTCGTGGTGTGCGGGACGCTGCTCGGACTGCCCGGTGACGGGTGGGGCAGAAACGGTGCTGCGCCCTCGTACGCCCGTAACCCCGCCGCGGAGGCCGCCCTCGATCCGGGCGCCGTCAAGCGGGTGTCCGCCGCCGCCTGGCCGGGGTCGACCCGGCAGGACTTCTCCGTGTGGCCCGCGCGCGGCGGCCTCACGGGGGACCGTGCGCTGCTGCGGCGGGCGCTCGCCGTGTGGGCGCGGCCCGGGCTCTCCGTGCAGTCGTCCGCGACGCCGGGGACGCCCGTGGGGCCGCCGATGGGGCCGCCTCAGTTGTTGTTCGCCGGGCTTGTGGACGGGGCTCGGGTGGTGCTCTTCCACGACGGGCTGCGGGCCGTGCGGTACGCGGAGCCGACGGCCGGTACGGCGGGCGCCGCGCTGGACTTCGCGCGGACGGACGGGGCCGACGCCGTCGGTTCGGCCGCCGTCGTCATCTCCCGCGCCTCGGGCAACGTCCGCTATCTGACGGCTCCTTGGGTACGGGAGACGGCCGTACGGGACCTGCTCGCGCCCACGAAGGAGCCGTGGCCCCTGGCCCGGGACGCGTACGGGGTGACCGAACCCGTGCCGAGCCCCGCGCAGGCGAAGGACTGCGTCCGTTGGAACTCCCTCCAGGTACGGGACGGTTCGGGGACGCGGCTCCTCACCGACCTGGGCGACCCGGCCCCCGCACGGCTCCTGTGGGGGCCGCCCGCCGCGCCGGCGGACGCGACGGGGAAGGAGGCGCGGGAGGCGTGGGCACGGACGGCGTGCCAGCTGACGGCCGTGCGGGCGCACGGGGTGCGGTCGGTGAACGCCTGGCGGTTCGCGCGGCAGCCGCTGCCCGAGGGCGCCGGGCACGGCACCTGGGTGTGCACGCGCGCGGAGACCTGGCGCGGTACGGGCAGCCGGGTCCTCGCCCAGTTCCTGGTCCCGTCCCCGAAGGCACCGGCGGCGCTCGCGGCCCGGTCCGAGGGTTCACCGGCGTGCGGCGTGCGGGATCCCCGGGTCCTCGCGGGCGTGCTGTGGCAGGCGCCGAGCGGCGGGTGGTTCGTCCTGGCGGCGGGCAGTGCGGACTTCGCCTCCCTGGAGACCTCGGGCGGGGTGAAGGGCCGTTCGGAGGGCCCGGTCCTGGCGGTGAGGGCGAAGGCGGGGGCGCGGGCGGACCTGGACGGCGTCCTGCGGGACGGCAGGCGGGTGCCCGCGCTGCGGTGAGCGGGGGCGGGGCGGGAGCGGGGCGGGAGCGGGGTGCGGCGGGGGCGCGGCGGGAGCGGGAGCGTCCATGCCTCTCGTACCGCCAAAAAGGCGGTGCACAGGCCTGTTGCCATCGCCTTACCCCTCAGTACATTGACGACATGTCTAATACGCAGCCTGCACCGGTGGCGTCGGAACACGTCGAGCTCAAGGCCCGCAAGGTCTCCTTCGACTGGGATGAGACCCCGCTCCACTGGGTTCCCGGCGACCCCTTCACCACGCACACGATCAACGTGCTGCACCTGCTGCTCCCGGCGGGCGAGCGGTGGTTCGTGCACGTCTACAAGCAGGCACTGCCGTACATCACCGACGACCGGCTGCGCGAGGACGTCATCGGCTTCATCGGCCAGGAGGCCATCCACTCCCAGGCCCACGACGACGTCCTCCCCCACCTGCGGAAGCTGGGCCTCGACCCGACCCCGTACACCGCGCAGGTCGACTGGTTCTTCGAGAAGCTCCTCGGGGACCGGACCCTGCCGCCGGGCCGGCCGCGCCGCTGGTGGCTGATGGAACGGGTCGCGATGATCGCCGCCATCGAGCACTACACGGCCTTCCTCGGCAACTGGGTCCTCAACGCCGACGAGCTCGACCGGCGCGGCGCCGACCCCGTCATGCTCGATCTGCTGCGCTGGCACGGGGCCGAGGAGGTCGAGCACCGCTCGGTCGCCTTCGAGCTCTTCATGCACCTCGACGGCGGCTACCGGCGCCGCGCCCGCACCTGGGCGCTCGCCTTCTCCGCGCTCGTCTTCCTCTGGCAGCGGGGCGCCCGCTTCTTCATGGAGAACGACCCCAGCCTGCTCGACGGCAAGGCCTCCTTCGGGCAGTTCTACCGCAAGGGCCGGCAGGGCGTGCTGCCCTCCACCCCGGACATGCTGCGCTCCATACCCCGCTACCTGAGCCGCGCCTACCACCCCTCCCAGGAGGGCGACACCGCGCAGGCGCTGGCCTACCTCGCCTCCTCCCCCGGCGCCGGCGGAGGCCACTGATGCCCCGGCTGACCACCGTCGCCCTCGTCGCCGGTGCCGCGCTGCTCGTCCGCCGCGCCGTGCGCGGCCGGATGTCCACGGCCCCGCTGTGGCCGATGCCCGCCCTCGACGTTCCCGTGTCCGGGTACGGCCGGGGCCGTACGGTCCCCCGCCGGGTCGTCGTGACCGGGCGCGCCACGCCCGCCGAGGGGGTCGTCGAACTGCGCCTGGAGGGTGCCGGGTTGCCCGCGTGGCAGCCGGGCGCCCATGTCGACCTCGTCCTGCCCTCCGGGCTCGTGCGGCAGTACTCGCTCTGCGGCGACCCGGCCGACTCCGGTACGTACACGGTCGCGACGCGTCTGATCGAGGACGGCCGGGGCGGTTCGCGCGAGGTGCACGAGCAGCTCCACGAGGGCACGGAGGTCGAGATCCGCGGCCCCCGCAACCGCTTCCCGCTGATCGACGCCCCCGCCTACGTCTTCGTCGCCGGCGGCATCGGCATCACCCCGGTCCTGCCGATGGTCCGTGCCGCCGAGGCGGCCGGGGCGGACTGGCGGCTCGTGTACTGCGGGCGGAGCCGGGCCACGATGCCGTATCTGGACGAGCTGGAAGAGATCGAGCGGCTCGGCGGCGCCGACCGCGTCACGGTCGTCGCCGAGGACGAATCCGGCTTCCCCGAGCTGGACTTCCTCGCGCACGTGCCTGCCGAGACCGTCGTCTACTGCTGCGGTCCCGACGGACTGATGGACGCGGTGGGCGCGGCGATGCCCGAGGGCCGGGAGCCGCGCCTGGAGCGCTTCTCCGCCGCCGCTCCGCCCGGTGGCACCGCCTTCGAGGTCGAACTGCGCCGCTCCGGCCGTACGGTGACGGTGGCGGCCGACCAGTCGGTGCTCGCGGCGGTCCGCGAGGAGCTGCCCGGCATCACGTACTCCTGCCGGCAGGGCTTCTGCGGGACGTGCCAACAGCGGGTCCTGGAGGGCGAGATCGACCACCGGGACGAGCTGCTCACCGACGCGGAGCGGGGCGACTCGATGCTGATCTGCGTCTCGCGCTGCGCGGGGAAGCGGCTCGTCCTGGACTTGTGAGCCTCAGGACACCTCTACGGCAGGATCAGCCAGTCGAAGGCGAGGGCGGCCAGCAGGCCGCCCACCAGGAGCCAGGTGGCCAGCCGCGTACGGCCGTTGCGGGAGAGCTCGATCACGACACCGCAGAGGATCATCGCGAGGCCGTACACCCCGACGACCAGGACGGACGTACGGCTCGCGAGACGGATCACCAGGACCACGGCGAGGGCGACGAGCAGGACGGACGCGGCGGCGACGCGGAGCCGTCGTGCCTGCTTGGGGGTGAGACCGCCCGCCGCGGGCGCCTCGTCGATGTCGTCGGGCTCGTCGGTGTCGTGGATCTCGTCGGTGCCGTCGGTGTCGTCGGTCTCGGGGCCCTCAGGTGCCTCCGGGGCCTCGACTGCCGGGGTGTCCTGGTCGGAAGCGCTCATGAAGCAGGAGCGTATCGGACCCCGTTAGGCTGTTCGTATGACGACCGGGGTACGCCGCAGGATGGGCGTCGAGGAGCGCAAGCAGCAGCTGATCGGGGTGGCCCTCGAACTCTTCAGCCACCGCTCTCCCGACGAGGTGTCCATCGACGAGATCGCCGCGGCCGCGGGGATCTCGCGACCGCTGGTCTACCACTACTTCCCCGGCAAGCAGAGCCTCTACGAGGCGGCGCTGCGGCGGGCGGCCGACGAGCTGGCGGCCAGGTTCGTGGAGCCGCCGCGGGGCCCGCTGGGGGCGCGGCTGCTGCGGGTGATGGGCCGGTTCTTCGACTTCGTGGACGAGCACGGGCCGGGCTTCGCCGCGCTGATGCGCGGCGGTCCCGCGGTGGGCTCCTCCACGACGAACGCGATGATCGACGAGGTGCGGCAGGCCGCGTACGAGCAGATCCTCGCCCACCTGAGGGTCGACGAGCCCTCGGCCCGGCTCGAACTGGTCGTCCGCTCCTGGGTCTCGCTCGCCGAGTCGACGGCCCTGCTCTGGCTGGACGGCCGCCGGGTCCCGCGCGCGGAGCTGGAGTTGCAGCTCGTGCACGACTTCGCGGCGCTGGCCGCGGTGAGCGCCGCGTACGACACGGAGATGGCGGAGATCCTGGTCGGCATCCTCGCCGACGAACCGGCCGACGGTCCCTTCGGGGAGCTGGTGACCCGGCTCGCCGCGCTCGTGCCCCAGGCGGGTGACGTGCCCAGGTCGGGCGACGTGCCCACGTCGGGTGTCGTGCCCGATCAGCGCTTGCGGTAAGACGATTCGAGGTCGCGGATCTCCACGGAGAGCCGGACTCCCTCGGTCGCCTTGACGTACTTCGGCAGCAGGGCGAGGACGGCCTTCGAGAGGCGCTCCTTGGCGTCGTCGGTGCGGCCGAACAGCAGGGCGATCTCGACGTGGACGATGACGTCCTCGGTCGAGCCGTCGCCGACGACCGTCTCCTCGATCTCGCGGAAGCGGGTCTTGCAGGCGTCGAGCGTGGCGTTCACGGTCTCGACGACGAGCGGGTGCAGGGCGAGCGCGAAGCCGCGCCGGTCGAGGGGCGCGGAGTAGTCCACGGTGATCTGCGGCATGGGGGTCACTCCCGGGGAAGGGGCGGGGATGTCGGATGTCTGGCCACACCTTTACGGTGATCGCCATGACCGCACAAGTGACCTTCCGGCAGGCGGACGACCGGGATCTGGACCTTCTGGTGGAGCTGTTCGACGGGCTGGCCCGCTGGATGGTGCGGAACGGGATCGACCAGTGGAAACCGGGCGCGAAGAACGCGGAGCACTTCCGTGGGCGCGTCGCCGCCGGTGAGGTGTGGCTCGCGTCCCACGAGGGCCGGGCGGTCGGCGCGTACGAGCTGTGGTGGGAGGACGAGCAGGCCTGGGGACCGCAGCCGCCGGTCGCCGGTTACGTGCACCGGCTCATGACCGACCGGGACGCGGCGCCCGCCGGGACCGGACGGGTCCTGCTCGCCCACGCGGAGGAGCGGATCGCGGCCAAGGGGCGGGCGGTCGCGCGGCTCGACTCCATGACGAACAACCCGCGGCTTCGTAGGTACTACGAAGCCGCGGGCTACCGGGTGGTCGGCGAGGAGCCGGGCAAGCTCGCCGCCGACGGCACCCGGTACGGGGTCACGCTGTGGGAGAGGGCGCTCAGCCTGCCGTGAAGACGGCCACCGTCCGGGCCGGGACCGTGAAGGTGCCCGAACCGGCCTCGTAGGAGGCGGACTTCACCACGGTGTCCGAGCCGTTCGCCTGGACCGGGTGGAGGGCGTACGTCCCGCCCGCCAGGTCGGCGACCTGCTGTGTCCGCTCCTGCGGGGTCGCGTTGAGGACGACGACCAGGTCGCCGAGGCGCATGGTGATGACGCCCGGGGTCTCCTCGCGGCCGGAGAGCGGGAAGGACAGGGCGGACTGGACCCGGTCCGCCGTGGCCAGCGAGAACACCGGCTCGGTGGTACGGATCTTCTGGAGGTCGCGGTAGGCCGCCGAGGCGCCGTCGATCTGCTCGCAGCCGACCGTCAGGGCCGGGTTCACGAGCAGCGGCTTCCCGTAGGACCACTTGGCCTTGTTGTCGGGGGCCGGGGGGAGGCCGCGGCCGAAGCCGTTGCCGTCGCGGCAGTCCCAGTGGATCGCGTTGAACCAGTCGCCGCTGTCGTACGAGTTGCGGTCGAGGGACTTGGAGCGCAGCAGGTCCGAGCCCGCCTGGGAGAGCGCCGGGCCCTGCGAGAGGGTGGCCGTCGCCATGGCGAGGACCTGCATGCGGGCGCGGTCCGTGGGCGACGTGCCCGCCGGGAGCTTGAAGGCGAGCGCGTCGTACAGGGTCTCGTTGTCGTGGGCGTCGGCGTAGGCGAGGGCCTCGCCGGGGGCGGCGGCGTAGCCGGCCGGGGAGCCGTTGTAGTCGACCTGGCTGCCCTTGACCGTACGGCCCGAGGTGTCGGTGAAGGTGTAGTCGGCGAGGTTGCCGGTCAGGCCGACCTTGATCAGGTCCTGGTAGTGGAGCAGTCGGGCCTTCTGTTCGGCCGGGGTGCCGTTGGCCGAGGAGGAGTTGGGGTCGGTGAAGAGTCCGGAGGCGAAGCCCTGGACGCCCGGGTCCTCGTCGAAGGGGCCGCCGCCGCGCACGGCGTCGCGGGCGCGGTCGGAGAAGGTCGCGACGCCGGTGCCGGCCATGTTCTTCTGGGTGGCCTGGACGAAGCGGGCGTCGTCGGCGATCTCGCCGAAGTTCCAGCCCTCGCCGTAGAGGACGATCGCCTTCCCGTCGACGCCGTCGCGCGCGACGGTCAGCTCGTCCAGGGCCTTCCGTACGGCCAGGATGTTGGCCTTCGGGTGGTGGCCCATGAGGTCGAAGCGGAAGCCGTCGACCTTGTAGTCCTTGGCCCAGGTGACGACCGAGTCGACGACGAGCTTGCCCATCATGGCGTTCTCGGGCGCGGTGTTGGCGCAGCAGGTGGAGGTGGCGACGGTGCCGTCGGCCTGGAGGCGCTGGTAGTAGCCGGGCACGATCCTGTCGAGGACGGACTTGTCGGACTGTCCGGCGGCGACGGTGTGGTTGTAGACGACGTCCATGACCGTGCGCAGGCCGTTGCCGTTGAGGGCCTGGACCATCTGCCGGAACTCGACCGTGCGGCGGGTGCCTTCGGGGTCGGTGGCGTAGGAGCCCTCGGGGACGGTGTAGTGCAGCGGGTCGTAGCCCCAGTTGTAGGCGTCCTTGGCCGCCGCGGCGGCGACGCAGGCCTGCTGCTCCTCGGAGTCGGGGGCGTAGACCTTCAGGTCGCAGGCGGGTGCGGTCTGTCCGGACTTCTTCTCGGGGATGGTGCCGATGTCGAAGGCCGGGAGGAGGTGGACGTAGGAGGTGCCGGTGGCGGCGAGCGCCTTCAGGTGCTTCGAGCCCTTGCTCTCCTGGTCGGTGAAGGCGAGGTAGGTGCCCTTGTGGCCGGCCTTCGCCGTCGGGTCCGCGATCGAGAAGTCGCGGATGTGGAGCTCCTGGATCTGGGCGTCCCGCAGCGGTACGGCGGCGGGCTTCTTCAGGGACTTCCAGCCCCGGGGTGCGAGCCGGGTGTCGGTGAGGTCGACGGCGAGGCTGCGGGCGGAGTCGGTGGTGAGGGCGGTGGAGTAGGGGTCGGTGACGTGGTTGGTGACGATCTTCTGGACGCTCGGGGCCCAGACCTTCACCGCGTACCGGTACGGCTTGCCCGTCCAGGACTTCGGTCCGGTGACGGACCAGACGCCGGAGCTGTCGTCGCGCCGCATGGGCACGGTCCGGCCGTCGAGTTCCAGAGCGAGCGACAGGGCGGTGGGGGCCCAGACGGAGAGGGTGGTGCGGCCGTCGTGGAAAGTCGGCCCCAGGTTCGCTCCGGTGGCCTTCTTCGCGTACAGGTCGTCGAGGACGCCGGCCGTCTGGACGCCGGTGGCGGCGAGCAGGGCGCCGTTGGCGGCGCGCTGGGTGGCGATGAGCTGGCCGCGCAGGGAGGCGCGGACCCGGTCGGCGTCCCGGGCGTCGAGGGTGAAGGCCGGGTACTCCTTGAGGTGCGGGTACTTCGCCTTCTGGGCGTCGCTCAGGGAGGAGGGGGCGAGCCGGAGCCACTGGCCCTCGCCGCTGAGGGCCCCGTCGGTGACGGTGATCCCGCCGTCCTTCGCGTACACCAGCTGCTGGCTGGTGGCGTCGGTGGTCTTGACCTTCCAGACGACGGTGTTCCGGTCGATCCACTGGGCCTCGGCCTTGGTGAGGTCGAGGTTCGGGGCGCCGCCGACCGTCGGGAGCAGGTACTTCTGCTGTCCGGACAGGGCCCAGATCTCGTGGCCGTAGGTGGCGAGGTCGAGGGACTGGTCGGTGGGGAGGTCCTTCTCGTCGCCCTTGTGGAGGATGTACGAGAGGGAGGTCGCGCCCTCGGTGAGCGGCACCTCGTAGACGGCGCCGTACGCGTCGACGCGGACCGGCAGGAGGGGCTTGGACCAGTCGGTGGGCTGGGCGGCGCCGGTCCAGGTGTGGAGGCCCCAGCCGTCGTAGTTCCCGTCGGGCCGCTGGTAGTGGATGACGGCCTTGGTCTTGTCCTGCGGGGCGGGCGCGGGTGCGGTGTCGGACTGGCCGTCCTGGCCCTGCGTGATCCAGACCTCGCCGGTGCGGCCGAGGGCGATGCTCCGCTGCGGGCCGTCGGCGGCGCCGTCCTTCTCGACGGTGTACGCGACGGTGGACGCGCCTTCGGGGACCTTGACCCAGGCGAAGGCGCCGTGGGCGTCGCGGCCGGTGAACGCGGCCTCCTGGCCGGCGGCCTTCAGGGTCCAGCCGTCGTAGTTCCCGTCCGCGCGCTGGTAGTGCACGACGGCGTACGGGCGCTCGACGGCGACCGGCTTCTCGGGCGCGGGGACCTGTCCTGCGGTGGTGGTGGCGGTGGCGCTCGCGGTGCGGCCCGTGCTGTCGACGGCGACGGCCTTGTAGCGCAGGGCGGTGCCGGCGGCGGCGGTCACGTGCTGGGTGACCTTGTAGGGCGCGTGGTCGGCGGTGCCGAGGACCTGCCAGGGGCCGTTGCCCGTCTGGGCGGCGAAGACGACCCGGTTGAGGCCGCCGCCGGTGACGTCGGCGGAGAGCTCGACGGTGCCGGTGGCGCCGGCGGCCGGGGCGTCCAGCGACAGGGTGGGCCCGGTGGCCGGGGCCGGGACGGGCCGGTCGGCCTTGAGGACCAGGGAGGAGAGGGCCGGGACGGTGACGGTGACCCTGCCGCCCGTCGCGGTGTACGCGCCCTGACCCCCGTACAGGGCACGGAAGTCCGCCGAGTCCACGGGGACGGTGACGGTCTTCTCGGTGGTCGCGCTGTTGGTGGCGACGAGGTACTCGGCCCGCGTCTTCGCGTCCGTACGGGAGAAGGCGTAGACGGAGCCCTCGGCGAGCCGCTCCCGCTGGACGCCGTCACGGAGGGCCGGGTGCGTCTTCGTCAGGCGCGACAGCTCGGCGACGGACGCGTAGACGGGGTGCTTCGTGTCGTACGCGTCGGTGGCGTGGGTGCGGTCGGTGCCGAGCTGGTCGTCGTCGAGGTAGTCGGCGGCCTGGGCGGCGAAGAGGGGCTGGCGGGCGTCCTTGTCGCCGCCGGCGCCGGTGAAGCCCTGCTCGTCGCCGGAGTAGATCACCGGGTTGCCGCGGGACAGGAACATCAGCTCGTTGGCGAGCTTGGCCCTGCGGAGGAGTTCGGCGTCGGAGGCGTTCGGGTTGTCCTGCTTGAGGAAGGTGCCGATGCGGCCCATGTCGTGGTTGCCGAGGAAGGTCACCTGCTCGTAGGCGTTGGCCTTGTCGGTGGTGTACCGGTAGTCCTCGGCGAAGACCTTCGCGAGGCGGTCGGCGCCGGCGCCCTGGGAGGCGAAGGCGCGGGCGGCGTCCTGGAAGGGGAAGTCGAGGGTGGCGTCGAGGCGGCCGCGGGTGACGTACGGGGCGGTGACGGTGGTGTCGGCGGAGTAGACCTCGCCGAACATGAAGAAGTCCTCGCGGCCGCGCTTCTTGGCGTACGCGTCGAGGGCGGTCGCCCACTCGGTCCAGAAGTCCAGGTCGACGTGCTTGACCGTGTCGATGCGGAAGCCGTCGATCTTGAAGTCGCGGACCCACTTCTCGTAGATCTTCCTCATGCCCTCGACGACCTCGGGACGCTCGGTCCACAGGTCGTCGAGGCCGACGAAGTCGCCGTACTCGGCGGACTCGCCGGCCCAGGTGGAGTCGCCCCGGTTGTGGTACATCGTGGGGTCGTTGAGCCAGGCCGGGACCTTGGTGTTCGCCTTCTCGACGGGGGTGTACGGGAAGGAGCCGGCGTCGACCTTCCCGATCGCGTCCCGGTCGTCGAAGGGGCGGCCGTCCTTGTCGAGGTACGGGTAGGCGCCCTTGGGGCGGTAGCCGTACTTCTTCTCGGCGTAGTCGACGGTGTCGGCGGTGTGGTTGGTGATGACGTCGAAGAAGACCTTCATGCCCTTGGCGTGGGCGGCGGCGATCAGCTTCTCCAGGTCCTCGTTGGTCCCGAAGTGCGGGTCGACCTGGGTGAAGTCGGTGATCCAGTAGCCGTGGTAGCCGGCCGAGGCGTCCTTGCCCTCGCCCTGCACGGGCCGGTTCTTGAAGATCGGGGCCATCCAGATGGCGGTGGTCCCGAGGCCCTTGATGTAGTCGAGCCGCTGGGTCAGACCCTTGAGGTCGCCGCCCTGGTAGAAGCCCTTGTCGGTCGGGTCGAAGCCGGTCTGGGTGCGGCTGCCGGTGAGGCCGCCGCGGTCGTTCGAGGTGTCGCCGTTGGCGAACCGGTCCGGCAGCACGAAGTAGAACTGCTCGCGGGTGAGGTCCTGGCGGGCGGGCTGGGCCGCGAGCGTCCGGTCGGAGGGCGGGGCGGGTGCCGTGCCGGCGGCGGTGGCAGCGGTGGCGGGAGTGAGGCCGACGGCCAGTGTGGCCAGGAGGGCCGTGACGGCGCTGGGCCGCCGTCTGATGCGGGACACGTTGCTCCTCGGAGAGTTGGGTTCCCCCACCCCGCCCCTTCCCGTCCGTGTCGACGAGCGGCTCCGCCGCGGGCTGCCGGGGGCCGGGAGGGTTGGGGGGAGCGGGGCCAGGGCGCCCGCTGCCCCCGGCAGGGGCGGCGGCTTCGCGCCGCGGGGCGAAGCCGCGCGCGGGGAGCGGGCGGGGCGAGTGTGGTGGCTAGTTCCGGAACGTGTCGTCGAGGACGACTCGTCCCGAGGCGGGGACGGTCGCGGTGCGGTTGGCACCGGACTCCCAGGTCACGTTTCCGGCGGCGTCCTTGCGGAGGTACTTGTACTCGAAGGCCGTTCCGGCGGGCAGGCCGACGGTCAGCTTCCAGACGGGGTACGCGGCCGGGTCGAGCTTGAGGGCGGAGGCCGGGGCCCAGTTGCCGAGCTCGGCGCGGTTGCCGGTGACGTAGATGTTCTGGCCGACCACGGTGGTGGCGTTCACGCTGAAGGCGGCGCCGGCGGTGGCCGGGGCCGTCGTCGGCGGGGTCGTCGTCGGCGGAGTGGTCGGGGTGGTGCCGCCTCCGCAGGTGGTGGCGTTCACGTGGAGGGCCACGGCCGTGTTGGCGGCGAGGGTGGCCGTGAACTGGCCGGACGCGTTCACCGTCACGCCCGTGTTCGACTGGACGTCGCAGTAGGCGCCGGGGGCGAGCCGGGTCTGGAAGGTGCGGGTGAGCGCCGAGGACTCGTGGTTGATGGCCACGTAGGCCTTGGAGCCGCGGCCGAACGCTATGGCGTTGTTGCCGTTGTCCCACCAGTCGGTGACGGACTGGCCGCGCGCCGCGTTGCGGAAGCCGACCATGGAGGAGATCTCGCGCCAGGCGTGCTGGCACTTCCAGCCGTCGCTGTAACAGGCGTTCACCTGGCCGCCGTTCGGCGGTCCGGCGTCCTTGTCGGTCCACTCGTAGCCGGAGTGGACGTCCGGGGAGCCGTAGGGCCAGGCGAGCATGAAGACGGAGGCGAGGGTGTAGTTCGCGCCGTCCTTGTAGCTGAGGGTGTCGCCGCCGCGCTCGGTGTCGTGGTTGTCGACGAAGACACCGGACTGGCCGGAGGGCATGTAGCCCCAGGACTCGCCGAAGTTCTTGAGGTAGGAGAGCTTCTCGCCCTGGACGATGCGCTTGAGGTCGCGGGCGTAGCGGAACTCCTGGACGTCTCCGCTGCCGAGGTACTCGCTCGGGGAGACGGCCTCGCCGGCGCCGTGGATGGCCTCCAGCTTCCAGAAGGCGTGGGGGTTGCTCAGCCGCGACTTGATGTTCGCGAGGTCGGCGGCCGGCATGTGCTTGGCGGCGTCGATGCGGAAGGCGTCGACACCGAGCGAGAGCAGGTCGTTCAGGTAGCCCGCTATCTTCCCGCGGACGTACTCCTCGCCCGTGTCGAGGTCGGGGAGCTGGACCAGTTCGCAGTTCTGGACGTTGCCGCGGTCCTGGTAGTTGGTGATCGAGGAGCGGCAGTCGTCCATGTCGGAGCCGGAGTAGAGGCCCGGGTAGTCGTACTTGGAGAACGGGGTCCCGCCCGTTCCCGTGCCGGAGCCGTTCGCCATGTGGTTGATGACGGAGTCGGCCACGACCTTGACGCCGGCCGCGTGGCAGGTGTCGATCATGTTCTTGAAGGCGGTGCGATCGCCGAGACGTCCGGCGATCTTGTAGCTGACCGGCTGGTACGAGGTCCACCACTGGCCGCCCTGGAGGTGTTCCTGGGGCGGGGAGACCTGGACGTATCCGTATCCGGCGGGGCCGAGACGGTCGGTGCACTCCCGGGCCACCGAGGCGAACTTCCACTCGAACATCACCGCGGTGACGTCCTTCTCGCCGGGCGGGGTGGCCTGCGCCGGGGGGTTCACCGCGACGGCCACAGCGGCTCCCGCCACGAGGGCGAGTGCAGCTGCCACGGTCTTTCGGGCCATGATTCCTCCTGCTGACTTCACTGTCGCAAGAAGTTACTGAAAATGTCAGCAACTGTTTTCAGCCGTGACCGTACGAGTGCCCCGACGCCCGGTCAACCCTCCGGACGCCGCTCCGGACCCCTCGACGCAAGTTGTTACGAAAGGACTTGCGACACCCTGCCGGGCGGCTGCGCGGTGGAGCCGCGGACCACCAGCTCCGGCTGGAAGACGAACTCCGTGCGCTGCACGGGGTTCCCCTCGATCTCCTCCAGGAGCGCGCCGACCGCCGCCGTCGCCATGGCCTGCACCGGCTGGCGCACGGTGGAGAGCGGCGGGCTCGTGAAGGCGATGAGCGGCGAGTCGTCGAAGCCGACGACGGAGACGTCCCCCGGCACGTCGAGGCCCCGGGCGCGGACCGCGCGGATGACGCCGAGCGCCATCAGGTCGGAGGCGCAGACGATGCCCGTGCACCCCTCGCCGAGCAGGATGTCGGCCGCCGCGTGCCCGCCCTCGACGCCGAAGAGCGTGGGCCTGATGAACCGTTCGGCCTCGGCGCGTTCGATGCCGAGGAGCTCGTACAGCTCGGCGGTGAAGCCCTCGGCCTTGCGGCGCGACGGCACGTACCGGGTGGGGCCGATGGCGAGCCCGATCCGCTCGTGGCCCAGCTCGACCAGGTGCCGCACGGCCATGCGGGCCGCGGCCCGGTCGTCCGGGGAGACGAAGTTGGCGTCGATGTGCTCGTTGTAGCCGTTGATGAGGACGTACGGCACGCCCCGGTCGCTCAGCCGGGCGTAGCGCGCCGGGTCGGCGGAGGCGTCCGCGTGCAGCCCGGAGAGGAAGACGATGCCGGCCACCCCGCGCTCCACGAGCTGTTCGACGAGCTCGTCCTCGGTGGCGCCGCCGGGCATCTGGGTACAGAGCACCGGCGTGTAGCCGTGGCCGGCGAGGACCTGTTCGACGACCTGCGCGAACGCCGGGAAGATCGGGTTGGTCAGCTCGGGCACGACGAGCCCCACGAGGCCCGCGCTGCGGCGTTTGAGCCGTACGGGACGCTCGTAGCCGAGCACGTCGAGCGCGGCGAGCACCTTGTGCCGGGTCGCTCCGGCCACCCCCGCCTTGCCGTTGAGGACGCGGCTGACGGTGGCCTCGCTGACCCCGGACTGGGCCGCGATGTCCGCGAGCCGCGGGGCGCCGTTCCCGGCGCCCCGCGGCAGGGGGATCGTCACACCGCCCACCAGACGGTGGTGTCGGCGGGGAGTTCCACCGTGTCTTCGTCGTCGACGGCGACGACTCTGATCTCCTCGTTGGAAAGGAGGAACCGGCCGGGCAGCGGGACGGAGATGGCCCGGCCGGTGGTGTTGGCGGTGCAGACGAAGCCGTCGCGCCGGAAGGCCAGGACGCCTTCGGGCGCCTCCAGCCACTCCAGGGCCTCGCCCGCACCGAGTTCGGGACGCTCGCGGCGCACGGCGAGCGCGCTGCGGTACAGCTCCAGGGTGGAGCCGGGGTCGCCGGTCTGCGCCTCGACGCTCAGCGCGCCCCAGGTCGCGGGCTGCGGCAGCCAGGAGCCGCCGTCGCCGAAGCCGTACGAGGAGCCCTCGACGGACCACGGGATCGGCACCCGGCAGCCGTCGCGGAAGCCGTCCTGGCCGCTGGCCCGCCAGAAGGACGGGTCCTGACGGACCTCGTCGGGCAGGTCGGTGACGTCCGGCAGGCCGAGCTCCTCGCCCTGGTAGACGTAGGCCGAGCCGGGCAGGGCCAGCATCAGCAGGGTCGCGGCCCGGGCCCGGCGCAGGCCGAGCTCGCGGTCGCCGGACTCGCGCAGCTGGGTGCCGAGGCCCGCCGGGTTGGCGAAGCGGGTGGCGTGCCGGGTGACGTCGTGGTTGGAGAGCACCCAGGTGGTGGGGGCGCCGACCGGGCGCATCGCGGCGAGCGACTCGTCGATGACGGTACGCAGCTCGGCGGCGTCCCAGTGGGTGCCCAGGTACTGGAAGTTGAAGGCCTGGTGCATCTCGTCGGGGCGCACGTAGTTCGCGGTGCGGTCGACGGTCGGGGTCCAGGCCTCGGCGACGAGGACGCGCTCCCCGTCGTACTCGCTCAGCACGTTCCGCCAGGAGCGGTAGATCTCGTGGACGCCGTCCTGGTCGAAGAAGGGCATGACGTCGTTGCCGAGCAGCTTCAGCTGGTCGTGGGCGCCGATGTCGGGCAGACCCTCGGCCTTGACCAGGCCGTGGGCGACGTCGACGCGGAAGCCGTCGACGCCCATGTCGAGCCAGAAGCGCAGGATGGAGCGGAACTCGTCGCGTACGGCCGGGTGTTCCCAGTTGAAGTCGGGCTGCTCCGGCGCGAAGAGGTGGAGGTACCACTCTCCGGGGGTGCCGTCCGCTTCCTGGGTGCGGGTCCAGGCGGGGCCGCCGAAGATGGACTCCCAGTCGTTCGGCGGCAGTTCGCCGTTCTCGCCCTTGCCGGGGCGGAAGTGGTAGCGCTCGCGCAGCGGCGATCCGGGGCCCTCGCGCAGCGCCCGCTGGAACCACTCGTGCTGGTCGGAGGAGTGGTTGGGGACGAGGTCGACGATGATCCGGAGCCCCAGTTCGTGTGCCTCGCGGATCACGGCGTCGGCGTCGAGGAGCGAGCCGAACATCGGGTCGATGGCCCGGTAGTCGGCGACGTCGTAGCCGGCGTCGGCCTGCGGCGACGCGTAGAACGGGGAGAGCCAGACGGCGTCGACGCCGAGTTCCTTGAGGTACGGCAGCCGGCTGCGGACGCCCTCCAGGTCGCCCATGCCGTCGCCGTTGCCGTCGGCGAAGCTGCGCGGGTAGACCTGGTAGATCACCGCGTCTCTCCACCAGCCCGTGTGCGTGCCGGTGGTGGGGGCGTCGGCCGGGGCGGCGAGATGCTGGGTCATGTCTTCCCTGGGAGGTAAGGAGGTACGTTCGGGCGGGGTGTTCAGGGCCGTCAGCCCTTGACGGCACCGGCCGACATGCCGGTGACGAGGTGCCGCTGGGCGAAGAGGAACACCAGGGCGGCGGGGACGGCGATGAGCACGGAGGCCGCGGCCATCGGGCCCCACTGGGCGCCGTACTGGTTGACGAACTTCTGGAGTCCGCCGGCGAGCGTGAGGTTCTCGTCGCCGACCATGAAGGCGGAGGCGTAGGCGACCTCGCCCCAGGCGGTGATGAAGGAGTAGAACGCGGTCACCGCGATGCCCGGCTTGGCGAGCGGCAGGATGAGCCGCCAGAAGGTGCCGAACGGGGTGAGTCCGTCGACGTAACCGGACTCGTCGATCTCGCGCGGGATGGTGTCGAAGAATCCCTTCATCATCCAGGCGCAGAACGGGACGGCGATCGTCAGGTAGGTGACGACCAGGCCGACCGGCTGATTGAGCAGGCCCATCGACGACATGATGTTGTAGATCGGCACGATGAGGACGGCGACCGGGAACATCTGCGTGATGAGCAGGGTCCACATCAGTCCGCGCTTGCCGGGGAAGCGGAAGCGGCTGACGGCGTAGCCCGTGGTGGCGGAGATGAAGACGCCGACGACGGTGGTGAGACCCGCGACGAGCAGCGAGTTGGCGAACCAGGTGAGGAACGGGGTGTCCCTCAGGAGGTTCGTGTAGTTCTCGAGCGTCGTCTCCTTGAAGAAGTCCGTCGTGATCGCGAACTCGGCGGGCTTCAGGGAGGTCAGGAGCACCCACAGCACCGGGAAGACGGCGATCACGGAGGCCACGATCAGCGTGACGTGCAGGGCGACCGAGGCGAGCGGCGAGCGGCGGCCGCGCAGCGGGGCGTTGGCCTGAGCCTGGGGAGCGGCACGGTGGGTGGCACGGCGGGTGGGGGTCGTGGTCGTCACCAGACTTCTCCCTGCTTGCGGAGGACTCGCCGGTAGACCGCGGCGAAGAGCATCAGGAGGACCAGGATCAGCACGCCCCACGTCGACGACTGGGCGAAGTCGCGGGGACTGACCTCGAAGGAGAACTTGTAGGCCTGCGTGACGAGGATCTGGGTGGCCTCGCCGGGCCCGCCCCGGGTGAGCAGGAAGATCACCGGGAACATGTTGAAGGTCCAGATGGTGGAGAGCAGGATCACCGTCGTCGAGACCGAGCGGAGCCCGGGCATGGTGATGTGCCGGAAGCGCTGCCAGGCGTTGGCGCCGTCCATCTCGGCGGCCTCGTACATCTCGCTGGGGATGGACTGGAGCCCGCCGAGGAGGGCGACCATCATGAACGGGACGCCGAGCCAGACGTTGACGAGGATGACCGAGAACTTGGCCCAGGTGGGGTCGTTCAGCCACGGGACGGCGTCGATGCCGCCGCCCGCGAGGAGCTTGTTGAGCAGGCCGTTGTCCTGGTTGTAGAGGAAGCGCCAGGCGAAGACGGAGACGAAGCCGGGCACGGCCCAGGGCAGGATCAGCAGCAGCCGGTAGGCGGAGCGGCCGGCGATCTTGCGGTTGAGGATGTTGGCGAGGCCGAGACCGAGGGCGAAGGTCAGCGACACACAGGACACCGTCCACACCAGCGTCCAGCCCAGGGTGGAGAGGAACTGGCTGCCGGTGAGCGCCTCGGTGTAGTTGTCCAGGCCCACGAACTCGTAGGTGGCCGGGATCTCGTTGACGCCGATCGACCGCGCGACGTTCCGCTCGTTGGCGTCGGTCAGCGACAGATAGATGCCGCGGATCAGCGGGTAGCCGATGATCACGGCGATCACGGCGATCACCGGGGCGACCATCGCCCAGGCGTACCAGTGGGTGGAGAGTGAGCGCTTCGCCGCGCCCCGCTGCTTGCCAGTTCCGCGGCTCCGGCCGCGGGCGACAGTGTCGCCCGCGGCCTTCGCCACCGACTGGCTGGGGGTGTCCACAGCCATCAGCCGGCCTGCCTTCCTTCCTCTTCCTGCTTCATCGCCTGCTACTTCGCCTGCTGCTGTCCTGCTACTTCCAGTCCTTCAGGAGCTTGCGGTAGGCGTCACCCGTCGCCTTGGCGCCGGCGTCCGGGGAGGTCTGGCCGGTGAGGACCTTGGTGTACTCGGTGACGAGCGGCGCGAAGAGGCTGCCGGTCTCCGGGATCCAGGGGCGCTCGACGGCCTTGTCGACGACCGGCTTGAAGAACGTGATCATCTCGTTGGTCGCGACGTCCGGCTTGATGTAGACGGACTGGCGGGTCGGGAGGAGGCTGAGCTCCTTCGCGACCGTCGCCTGCGTCTCGGCCGAGGTCATGTACTCGGCGAAGGCGTAGGAGGCGTCGAGGTTCTTGGAGCCCGCGTAGACGGCGAGGTTGTGACCGCCCTGCGGGGCGCCCTGACCGGCGGAGCCGGCCGGGACCGGGGCGATGCCCAGGTTGGCCTTGTCCTTGAACTCCTTGCCGGCGTAGGTGTCGGCGACGGCCCACGGGCCGTTGATCATCATGGCGACCTTGCCGTCCTTGAAGGCCGTCTGCATGTTGTTCCAGCCGTCGGTCGCGTCGGTCTTGGCCGCGCCGGAGTCGACCAGGTCCTTGACGACCTTGAAGCCCTTCACGCCCGCCGGGCTGTCGACGGTGATCGTCTTCTTCTCGGCGTCGACGAGGTTGCCGCCCTCGCCGTACAGGAAGGAGAGGAACCAGTACGCGTCGTCGCCGCGGAGGTACAGGCCGGTCTTGCCGGTCTTCTCCTTGATCTTGGCGGAGACGGTCTTGAGCTCGTCGATGGTCTTGGGGACCTCGACGCCGGCCTCCTTGAAGATCTTCTTGTTGTAGAAGATGCCCATGGAGTCGATGACCTGCGGGACACCGTAGGTCTTGCCGTTGTACTTGGTGGAGGCGGCGGCCTGCTCCAGGAAGTCGTCCGCGCCCTTGAGGGCCGCGGTGCCGTCCAGCGGGGCCAGGTAGCCGAGGTCCGCGAACTCGGGGGTCCAGGCGACCTCGGAGCGGATGACGTCGGGTGCGCCGGAGCCGGACTGGGCCGCGTTCTTGAACTTGTTCTGCGCCTCACCGAAGGGCACGTTCACATACTTGACGGTGACCTTGGGGTGCTTCTTCTTGAAGTCCTCGGCGACCTTCTTGAAGACCTTGTCCTCGGAGCCGACCGTGGACGTGTCCCACCAGGTCACGGTGCCGGAGAGCTCGCCGGAGCCCTTCGAGCCGCCGCCGTTCGAACCGCTGTCACTACCGCACGCCGCCAGGGAAACTCCCAGGGCCGCGACCAGCGCGGTGGCCGCTATGCCACGCCGCATGTGAACTCCTTCAGTGATCCCGGGGAAGACGAGGGGCTGGAACCTTCCTCATTGCGACCGCTCCCTCGCGGCGCTCCGGGTTGGCAGGAACGTAACAGGGATGAAAACGAGCCGAAAGAGCTTGCGTGAAATTTCTGCAAGACCCGGGGATCGTTACATCCGCGTGTCCCGAAGGTTGCCGAAGGGCCCGTTGACAGGGGCCGGAGCAGGCCACTTCCGGACAGAACGACCCCACGAGAGCTCACCGCCCTCACGCGCGCCGCCTCGCAAGCCCTGCAAGACCTTGCGAAACCTCACGGAATCCGCCCCGAATCCACCCCTCCGGGCGTTCGGTGGGCAATACGCGCTGTGACCGGTACAGTCCATCCTCATGACCGCGCGGCTTGCCGATATCGCAGCCCAGGCGGGGGTCAGTGAAGCCACAGTCAGCCGCGTGCTCAACGGCAAGCCCGGTGTGGCCACCGCCACCCGTGAATCCGTGCTAGCCGCACTCGACGTGCTCGGCTACGAGCGGCCCGTACGACTGCGTCAGCGCAGCGCCGGGCTCGTCGGTCTCATCACCCCCGAGCTGGACAACCCGATCTTCCCCGCGCTCGCGCAGGTCATCGGGCAGGCCCTGACCCGGCAGGGGTACACACCGGTCCTGGCCACCCAGACCCCCGGCGGATCCACCGAGGACGAGCTCACCGACATGCTGGTGGAGCGGGGCGTCTCCGGCATCATCTTCGTCTCCGGGCTGCACGCCGACACCACCGCCGACATGACGCGCTACGACCAGCTGCGCGGCAAGGGCGTCCCGTACGTCCTCCTCAACGGCTTCTCCCCCAAGGTCCAGGCGCCCTTCGTGTCGCCCGACGACCGGGCGGCGATGCGGCTCGCGGTGACGCACCTGGCCGCGCTCGGCCACACCCGGATCGGGCTCGCCGTCGGCCCCAAGCGCTTCGTCCCGGTGCTGCGCAAGATCGAGGGCTTCCGGAAGGGCATGGAGGAGCGGCTCGGTCTCGGCCCCGAGGAGTCCGAGGAGCTGATCCAGCACTCCCTCTACACCCTGGAGGGCGGCCAGGCGGCAGCGGGCGCGCTGATCTCCCGGGGCTGTACCGCCGTCGTGTGCGCGAGCGACATGATGGCGCTCGGCGCGATCCGGGCGGCCCGGCAGCAGGGGCTCGACGTGCCGCGGGACGTCTCCGTCGTCGGTTTCGACGACTCCCCGCTCATAGCGTTCACGGATCCGCCGCTGACCACCATCCGCCAGCCCGTGCAGGCGATGGGGCAGGCCGCGGTCCGCGCGCTGCTCGAAGAGGTCGGGGGGACCCCGGCACCGCACTCCGAGTTCGTCTTCATGCCCGAGCTGGTCGTGCGCGGGTCGACGGCGTCGGCTCCGTCTCCCGTATCTCCTTCTTGAGGGGGAGCGGGTGCGGCCGGAACCCGACCGGGGGATGATCGGTCGAGGGGACTGGATCTGGCAAACTCTCTGCCTATGGGTGAAACGACCGTGAAGAGTTTGGACGACCGGACGACCCCGTCGTCACCCATCGTGGCCGACGGCAGGTGGTCGCGCCTGCGTGCGCGCGTGCCGCGCCGTCCCACGATCTGGTTCGAGATCGCGCTCATCGCGATCAGCTACTGGACGTACTCGCTCATCCGCAACGCGGTACCGGAGCAGAAGGCCCAGGCGCTCGAGAACGCGGACTGGATCTGGCAGGCCGAGGAGTCCTTCGGCCTCGCCTTCGAGCACGCCGTCAACCACGCCGTGAACTCGGTGACCTGGCTGATCGTCTCGATGAACTACTACTACGCCACGCTGCACTTCATCGTGACCATCGGTGTGCTCGTGTGGCTGTACCGATGGCAGCCGGGCCGTTACGCGGCGTTCCGTACCATCCTGTTCGCCACCACCGGTGTGGCCCTGGTCGGTTACTACCTGTACCCGCTCGCGCCGCCGCGGCTCATGACCAGCCAGAACTTCATCGACACGGTGCTCGTGCACGAGACGTGGGGCTCGATGGCCTCGGGCAACCTCAAGCACGTGTCGAACCAGTACGCGGCGATGCCGTCGATGCACATCGGCTGGTCGCTCTGGTGCGGGCTGACGATCTTCCTCCTGGCCAAGGCGCCCTGGGCGAAGATCCTGGGCCTGCTCTACCCGACGGTCACACTCGTCGTGATCGTCGCGACCGCGAACCACTTCTGGCTGGACGCGGTCGGCGGGATGATCTGCCTGGCCTTCGGCTTCCTGGTCTCGTACTTCTGGTACGGCTCCCGGCCGCACAAGCTGCCCAAGCTGGTGGAGCCGGCCGTGACCGTGGCCCGGGGCGGTCCGCGCCCCGCGACGGAGGACACGGCCCCCGAGGCGGCGGGACAGGACACGGACGCCGAGAGCCCGGTCGGCTCCCGCAGGTAACCCTGCGGGCAGCCCTGGCCCCTGTCGAGCCGGCGCTCACGGGATGCTCGCCGCCCGTCGGGGACGGCTACGCCCCGTAGAACAGCTCCTCGACGATGGCCCGGGCACGGCGGGTGACGCGGCGGTAGTCGTCGACCAGTTTCCCGACGTGACCGGGGACGTACCCCAGGTACCGTCCGACCGCCGCCAGCTCGCGCGGGTCCGAGGGGAACGTGTCGCCGGGGCGGCCGCGGACCAGCATCACCGCGTTGCGTACGCGGGTGGCGAGGACCCAGGCATCGTCGAGGGTCTGCGCCTCCTCCGTCGGGATCAGCCCCGCCGCGTGCGCGGCCGCGAGGGCCTCGCGGGTACGGGTCGTCCGCAGCCCCGGTTCCGCCCAGCCGTGCCGCATCTGGAGCAGCTGGACCGTCCACTCGACGTCGCTCAGGCCGCCGCGCCCCAGCTTGGCGTGGAGCGTCGGGTCGGCGCCGCGCGGCAGCCGCTCGGACTCCATGCGGGCCTTGAGGCGGCGGATCTCGCGGACCGCGTCCTCGCCGAGGCCCTCCGCGGGGTAGCGCAGCGGGTCGACGAGCTCGATGAACCGGTCGGCCAGTTCCCGGTCGCCCGCCATGGGTTCGGCGCGCAGCAGTGCCTGGCTCTCCCAGACGAGCGACCAGCGGCGGTAGTAGGCCTCGTACGACTTCAGGGTGCGGACCAGGGGTCCGCTCTTGCCCTCCGGCCTGAGGTCCGCGTCGATCAGCAACGGCGGGTCGGCGGTCGGGAGCTGGAGCAGTCGCCGCATCTCCGCGACCACCTTGCTCGCGGCCCGCGCCGCCTCCTGCTCGTCGACGCCCTCGCGCGGCTCGTGCACGAACAGCACGTCGGCGTCGGAGCCGTACCCCAGCTCGTGGCCGCCGAAGCGGCCCATGCCGATGACGGCGAACCGGGTCGGGAGGGTGTCGCCCCACTCGGCGCGCACGACGGCCCGCAGGGCGCCCGCGATCGTCGCCGCGTTCAGGTCGGTGACGGCCTCCCCCACCCGGTCGACCAGCGCGCCGGGGTCGGGCTCGCGGGGGTTGTCCTCGGTGCCGTACGAGCCGATGAGATCGGTCGCGGCGGTACGGAACAGCTCCCGGCGGCGCACCCCGCGGGCCGCCGCGACGGCCTGCTCGGCGTCGTCCGCGCGGCCCACGGCCGCCAGGACCTCCTGCTCCAGGTGGTCCCGGCCGCGCGGCTTCAGCCCCTCCGGGTCGCCGAGGATCGCGACCGCCTCGGGGGCGCGGAGCAGCAGGTCGGGGGCGAGGCGGCCGGCGGAGAGCACCCGGGCGAGGTTCTCGGCGGCGGCGCCCTCGTCCCGGAGGAGCCGGAGGTACCAGGGGGTCTTGCCGAGGGCGTCCGAGACCTTGCGGAAGCCGAGGAGGCCGGCGTCCGGGTCGGCCGAGTCGGCGAACCAGCCGAGGAGCACCGGCAGCAGCGTCCGCTGGATCGCGGCCTTGCGGCTCACGCCGGCGGAGAGCGCCTCCAGGTGACGCAGGGCGGCGGCCGGGTCCTGGTAGCCGAGGGCTTCGAGGCGCTGTCCCGCCGCCTTGGGGCTGAGCCGGATCTCGCCGGGGGCGAGCTGGGCGACGGCGTCGAGCAGCGGCCGGTAGAAGAGCTTCTCGTGCAGCCGGCGGACGACGGCCGCGTGCCGCTTCCACTCCTTGTTGAGCGCGGTGACCGGGTCGGTGCGCAGGCCGAGGGAGCGGCCGAGGCGGCGCAGGTCGGCCTCGTCCTCGGGGACGAGATGGGTGCGGCGCAGCCGGTACAGCTGGATGCGGTGCTCCATGGCCCGCAGGAAGCGGTACGCCTCGTCGAGCTGGGCCGCGTCCGCGCGGCCGACGTAGCCGCCGCCGGCGAGCGCGGCGAGCGCGTCCAGCGTCTTGCCGCTGTGCAGGCCGGCGTCGCTGCGGCCGTGCACGAGCTGGAGGAGCTGGACGGCGAACTCGACGTCCCGCAGCCCGCCGGGGCCGAGCTTGAGCTCGCGCTCGACCTGGGCCGCGGGGATGTTGTCGACGACCCGGCGGCGCATCTTCTGCACGTCGGGGACGAAGTTCTCGCGCTCGGTGGCCTGCCAGACGAGCGGGGAGACGGCGTCGATGTACTGGGCGCCGAGCTCCGGGTCGCCCGCCACGGCGCGCGCCTTCAGGAGCGCCTGGAACTCCCAGGTCTTCGCCCAGCGCTGGTAGTAGGCGAGGTGGGAGGAGAGGGTGCGGACGAGGGGGCCGTTGCGGCCCTCGGGGCGGAGGTTGGCGTCGACCGGCCAGATCGTGCCCTCGATGTTGGTCTCGGAGCAGATCCGCATGAGGTGCGAGGCCAGCCGGGTCGCGGCCTGGAGCGCCTTGCCCTCGTCGGCGCCTTCGACGGGCTCCCCGACGAAGATCACGTCGACGTCGGAGACGTAGTTGAGCTCGTGGCCGCCGCACTTGCCCATCGCGATCACGGAGAGCCGGCACTGGGCGGCGTCGGCGGGCTCGGCGGTACGGGCGATGGCGAGCGCGGCGCGCAGGGTCGCGGTCGCCAGGTCGGCGAGCTCGGCCGCCGTCTCGGCGAGGTCGATGGTGCCGCACACGTCACGGGCCGCGATGGCGAGCAGGCAGCGGCGGTAGGCGACGCGCAGCGAGACGGCGTCGGTGGCCTCGGCGAGCCCGTGCTCGAACTCGGCGACGCCCGGGTGCAGGTCGGCCGCCTCGTACGTGACGAGGGACTCCCAGTCGCGGGGGTGGCGGGCCAGGTGGTCGGCGAGCGCCTCGGAAGCGCCGAGCACCCCGAGGAGCCGGTCCCGGAAGGGCTTCGCGGAGAGCAGGGTGGCGGTGAGGGTCTGCCGCTCGGTCTCGGGCTGGGCCTCGACGAGGCGGACCAGGCCGCGGAGGGCCAGATCGGGGTCGGCGGTGGCACCGAGGGCGTCGAGGAGGACGGCGTCGCCGCGGAGGGCGGACAGCTCGGGCACGTCGAGGAGCCGTTCGGCCCCCGACGGATCGGTGAATCCGTGGCGCAGCAGACGTGAGAAAGTACTGCTTCTGCGTCCCGGCACCGTCATCCGACCGCTCCCTCCAAGCAGGTCCCGTCCCAGGTCTCCCACAAGGTCGGGCCCGGGGGATCGAGCCTATCCGGAGTGGGGAGCGCGGGCGCCCAGGCCTTCGGATCGAAGCGGATCACACGTGACATCTCGCACATTGATCGCTTTTCGCACCCGATGAACCGTATTTCTTGAAAGTCCGTCTTGTTGTGCGTGCATCACCCCCGCACGCCCGTCCTCACGCCCGTCCTTCTGTGAAAGCGCGCCCTCACCGATGCCCGTCCGCCTCACCCGCTCTCCCGCCGCCTCCTCCCGCCGCGGGGTCTCCCGCCGCAGGGTCGTCACGACGGCCGTGACGACCGTCCTGGTGGGCGGCACCTTCGCCGGTCTGCTGTCGGTGACGACGGCACCGGACTCCTCGGCGGCGTCGGCCCCCCTGCCCCCGCGGACGCCGCCGGAGGGGAAGGTCCGCCCGGTCGAGGCGGGGGCGAAGGAGCGCGCGGCCGAGGCGCCGGCCGCCGCCTCCGACGGCGCGTCCGTGGTGCAGATCGTGGCGCACCCCGACGACGACCTGTTCTTCATGAACCCGGACACCTCCCAGTCCATCCGCTCCGGCAACGCCCTGACCTCCGTCTACCTCACCTCCGGCGAGTCGGACGGCGTCAACGCCCGCCCGCGCGACGCCGCCGGGGCCGAGCCCGACAAGGCGGGGTACGCGGAGGCCCGGCAGAACGGCATCCGCGCCGCGTACGCCGAGATGGCCACCGGCAGCCGCACCAGCCCCTGGAACCGGGTCGCGATCCCGACGGCCGGCGGGGCGACCGCCGAGCTGGACACCCTGCGGGCGAAGCCGCACGTGAAGCTCGTCTGGTTGCAGATGCGCGAGGCCGGGGCGACCAACGGCGACCGCCCCGAGAGCCTGAACGGCCTGTGGCACGGCCGGATATCCGCGCTCGCCTCCCAGCGCGCCTCCGGCACCCCGGTCGCGGCGGACTTCACGTACACCAAGGACCAGGTCGTCGCGACGGTGACCGGGATCCTGGAGCGCTTCCGGCCCACCTTCGTCCGGATGCAGGACCCGACCTCCGGCAAGGTCGCCGGCACGGACCGCTACCAGGACCATCAGGACCACCTGTACGGGGCGCGGTTCGTCCAGGCCGCGCTCGCCCGGTACGCGGACGTCCCCGGCCACCCGCACGTCGGCGTGCAGAACTACCTCGGCTACCCGACCAGCGTCCTGCCGCACACCCTCGACCCCGAGACGGCGGACGCGAAGCTGAAGACCCTCAAGACGTACGCGTGGATGGACGGGGTCAACGACTGCGGGACCTCCTCGGGCTGCGGTGATCTGAAGGTGGCCGCGCGGCCGGCGGGCCGGGGCTGGGCGCAGACCATCCGGTACGCCCGGGGCACCTCCACCTCCTGGGTGCAGCGCGACCGGGACGGCGCGCTGCACGCCTTCTCCGTACTCGACGGGCGCCTCGCGACCTGGCGGAAGGCGGCGGACGCGACGGTGTGGCAGGGGCCTGTGCTGCTGCCCGGCGGCGGCCTGGACAGCGGGGTCACCGCCACCCTGCTGCCCGACGGCCGGCTGGCCGTCTTCGGCACCCGGACGACGATCGGCGTCGGCCCGGCGGACTACCGGCGCGAGGTGGTGACGACCGAGCAGACGGCGGCGGGCGGCACCGGCGGCGGTGTCTTCGGCCCGTGGCGTTCGCTCGGCTCGCCCGAGCTTGACGACGTCGGGGGCACCTCCGACATCAGCGCGCCCGCCGTGACCCTGGGCCTCGACGGCCGGGCGACCCTGGTCCTGCGGGACAGCGGTCACCGGCTCGTGGCGCGCGAGCAGGGCGCGGACGGCCGGTGGGGTCCGTGGCGGGCGCTCGGCGGCGCCGACGTGCACGGCGACCCGGTGGCGGCGACCGACGCGACGGGCCGCGGGTACGTCTTCGCGAGCACTCCGAACACCGTCCTGGCGTGGGCGGCGCAGCGCCCCGGCGGGCCGCTGACCGGTCCGGTGCGGACGGGGCTGCCGCCGACGACGCTGGCGCTGAGCGCGAACGCGGCGCCGGGCGGCGAGGGCGTACGGCTCTGGTTCCGCAAGCCGGCCTCCAACGACCTGCGGACCGCCGACTTCTCGGGCGCGGGCCTGACCTCCCCGATGCGGGAGCTGGCGGGCGGCGTCGCGGGCTTCGGCCCGGTGAGCGGTTCGGCCGGGGGTACGGTCGGCGGCGCGGTGGGGGGCCCGGCGGGCTCGGCGGACGTCGGCGGCATGCTCGCGGTCCGCTCCCGTACCGGCGTCCTGGCGACGGCCCCGCTGGGCCGGGGCGGGACGCGGCCGACGTGGCGGCTGGAGCGGTTCCTGTTCGCCGGGGCGCCCGACGCGGGGACGGACGGGGTCGCGGCGATCGGCCTGAACGGCCGGCTGCACTGGACGCCCGCGGACCGCTGAGTCCGGACGCCCGCGGACCACTGGGTCCGCGTCGGGCGTCGGGCGCCGGGTCCGCGCCGGGCGTCGGGTCCGCGCCGACCGCCGGGTCCACGTCGGGCGCCGGGTCCACGTCGGGCACCAGGTCCTCGGGCGCCGACCGATGAGTTCCGTCGGGCGGACCGGTCTCCCCTGTGTGGCCCTTCCCGTGGGTCACGGCGAAAGGACGGCCGGTCATGGATCCGCGTACTTTTCTCGACCCCCGCTACAGCGACCCGAAGGCGGCCCCGCTGCCCTGGTCCGACGCGGCCGCCCGGCTCGCGGCGGCCGAGGTCTTCTGGCTGACGACGGTCCGCCCGGAGGGCCGCCCGCACGTCACGCCGCTCATCGCGGTCTGGTCGGCGGGGGCCCTGCACTTCTGCACCGGGCAGGACGAGCGCAAGGCCCTCAATCTCGCGGAGAACGCGTCGGTGGTCCTCACCACCGGCTCCGCGGCCCTCGGCGAGGGCCTCGACCTCGTCGTCGAGGGCGAGGCGGTCCGGGTGACGGACGAGGCCCGGCTGCGGGAGCTCGCGGAGGCGTACGTGGAGAAGTACGGCCCGCACTGGCGGTTCGAGGTGCGGGACGGGGCGTTCGCGGGCCACGGTGGTAAGGCCCTGGTGTTCGCGGTCGCGCCTCGTACGGTCTTCGGCTTCGCCAAGGGTGAACCGTTCGGCCAGACCCGCTGGCGTTTCCGAGGAGCAGAGGAGCGGACGTGAACTGGACCCTGGAGGTCGTCCCGGTCCCCGTGACCGACATCGACCGGGCCAAGGAGTTCTACGGCGACAAGTGCGGCTTCACGATCGACCTGGACGCCGACTTCGCACCGGGCATGCGGATGGTGCAGCTGACCCCGCCGGGTTCGCGCTGTTCGATCGCGCTGCTGAGCGGCATGCCGGCGATGCCGGGCACGAAGGAGATGGCCCCGGGGAGCCTGCAGGGCCTCCAGTTCTGCGTCACGGACATCGAGGCGGCGCGGGCGGAGCTGGTGGGCCGGGGCGTCGACGTCTCGCCGGTGATGCACGTCGACGAGTCGGGCTGGAAGGAAGGGAAGGGCGGCACCTGGAACGCGTTCATGGCCTTCGAGGACCCGGACGGCAACGGCTGGCTGGCCCAAGAGGCCCCGTCGGAGCTGTCGGAACGCTGAGGGCGGCCACGGCCTCCGCGGTCCAGTGCCCGGCCGCGCCGGGGCGGCCGGCGAGATAGACGGCGACCTCGGCGGGCCGCCACGCCCCGGCGTCGTGCAGCCCGGCGGCGAGGTACCGGAGGTACGCGGCGGAGGGCGGCCGCAGTACCTCCGGCATCGGCCACGGAGCGGTGAAGGTAAGAACGGGCAGGCCGTCACCATCACCGTCGCCGCCATCGAGGAACCCGGCACAGACGAGGGTCTCGTAACGCCCCGGACCGAGCGCGCAGCGCCCGGTGGCGAGCGCCTCCGTGAGGTCGAGGTCGCTGCCGGGCGGCCGGTACATCTCCTGTGCGGCGATGTCGGAGAACTGGCCGAGGGTGAGCAGGTGGGCGACGGCCCAGGCGGTGCCGTCGGCGGCGGGGTCGTAGAAGGCCCGGCCGCCGCCCCACACGGGCGACTCGGTCGCGAAGTACACCTGCCCCGGCAGCAGGAGGGCCACCGAAGCCTCGGGCCCCTGTGGCTCCCGGCACCCGGGAAACGCCCGCGCGGCCCCGGGCGGCCGGCCGCCGGCGAGGTAGTACCCGAGGCGCTCGGCATGCGTGTTGGAACCGTAGGCGGCGTACCAGACACGGGAGGGGGCGCGGGAAGAGACGTCCGACATGCCGTCAGACGCTAGCGCGTGCGGGCCCCTAGAACCCCAGGTAGAAGTGGCGCAGCTTGTCGTCCTCCGCCACGCACGGCATCCCGGCGGCCTCCATCACGCGGTGGGAGGCCGGGTTGTCGAGGTCGGCGTCCCCCTTCACGCCTTCGGCGCCGGCCTGCCGGGCCAGCTCAAGGAGCGCTCGCAGCGCCTCGGAGGCGTACCCGTTCCCGCGCGCCCCGGGCACGATCCCGTATCCGATGGTGGCGACCCCGAGCTCGTCCGGCGGCCCGTGGAACCCGATCCCGCCGACGGTGACCCCGCTCTCGAGGAGCCGTATCGTGTAGGGCCGGAACACCCCCGGATCCCCCCGCTCGGCAACTCCCCGCAGAAATCCGGTGCTGGAGCGGACGTCCCCGTCGCCGGGATACCCCTCCGCCCACAGGTCCTGGTCCCCGGGCTCGCGGGCGACGATGCGCTCGGCCTCTCCCACGCTCAACGGGTGCAACGTAAGCCGCTCGGTGGCGACAGAATCGATCTTCACCGGTGCAGTCTGATCCGCCCCCGCCCCCCGGGCAACGCATTTCCTTCCGGCAGCAGCCGCACACTCCGACCTGGGTCGACGTGCCGGACGCCTGATGCCCGCCGACCCGCCACCGTCCCGCCGGAAGGGGGACGTCGGCCTGCTCCGGCATCCGCGTGTCGCCGGGGTAGGGCACCCCGAGGTCGGCACCGGCCTCGGCCGAGTCCATCAACACGGCGGCCCCGTCCGTCTCCCAGGCGCCGCAGTCCTCCCACGGGGTGTCCGGGGCGTCCAGTACGGCCTCCGCCGCAGCGATCAGCTCCTCCTCGGAGTCCGCGCAGATCCACCGCACGAACGCCTGCCGCTCAGGCAGGTACAACGTCGTCGCGGGCTCGTCCCCCAGCACGAGCACCCGGGTGCCCCCCGTCCCGGCACCGATCACTCCGGCCAACTCGTCGACTCCGCAGGCCCGGTCGTAGTCGTCGGGAACGTCCCCGTCCCCGACGATGATCCCTTCCTCCGTACACCCGCCCCACTCCCGCAGCGCCGTCACCGGCACCACGACGAGCGGCCCACCCATGGAGGTGACCCAGTTCGTCATGCGCCGCAGTGTGCCACCGGCCTCTGACACTGCCGGACGGCTCAGGGCCGGCGGCTGAGTGCCGCCGGCCCTGACCGGTGTTTCCGGGCTTCCCGCTCTGGGCTGCGCTTACAGCACCGGCAGGTTCTTGCGGAGTTCGAAGGCGGTGACCTCCGAGCGGTACTCCTCCCACTCCTGCTTCTTGTTGCGGAGGAAGTGACGAGCCTCTCCGCTGGCCTCGGGCACTTGCCGTTGATCCAGGTCGCAGCGACCGAGGACTAGTGACTGCTGGTGGGTGTCGGTGCCCCTGGGCCGCCCTCGGACGGCCCAGAGACCGCCCGACGGTCGGCCGCTCTCACTTGCCGAACGCGTGCGGGAAGGGACACAGCTCCATGGGCGCATCCGGTTGATCGGCCCAATGCCACCAGAGCTGCCGGTCTGGGCACCGCCATAGGGCGCGGCATGTCCGCTTGCCGTCCTCCTCCCGCTGCATGAGTGCAAAGCCGCCCGACTTCATCGGCTGAGCGCACTCGGGGCAGGTGGGAGGACCACTAGACATGCCGCGCACGATACCCAAGAGATCATGCTGCTTGGGAATCACCGGTCTTTCACCCTGAGTTAGGCCTCTGGCCAGCTCATACTGGTGCCAGAGTGAACCCTGCGGCTCCCTGTGGCACTCGTCCTTGACCGCCGCTCACCGTCCTGTCTGACACGTGACTGGCACGCGCGCCCTGGGATGCCCAGACCCCCTGAACCGTAGTTTTAGCGGGATCGGGCAACGAGGGCGGTTGGCCGCTCCGAGGGCCCCGGAGGGAGTTATCGGGCGAGGTTGGCCTGAAGTGCGCGAGGAAGGCACCGACTGATGGGCTGCCGACGGAGCCTCAGCGCATGGCGCTGACGCTGCGCCGCTGATCCAACTTCGGGAGCGAGGGCGATCAGGGCTACCCAAGATCCCAAGCTGCTTGCAGACTTGGGTGTCCATGCACCAACATTTTCTTGTCACCACGAACACACGGGGGCAGCGTCGCCACAGGCGAGCGAGGCATCGACTTAGAGCATGGGGGACTATGAGGTTGTCTCACGTGGTGGCTCAGCTATCCGACCGTGCTCGTGAGAAACATCTGGAACTCTGCGGCGAGGTTTCGCATCTCCTCGCCGGCCGCATGCACGGTGGTGGTCTCGAAGTGCCACTCCTCGGACGGAGGCCGGTCGTGGATGCCCCACGTCAGGTGGACGTAGCCGCCCGGGCGGTGCTCCGCCGAGATCGTCAGGTCGCGTTCCAGGGAGCGCCAGCTGCGCGCTCCTTCCCAGCCGCGGAAGTCCTCGGCCAGTGAGGAGAGGAAGGTGTCGAGGCCGTCGCCGTCCCACGTCCGCACCAAGGTCTCGATGCTCACCCACTGCCCGCGAGCTTTCACGAGGAAGTCGAGTGTGGGGTCTTCCCCATAGGGTCTTGTCGGCTCGGAGAAGAGCAGGTGGACCGGTCTCGGTCCGGGCTCTCCCACGCGTACCGCGGGCCCATCTTCGGTCATTTGAGCAGGTTAGAAGTCGTGGGGCTCGATGACCAGCTGATATACCCACACTGCCCCGGCCGCAGGCCGCGGGTGCCGCTTGGGGCATGATCGTCCGTCATGGCTGTGGATCTTGCGCGGGAACTGGTCCCCGATGGACTGTGGAAGATAGCCGCGCCGCTGATACCGCCGTTCCGGCCCAGACAACAGGGCGGTGGGACAGCGCCGGTGGCGGACCGGAAGGTGTTCACGGCGGTGGTCTACGTGTTGACCAGCGGTTGTGCCTGGCGCTATCTGCCGCCGACGTTCGGCACCTCGCCGGCCACTGCGCATCGCCGGTTCACGACGTGGACCAAGGCCGGTCTGTGGCGGCGGCTGCATCGGGCGGTGCTGGACGAGCTCGGTGCCAGGGGCGAGCTGGATTGGACCTCAGCGATCATCGACGCCGCATCCGTCCGCGCGAAAAGGGGGGCTCGCTGACCGGACCGAACCCGGTCGATCGCGGCAAGAATGGCAGCAAGCTGCATGTGCTGTCCGAAGCCCAGGGCATCCCGCTGGCCGTCGCGGTCTCCGGCGCGAACGTGCACGACAGCCAGGCCTTCAAGCCGCTACTCCTGGGCCTCCCCGCCATACGGTCCCGGCGCGGGCCACGACGACGGCGACCGGTCAAGGTCCGCGCCGACAAGGCATACTTCTCCGCCGAACACCTCGCCTGGCTCCGCTCACGACGGCTCATCCCGCGCATCGCGCGCCCGGGGATCGAGTCCGGCGAGCGGCTCGGCCGACACCGCTGGAAGATCGAGAGGTCGATCGCCTGGCTGTTCGGCTACCGCCGCCTCGCCGTCCGCTATGAACGCAAGGGCAGCCACTTCCTCGCCTTCCTGGGCCTCGCCGCAGCTCTCACCTGCTACAAGAAACTCGCGAAACTCACCACGTGAGACAACCTCTATGTCCATCTATTCAGTGGTTGACGGGATAAGCACCTGGACAGCAGTTCCCTTTGCTTTGACTGGATTTAGCGTAACTATTTGGCAGATCAATAAGGCGAAGAGGGCTGCCGAAATGGCGCGAGACGCCGCCCAGGGCGCCCGTGAGGACGTAGGAAGAGCCTCCCTCCTCGTCTTGATTCCCCAGTTGAATCACGCTGAAGATCAGCTGGAGAGAGCAATTCGTAATAGATCGCTAGACTCCACTATTTCGTGGCTTTCCACTTGGCGGTGGCAAGCCGGGCAGGCCAGAGGGCTACTTGACGGGCATGTGCAGCCCTTGCGCCTACCCGGGCGCGTCCGCCGGGTGACTGTCGAGGGGGGAGAGTGGCGTCTCGCTGTCGAACTCGAATGTCTCGATGGCAGCGTCGGCGGGGAAGTCGGGATGGTCTCGCCAGACTTCCGCGATAGCGACCAGAAGGTTCCACGAGGCCGCGGCGTGCAGTTCGGTCTCCGCCCCCTGTGCGGGTGAAGAGGTGCGGTGGAAGAGCACCGCCGCAATCTGCTTGCCCGCGGCGATGCGGAGAGCCATGACCACAGGGCGGGCTTCCTCTTCCAGCGAGTCCGCATCAGCGATGCGTGCCAGCACGAACTTGCTCAGCTGGGCGACCTGGTCCTCAGTGATCCGTTCCACTCTGCCCCCTCGTTTCCACGCCGCGCTGTGAACGGGGCAAGCCGCTAACCCAGGACGGCGTCCAAGATCTCCTCCACCCAGTACCTCAGGCGGTGCCGGCGGCTGCAGAACCGCTTCGGGCGCCGCCACCGGCTGCGCTCATCGAGCGGCCGATGGCACTGCTTGCAGTGCTTCACACGTATCCGATCCCCCATGGCCTGTGACTCTAGCGGCCGCCTCTGACCTGGGAGAACCCATGTCGAACCTCCCCGACCCTGTCCGGGTCGTGCAACTCCCGGACGGTACCTACGCCTACGCCGACCACCTCCCCGCCGTGCAGCCGACCACCACCCCGCAGGTGGTCCACCAGCACCTCCACCAGGCGCCGCCGGACCGCACCGTCCAGCGGATCGCGCTCGGCTCCGGGATCGGCGCCGGCACCGTCGCCGCCGGGGTCTACTTCGGCCCGCTCCTCGTCGGCGCGCTCACCGCGATCGCCGCGAACCTCGCCCTGCTCGCGTTCCTCGCCGCCGTCCTGGCCTGGGGGGTCGTGAGCGTCGTGAAGTCGGTCGGTGGCCCAGACGGGAAGGCTGCCAGGGCACCACGCGCTCCGTGAACGGTGTGCGGGCGGGCGTCGACCTGAAGTCCTCCCAGTCCTACGTACGGTGGCGCGGACCCGGCACCGGCACCATGGCGGCGCTGCCGGACATCGTGCGCTCCCTGGCCACGACGAAACCCGCCCTGGCCCGCCCGGCGACGCACACCCTCACCGTGGCCGCGCCCGCCAGCGGCGGGCAGTGCCCGCACCGCTCGCCCGCCTACCTGGAACGTGGCATCGCCATGGCCGAGCAGCGGATCGCCGACGCGGCCAGCGCGGTCCACGCCACCGTGTACGGGACGTTTCTCGCGGTGCTGTCCGCGCATGGCCGGTGCGGCTGCCTCACCGACGCGCACGTCGGGCGCCTGTTCACCGCCGCGCAGGCCAAGGGGGAGTCCCCGCGGCACTGCACGGACGCGTGGTCCAACGCCCGCACGGCTCTGGGGATGTGACGTGCCCGAGGACGAGAAGAACCCGGCCCGCGAAGTCATCTCCAACTACGCCCAGGCCCACTTCCGGTACTTCCGCACCGCCGACGGCACCGTGTACGCGCAGCGCAACGGCCACCCCGTCGCCCGCCCGATCCGCTCCCAGGGAACGACGGGCAGCCACCGCCAGGAACTCATGGTCGGCCTGTTCAAGGACGGCTACGGCGTCTTCAACGGAACCGCACTCAAGGAGGCATTGGACTTGATCGAAGCACTGGCCATCACCGAGCAGGTACAGCCCGTCCACATCCGCGTCGCCCCCGGATTCGACGGAGCGACCTGGCTCGACCTCGGCCGCAACGACGGCAAGTCCGTCCGCATCCACCCCACCGGCTGGGACATCCTCACCCCCGACCCGGCCGAGGTGTGCTGGCGCCGCACCCAGCTCACCGGAGAGCTGCCCCTGCCGACCAAGGACACCGACGGCAAGGGCATCGACCTGTTGATGCGGCTGTGCAACTTCGCCAACGCCCAGACCGAAAGCCTGGCCATCGCCTGGCTCATCGGCTGCCTGGGGCCGTCCGTGCCCGTCCCCGCCCCGTTCCTCACCGGCCCCCAGGGCGCGGGCAAGTCCACCGGCGCCCGGATGCTCCTGCGGATCATCGAGGGCATGAGCAGCGACCTGCGCCGCGCCCCGAAGGACGAGGACAACCTCATCGCCGCCGTGGCCGCCGGATGGGTCACCGCCCTGGACAACCTCTCCCACCTCGGCCCGGACCTCTCGGACCTGATGTGCTGCATCGTCACCGGCGCCGAGACCATCAAGCGGGCCCTGTTCACCGACGGCGACGTCGTGCGCTCCCGCTACCGCAAGCCCCTGCTCCTGACCGGAATCGACGTCGGCGTCATCCGCCCCGACCTCGCCGAACGCCTCCTCCCCCTCCGCCTCGAACGCCCCCGCATCCGGCGCACCGAGGCGGAACTGTGGGCGGAGTTCGAGGAGATCCTCCCGGTCATCCTCGGCTCCCTGCTCGACCTCACCGTCAAGGTCCGCGCCGCCCAGGCCCAGATCCCCACCGACCTGCGCATGGCCGACTTCGCCCACCTGTGCGCCCAGCTCGACGCCGCCACCGGCTTCGGCGCGCTGGACGCCTACCGGACCAGCCTGGACGACCTCAACGACGACGTCATCGAAGGAGACGTCCTCGCACAGACCGTCCTCGACCACGCCGCCGGCATCGACCCGGGCACGGACGTCCGGATGACATCGTCCGAGTGGCTGCACTGCCTCACCCAGCTCTACACCCGCGAAGGCCTCCGCATCGCACCCAAGGGGTGGCCCACCACCGGAAAGGTCCTCTCCGACCGCCTCAAGCGCCTCCAGCCCGTCCTCGCCGCACGCGGCGTCGTCGTCGACTGGGGCCGCACCAAGACCGCCCGCTACATCGAAATGACCCGCCCCACACCGCCGACGCCGGACGAGCAGCGCGAGATGTTCTAGACCGCGCCGCACGGGCCGCCGCACAAGCAAGAGGAGCACGGCCCCGCCCCGCCGGGTGGTGCTCCTCTTGTTCTTCGGCGGGGTACCGCCGCTGCAAGGAACGTGCCGCGCAGCGGCTCCCTCTTCACGCTCTAAGGCACGCACAACCACAGACACCACCCTCTCTCTTTCCTAAGAGAGAAACGCTGCGTCACCTGTGTCACAGACGGCCCCAAACGGCACCTGACCTGCCGCTACGGCGGTGACGCAGACGCCAAAGTCTGCGTCACTCCGCGTCACCCGCGTCACCGGTGACGGAGAGCCTGCGTCACCAGTGACGCAGGCCGACCACCCCTGCGTCACTGAAACCCGCAGGTCAGACGAATGAGTGACGCGAATGACGCGATGACGCAGAAATCCCGACCTCGGACACATCTGAGAGGAGAGCCGCGGATGGCATCCGCCGTGACCACCCTGCGGGCCGGACTCCCCGACCGCTACCTCACCCCCGATGACATCGCCGAGCTGTTCGGCGTGCCCCTGGAAACCGTCTACCACTGGCGAAAGCAGCGCACCGGCCCGCCCGGATTCCGCGTCGGCCGCCACGTCCGCTACGACCCCACAGCCGTCCAGGCATGGGTCATCCAGCAGAGCGACCTCGACGCCGCTGCCTAGGGCCTCTCTCTTTGACGCCCAGGGACAGCGATTCAGTCATTCCTGGCCAGGAGGGGGCGATGAGTACTCCTGGCCCGTCTTGGTGTCGGTGAGGGGTGTCGTGGGGGTGAGCCCGTCCACCGGGGATTCCAGTGCTCCCTCGTCGGCCTCCCCCGATGGCTCGGACTCGGGCGGGGGCGGGGGCAGGGGCTCGGCAGTAAGGTCCTGCTCCCCCGACGACTCGGGCTCGGGCTCGGCGGTAGCGTCCTGCTCCGTCGGGCTCGGGCTGCTCTCACGGGGGCCAGCGAGGCACTCCGTCTCGGCAGTGCACTCCTTCCAAAGGTCCTCCGAGGCTGTACCGACTTGGTACGCGATGCTCTTCGCCGGACGCCGCAGCCGGAGATCCACCGTCCAGGTGCCGCGGCTTCTGTTTAGGACGGCGTTGGCGACTACCCACCGTTCTCCATTGCCAGCAGCCATCTCAGGCCCCAGGAGACCGACTACAGCTGTTCCAGGCTCGAGGTTCTTGAACGTTCCCTCAAGATGCCACGCCACGGCTGGCGAAGGCAGATTCGGGTGCGGTCCGGACCGCGCCTTAGTGATGTATGCCTCCTGCCTGATCTCGTCGGTGGACTCGATGCGCGGCGGTTCCGAGTCATCGGACCCTCTCGTGAGTAGGACGCCGATCACCGCTGCCGCCGCAGTAACCAAGGCAGCCAGCAATGTTTGCCAGCTCTGCAGACGGCTACCGCGGGACTGGTCGGGGCGGCCCTCTCCATCCGGCGCACCCGTACTCGGCGGCGTCTCCTGATCCATGCGCTCTCCCTCTTGAGGATGCCGCCACCTTGCATGGGTTCGCAATCAAGCAACCAGCCGCCACGCCGCTGGTCAGGCCAGGGCGATCATCCACCTGATCAATGAGACACGGCCTAGTTCCCCCTTTCGGCCCGTGGTGCTCCCAACCGGAGCGCCATGGGCCTTCGCGTACTCCGAAAGGAGCCACAGCCCCGATGGCTGGCCACATCCAGGACCGTTGGTTCAAGAACGAGACCGGCCCCGACGGAAGGCCTGTCCGGATCAAGACCGACCGCTACGGCATCGGCATGCGCTACCGCGCCAGGTACATCGGCCCCGACGGCACCGAGAAGTCCAAGAGCTTCCCCGACAGGCAGAAGCGCCTCGCCGAGAAGTGGCTCTCCGCCATCGAGGCCGACATGTCCCGGGGCCAGTACATCGACCCCTCCGCCGGACGGACCACGTTCCGGCAGTACGGCGAGAAATGGCTCAACTCGCAGACGACCGACCACACGACACGCACATCGGTGAACGTCCACCTGCGGCTCCACGCATTCCCGTACATCGGGACGCGCCCCATCGACTCCTTCAGGCCCGAACACATCCGGGACTGGCTGAAGGAGTTGGAGTCAGCGCTACCCGTGTCCTCGTACCGGCGCGTCATCTTCGCCAGCGTCTCCGCCGTCCTGGCCGCAGCCGTGGACGACGAGCTGCTCTCCAAGAACCCGTGCAAGTCCCGCTCGGTTCGGGCGCCGGCACCGGTAGAGCCCCGAGTGAGGCCATGGGCCTCGGATCGGCTGTTCGCAGTTCGCTCTGCACTCCCGAAGCGATATCAGGCGATGGTCGACATCGGAGGAGGCTGCGGACTCCGCCAGGGAGAGATCTTCGGTCTCGCGGTGGAGCACGTCCGGTACGACACCGGATGGCTGCACGTGGCCAACCAGGTGAAGGTGGTCAACGGTCGTCTCGTATTTAGCCCGCCGAAGCGCGGAAAGGAGCGCGATGTCCCTCTCCCCCGCCAGGTCGCCCGAATCCTCCGCGAGCACGCCGAGGAGTTCCCGCCTGTCGACGTCTCCCTGCCGTGGTTAAAGCCGGACGGGCCGCTCGTAACGAAGCGGCTGTTCTTCTCTCTCACGGGCGGCGGAGCAGTTCGGCGGACCGACTTCAATACGCGGGTGTGGAAGCTCGCTCTCGTCCAGGCCGGCGTCATTCCGGAGCCTAGAGAGGGCGAGCGTCACCAGGCGGCCCGCAAGCACGGGATGCACGCGCTGAGGCACTTCTACGCCTCCGTCCTCCTCGACTCAGGCGAGAACATCAAGGCGCTGAGCACGTACCTGGGCCACAGCGACCCCGGGTTCACCCTCCGCGTCTACACCCACCTCATGCCGAGCAGTGAGGGGCGCACCCGGAGGGCCGTGGACGGCATGTACGAGGCCGCCGGTGTGACGCCGGACGGCCCACAGACGGCCCAGGAGAGATGAGACGACTCAGGGCCGACGGTTCACCACCGTCGGCCCTGATCGTCAAGTTCCGGGTTCTACCTACTCTGACCTGCGCTTACAGCACCGGCAGGTTCTTGCGGAGTTCGAAGGCGGTGACCTCCGAGCGGTACTCCTCCCACTCCTGCTTCTTGTTGCGGAGGAAGAAGTCGAAGACGTGCTCGCCGAGCGTCTCCGCGACCAGTTCGCTCTTCTCCATCAGGGCGATCGCCTCGCCGAGGTTCTGCGGGAGCGGCTCGATGCCCATCGCGCGGCGTTCCGCGTCGGAGAGGGCCCAGACGTCGTCGTCGGCGCCCGCCGGGAGTTCGTAGCCCTCTTCGATGCCCTTGAGGCCGGCGGCGAGGAGGACCGCGTACGTCAGGTAGGGGTTGGCGCCCGAGTCGATGGAGCGGACCTCGACGCGGGACGAACCCGTCTTGCCCGGCTTGTACATGGGGACGCGGATGAGGGCCGAGCGGTTGTTGTGGCCCCAGCAGATGTACGAGGGGGCCTCGCCGCCCGAGCCGGCCGTGCGGGAGGAGCCGCCCCAGATGCGCTTGTACGAGTTGACCCACTGGTTGGTGACGGCGGAGATCTCGCCCGCGTGCTTCAGGAGGCCCGCGATGAAGGAGCGGCCCACCTTGGAGAGCTGGTACTCGGCGCCCGACTCGTAGAAGGCGTTCCGGTCGCCCTCGAAGAGGGAGAGGTGGGTGTGCATGCCCGAGCCGGGGTAGTCCGAGAACGGCTTCGGCATGAAGGTGGCCTGGACACCCTGCTCCAGGGCGACCTGCTTCATGACCAGGCGGAACGTCATGATGTTGTCCGCCGTGGAGAGGGCGTCCGCGTAGCGGAGGTCGATCTCCTGCTGGCCCGGCGCGCCCTCGTGGTGGGAGAACTCCACCGAGATGCCCATCGATTCGAGCATCGTGATCGCCTGGCGGCGGAAGTCCATGCCCACGTTCTGCGGGGTGTGGTCGAAGTAGCCCGAGTTGTCGGCCGGGGTCGGCCGCGTGCCGTCGAGCGGCTTGTCCTTCAGGAGGAAGAACTCGATCTCGGGGTGCGTGTAGAAGGTGAAGCCCAGGTCCGACGTCTTGGCCAGGGCCCGCTTCAGGACGTAGCGCGGGTCCGCGAAGGACGGCGAGCCGTCCGGCATCAGGATGTCGCAGAACATCCGGGCCGTGCCCGGGGCCTCGGCGCGCCACGGCAGGATCTGGAAGGTCCCCGGATCCGGCTTGGCGATCATGTCCGATTCGTATACGCGGGCGAAGCCCTCGATCGCCGAGCCGTCGAAGCCGATGCCCTCGTCGAAGGCCTGCTCAAGCTCGGCGGGCGCCACGGCCACCGACTTGAGGAAGCCCAGCACGTCGGTGAACCACAGGCGCACGAAGCGGATGTCGCGCTCCTCGAGCGTACGGAGCACGAATTCCTGCTGCTTGTCCATTTCCACACCCATCCTTGCTGGTCAGGCCGCCTGCTCCCACCGCCTCCGGTACATCGGGGGGCACCTGAGCATCCCACCACATGGTTTCGCGCACGTTGCACACCCATAGTGCCTGCTCGGGTGTGACGCAGGTAACGCGAGGCAGGTGGACGGCGGTCGTCCGGTCGTGTCGTGGCCGTTCACCGGCACCGAGTGGTACCCCATTCGGCCCACGGAGGGTCCGCGCCCACTACGATCTGCGCCCATGGGGGCCCCGCGGCTCGTACGCCTGTTCCGACACGCGCGTCCCATGGCACTGATGAGTGCCGTGGCGACGCTCCTCGCCGCGCTCTTCGTCTGTCTGGGTCCCGGGCCCGGGACCGATCCGCATCACGCGGCGGCACCGGAGACGTACGGCGCGCGGGCGTCGGCGGTCGTGGCCGAGTACATCTGTCCGTACGACCGCGGCGGCTGCTCCCTCGTCCCCTCCCTCTCCCCCGCGGTGCTCAGCGCGCCCCCGCTCGACCCCCCGCTCCACACGGAGGGCCGGCTGCCGCGCCTCGACCCGCCCGCCGGTGACGGCCCGGCCCGCCGCCCCGGCGTCCGGCCGCGCGCGCCGGACCTGCACGTCCTTCAAGTTCTCCGGACATAAGGGCACCCCCTCCCCCTCGTGTCTCGCTCCGAACTCCACCCCCCTCTCTCCAGAAGGACGACATCACCATGGCCGCCAACCGCTCCTCCAACGCCGACCGCCGCGCCCGAATAGAGGAGATGCGCCGCGCCGAGCAGGCCCGCGAGCGTCGCAACCGCTTCATCACCATCGGCGTCTCCGGAGTCGTCGTCCTCGGCCTCGTCGGCTTCGGCACCTTCGTGCTGATGAAGAAGTCCGACGAGCAGGACGCGAAGGAGGCCGCCGCCAAGGCCCCCATCAAGGCCGAACAGACCTGGGACGCGAAGAAGCTCGGCCGCAACCACGTCGAGACCGCCGTGAAGTACGACATGAAGCCGCCGGTCGGCGGTGACCACCACCCGGTCTGGATGAACTGCGACGGCGTGGTCTACGACAAGGCGATCAACGAGGTGAACGCCGTGCACTCGCTGGAGCACGGCGCCGTCTGGGTGACGTACAACAAGAAGGCCGACAAGGCCGACGTGGAGAAGCTGTCCGAGAAGGTCGGCAAGACCAAGTACACGCTGATGAGCCCCGTGGACGACCAGGCCGGGGCGATCATGCTGTCCGCCTGGGGCAAGCAGGTGACCGTGGACAGCGCCACCGACCCGCGGATCGACGCCTTCTTCACGAAGTACGTGCAGGGTCCGCAGACCCCCGAGCCGGGCGCCGCCTGCACCGGCGGGGTCGGTCAGTGAGCGGGGAGAGCACGGAGGCCGAAGAGGAGTTCGCGCCAGCCGTGCGGCGCGGGCCCGGGCGGACGCAGTGGGCGGCGATCACCGCCGTCGCGCTCGCGCTGCTGTTCGCCGGGGGCGCCGTCACGGTCGCCTCCGCCGAGCGCGACGAGGCGCCGCGTACTCCCGCCACGGACTCCGCGGACGCCGGCTTCGCCCGGGACATGTCCGTCCACCACCAGCAGGCCGTCGAGATGTCGTTCATCGTCCGGGACCGCACCCGGGACGAGTCGGTCCGCCGACTCGCGTACGACATCGCGAACACCCAGGCCAACCAGCGGGGCATGATGCTCGGCTGGCTGGACATCTGGGGGCTGCCCAAGCTCCAGTCCGGGGTCGAGCCGATGACCTGGATGGGCATGGGGACGGGCGCCGGTGCGGACGGCGCGCTGATGCCCGGCATGGCGACCAACGCGCAGATGGACGCCTTGCGCGAGGCCAGTGGCCGGGAGGCCGAGGTCCTGTACCTGAAGCTCATGACCGAGCACCACAAGGGCGGGGTCCACATGGCGCAGGGCTGCGTGCAGAAGTGCGCCCCGGGCGTCGAGCGCGATCTCGCCCAGGGCATGGTCGACGCGCAGCAGTCCGAGATCCTGCTGATGGCGGACATGCTCAGGAAGCGCGGGGCCTGATCCCGCGGAGCCGTGCGGAGCCGAATGGAGCCGCATGGAGCCGGTTGGGGCCTGGTCCCGCACGGCCGTCCGGCCCCCGTGACCCGCTGCGGTCGCGGGGGCCGTGCCGTGCGCCGACAATGAGTGGGCTCGGGGACGTTCGTGTGACGACGTTCGACGAAAGGTACGCAGCTCATGACCACGGCGAAGGACATCATGCATCCCGGGGCCCAGTGGATCCCGGCTCACGAGACCGCCGCGCAGATGATGCGCAATCTGAACGTGGGCGCGCTGCCCATCGCCGACGAGAACGAGCGGCTCTGCGGCATCATCACGGACCGCGACATCGTGATCGGCTGTGTGGCCATGGGCCACGATCCGGCGAAGATCACCTGCGGCGAGATGGCGAAGGGCACGCCCCGCTGGGTCGAGGCCGGCGCCGACGTGGGCGCGGTTCTGGAGGAGATGCAGAGCCACCAGATCCGTCGGCTCCCCGTCATCGAGGGCAAGCGGCTCGTCGGCATGATCAGCGAGGCCGACCTGGCCCAGCATCTGTCGGACGAGCAGATCAAGGCGTTCTGCACGAGCGTCTACGCCGCGACCTGACCTGGGTGGAGCACCGCCCGGGCCACCGCGTCCGGGCGGTCCAGCATGACCAGATGGCCCGACGGCACGACCGCCTCGTAGGAGGCGTCGAGCCTTCGGGCCAGCGCGCGTTGGCGGCGTTCCCAGCGGGCGGAGCCGTCGGGGGCGGCGAGGACGGTGACGGGCAGGCCGGGCGGGAGGGGGAAGCGGTCCCGGAGGTCGAGGAGTTCGGCGGCGACGGCGCCGTAGTGGGCGTTCTCCAGGAGGGCGCCGCGCAGGACGCGTGAGGTGCGGTAGACGCGGCGGATCAGTGCGCCGGGCGCCGGGTCCCTTCGTACGGCCGCCCGGCGGACCGCCGGGCCGAGCGCGGCCGGTACGCCGGCGGCGGAGAGCGCCCTGCCGAGGGCCTCGGACACCGCGGCCGTACGGGAGGAGGGGCGGGGGTGTTCCTCCACCGAGGAGTCGACGAGGACGAGCGCGGCCGTACGGGTGGGGTGGAGGCGCGCGAAGGCCTCCGCGTGGAATCCGGCGAGGGAGTGGCCGACGACGGTGACGGGGTCCTGACGGCCTTCGAGCACGTCGAGATCGTCTGGCGCGCCGAGTGCGTCGAGCACGTCGGGCGCGCCGAGCACGTCGGGTGCGCCGAGCACGTCGGGTGCGCCGAGTGCCCCGAGTGCGCCGAGCGCGTCCAGGAGCGACGCGATCCGGTGCGCCTCGCCCGCCGCCGTCGGCGGGGCCTGCGCGGGGGCGGAGAGGCCGTGGCCGGGGCGGTCGAAGCGGACGACCGTGCGGTACGGGGCGAGCAGCGGCACGACCGGGTCCCAGTCGAACCAGCTCAGGCCGAGACCGGCGCTCAGGACGACGACGGGCCCCGAGCCCTCGACGACCACATGGTGGGCCACTCCGCCGATCCGTACGAAGGTCATCGCGCGCGCCTTCCCAGTGAGCCGGCCAGGACGGCGAGCCAGACGGCCACCAGGAGGACCTGGAGCCGCTGGCCCAGGCCGAGCGACCACGTGCCCTTGCCGGCCTCGAAGGCGGCGACGGCCGTCAGGGTCCAGGCGGTGGCGGCGAGCTCCAGGACGACGAGGGCGGGGCCGGTACGGGCGAGGGGGCGCCAGTGGCCGTACCGGCGGGCGGCCACGGTCAGGGCGACCATCGCGGCGAGGGCGCCGGTCATGGCGAGGCTCGAACTGACGGCGTGGGCCATATGGGTGGCGGGCACGAGGCCGGCGGTCTCGCGCGCCGCGCACTCCGGGTCGGCGGTGGGGGCGCAGCTGAGCGGGAGCCGCGAGTCGACGGCGGTGGCGGCCCCGAAGACGGCGAGGGCGATCCAGCCGCCGAGCGCCCAGGGGCCGTGTCCGCCGCGTCCGCCGTGTCCGCCGCGTCCGCCGTGTCCGCCGTGTCCGCCGCGTCCGCCGTGTCCGCCGTGTCCGCCGTGTCCGCCGTGTCCGCCGTGTCCGCCGTGTCTGCGGGGTCTGCGGGGTCCGCGGGGTCCGCGGGGTCCGCGGGTCGCGGCGAGCCCGGTCAGCGCGCCGGCGAGGACGAGGAGGCCGGCCGCCAGGTCGGTGGCGCGGAAGAGGCCGCCGAGGGGCTGGTCGGCGGCGGCGAGTTCGGAGACGTACGTCCGGACCGGGTCGAGCCCGGTCCGGACGAGGACTTCGAGGAGCCAGGCGGTGTACGCGAGCGCGCCGAGGCCCAGGAGGACCGCGGCCGCTCTCGTCGCCCTTCCGGGCGCCTTTCCGGGCATGGTGGTTCGAACGTCAGGACGTACCGGAAGGTTCCCCCTGGTCGGCCCTGTGGTCGGGGTGGACCCAGCTGGGCTTGCGGTACTTGAGGAGCGCGGCCGGGATGGCGATGCCGAGGACGAACAGGCCGCCGCCGACGATGAGCAGGTAGCGCCAGAGCGGCTGGTCGCCGAACTGGTCCGGCGGGACGAAGCCGATGACGAGTGCGGCGACCGAGGCGACGAAGCCGATGCCGGCGACCCACTGGACCGCGGGGACACGGAAGCCGCGCTCGACCTCCGGCCGGCTCCTGCGGAGCTTGACGACGGCCACGAACATCAGGAGGTACGCGATCAGGTAGATCTGCACCGTGATGACGGAGAACATCCAGTACGCGCTGGAGACGTCGTCGCTGAACGCGTACAGGACGCCGATCAGGGTGGTGACGACGCCCTGCGCGATCATGATGTTCTGCGGCACGCCGTTCCTGTTGAACTTCTGGAGCGCGGGCGGCAGGTAGCCCTCCTGCCGGGAGAGCAGGACGAGGCCCTTCGCGGGTCCGGCGAGCCAGGTGAGCATGCCGCCGAGGGCGGCGCAGACCAGCATGACGCCGACGATCTTGGTCATCCAGCCGATGGAGAAGTGGTCGAAGAAGGCCTGGAAGGCCTGCATGAGACCGGCGGTGAGGCTGAGCTGCGCGGAGGGCATGACCCAGGCGATGGCGAGGGCCGGAAGGATGAAGATCAGCAGGACGAGGCCGGTCGCCAGGAACATCGACTTCGGGTACTCGCGCTTGGGGTCGCGCAGCGAGGAGACGTGCACGCCGTTCATCTCCATGCCCGCGTAGGACAGGAAGTTGTTGACGATGAGGACCAGGCTCGCGAGGCCGGTCCACGGCGGGAGCCAGTGGTCGGCGGTCATGGGCTGGGCGGAGGGGTTGCCCTGGCCGAGGAAGACCATGCCGAGGACGACGAGCAGCACGCCGGGGATGAGGGTGCCGATGATCAGGCCGAAGGAGGAGAGGCCGGCGATCGTCTTCGTACCGCGCGAGGAGATCCAGACGCCGCTCCAGTAGATGACGATGATGACGATCGCGACGTAGACGCCGTTCTCGGCGAGGGACGGGTCGATGACGTACGCGAACGTCGAGGCGACGTACGCGAGCAGGCTCGGGTAGTACGCGATGGTCATGGCGAATTGGCACCAGACCGCGAGGAAGCCCAGCGGCTTGCCGAGGGCCTCGCTGACCCAGCGGTAGATGCCGCCGGACCAGCCGGAGGCGAGCTCGGCGCCGACGAGGGCGGTGGGGAGCAGGAAGACGATGGCCGGGAGCAGGTAGAGGAAGATCGCGGCGAGGCCGTAGATGGCCATCGCCGGCGAGGGCCGCAGGCTCGCGACGGACGCGGTGGTCATGAAGGCGAGCGTCAGCCAGGAAATGAACTGCCGCTTCGTGCCGTCGTCCTGGGCCGTCACGGTGTCGCCGGCGGCCGGCCGCGCCGACTCCGCCGGGTCGTCAGTGGTCGTCATGGGCCCATGATCAGTGGGGCGGGGGCGGGCCGCATGTCGAGCAGGGGCGGTCTCGGCAGCCGTTCGGGGCGTTTCCCGGGACATCGCGTCGGTGTGACGATTACACTGGCCGGGTGCCTCAACTACGCCTCGCCCTGAATCAGATCGACTCGACCGTCGGAGACATCGCCGGGAACGCCGAGGCGATCGTCCACTGGACCCGGCACGCCGCCGGACAGGGCGCGCATCTCGTCGCGTTCCCCGAGATGGCGCTGACCGGCTACCCCGTCGAGGACCTGGCCCTGCGGTCCTCCTTCGTCGAGGCCTCCCGGGAGGCCCTGCGCGGGCTCGCCCGGCGGCTCGCGGACGAGGGCTTCGGCGAGCTGCCGGTCGTCGTCGGCTACCTCGACCGCTCCGAGCGGGCCGAACCGCGGCTCGGCAGGCCCGCCGGCTCGCCGGAGAACGCCGCGGCCGTGCTGTACCGCGGCGAGGTGGCGCTGCGCTTCGCCAAGCACCATCTGCCCAACTACGGCGTCTTCGACGAGTACCGCTACTTCGTCCAGGGCGACACGCTGCCGGTCGTCCGCGTCCACGGCGTCGACGTGGCCCTGGCGATCTGCGAGGACCTCTGGCAGGAGGGCGGCCGCGTCCCGGCGGCGCGCGCCGCCCGGGCCGGGCTGCTCCTGTCGGTCAACGCCTCTCCGTACGAGCGGAACAAGAACGACACGCGGCTCGAACTGGTCCGCAGGCGGGCCCGCGAGGCCGGCTGCGTCACGGCGTACCTGGCGTCGACGGGCGGCCAGGACGAGCTGGTCTTCGACGGCGACTCGATCGTCGTGGACGCGGCCGGCGAAGTGATCGCGCGCGCCCCGCAGTTCGTCGAGGGCAGCGTGGTCCTCGACCTGGAGCTGCCGGCGGCCGACCCCGAGGCCCCGGAGGGGACCGTGGGCGACGGCGTTGTCGACAGGTTGCGGATCGACCGGGTCGTGCTCTCCGAGAAGCCGCTGCCCGCGTACGAGCCGGAGCTCGCCGGCGGGTACGCGCACCGGCTCGACGACGACGAGGAGATCTACTCGGCCCTGGTCGTGGGGCTGCGCGCGTACGTCGCGAAGAACGGTTTCCGCTCGGTCCTGATCGGCCTCTCCGGCGGCATCGACTCGGCGCTCGTCGCGGCGATCGCCTGCGACGCGGTCGGCGCGGGGAACGTGTACGGCGTGTCGATGCCCTCCAAGTACTCCTCCGACCACTCGCGCGGCGACGCCGCCGAGCTGGCCCGCCGCACCGGCCTCCACTACCGCACGGTGTCGATCGAGCCGATGTTCGACGCGTACATGGCTTCGCTGGGTCTCACCGGCCTCGCCGAGGAGAACCTCCAGTCCCGGCTGCGCGGCACGACGCTGATGGCCCTCTCCAACCAGGAGGGGCACATCGTCCTCGCGCCGGGCAACAAGTCCGAGCTGGCGGTGGGCTACTCGACGCTGTACGGCGACTCCGTCGGCGCGTTCGGGCCCATCAAGGACGTCTACAAGTCGACCGTCTTCCGGCTCGCGCGCTGGCGCAACCGGGCCGCCGAGGAGCGCGGGATGACCCCGCCGATCCCGGAGAGCTCGATCACCAAGCCACCCAGCGCCGAGCTGAGCCCCGGCCAGGTCGACACGGACTCGCTGCCGGACTACGACGTCCTCGACGGGATCCTCGCGCTGTACGTGGACGCGGACCGCGGCAAGGACGAGATCGTGGCGGCCGGCTTCGACGAGGAGGTCGTCGCGCGCACGCTGCGGATGGTGGACGCGGCGGAGTACAAGCGGCGCCAGTACCCGCCGGGCACCAAGATCTCGGCGAAGGGCTTCGGCAAGGACCGGCGGCTGCCGATCACGAACCGCTGGCGGGAGACGACGCCGTCCCGCTGACCACCCTGTCGGTGTCGAGGGGGCTTCCCGCCACGACGCGGGAGGCCCCCTCCGCCGTCCCGGGGGCCCGGTCGAGCAGGCCCGCGACGGCCGCGATCGCCAGGCCGACGACCGTGAGGCCCGCGCCGACGAGGGCCGGGGAGGTCCAGCCCCAGCCGGCGGCGACGGCGGCCCCGCCCGCCCAGGCGCCGCCCGCGTTGGCGAGGTTGAAGGCGGAGTGGTTGGAGGCGGAGGCGAGCGTCGGGGCGTCCTTGGCCTTCCGCATGACCAGCATCTGGAGCGGGGTGGTGGTCATGAAGCCGACCGCGCCGAGCACGACGACCGTGACGAGGGCCAGCCAGGGCACGTGGACGGTGAAGCGGAACGCGACCAGGGCGAGGACGAGGGCCGCGAGCGAGCCGTACAGGGTCGGACGGAGCGCCCGGTCGGTCAGCGGGCCCGCGGCGAGCGCCCCGCCGGTCATGCCGAGGCCGAAGAGGGCGAGGACGACAGTGACGGTGGACTCGCCGAAGCCCATCACCTCGGTGGTCATCGAGGCGAGATAGGAGTAGACGGCGAAGACGCCCGCGAAGCCGAAGACCGCGGTGAGCAGGCCGAGCAGCACCTGCGGGCGGCCGAGGGCGCGCACCTCGCGGCCGAGGCCCTGCCGCTCGTCCACGGGGACGTACGGGACGAGGCGGGCGAGCGCGGCCATGGCGAGCAGGCCGATGACGGTGACGACGAGGAAGGTCGACCGCCAGCCGAGGTGCTGGCCGAGGAGGGTCGCGGCCGGTACGCCGAGGATGTTGGCGACGGTGAGGCCGAGGAACATCGTGGCCACCGCCCGCGCCTGCCGGTCCTCGGGCACGAGGCGGGCGGCGACGACCGCGCCGACGCCGAAGAAGGCCCCGTGCGGGAGCCCGGCGAGGATCCGTCCGGCGACGAGCCAGCCGAAGCCGGGGGCGAACGCGGAGGCGAGGTTGCCGACGACGAACAGGGCCATCAGCAGGAGCAGCATCCGCTTGCGCGGGATCCGGGAGCCGAGGGCCGTGAGCAGCGGGGCGCCGACGACCACGCCGATCGCGTACGCCGAGACGAGGTACCCGGCGGTGGGGACGGAGGTGCCGAGGTCGTCGGCGACGTTGGGCAGGAGGCCCATCATCACGAACTCGGTCGTGCCGATGCCGAAGGCGGAGACGGCGAGCGCGAGCAGCGCCAGGGGCATGGGGAGAGCCTTTCAGAATGTCCCGAAGATAGTTCTTCGTCGGAACAAAGACTCTCAGGTGGATTCTTCCCCGCGGCTTCCGGGGGATGGCGTCAGAGTTTCACGCGGGCGGCGATCGGGAGGTGGTCGCTCATCGTCTCCGGCAGCGCCCAGGACGACATCGGTTCCACACCCTTCACCATGATCTGGTCGATCCGGGCCATCGGGAACGAGGCCGGCCAGCTGAAGCCGAAGCCGTCGCCGGCCGCGCCCTGGGTGGAGCGCAGCTGCGAGGTGACGGCGTTGAGCGAGCGGTCGTTCATGGTGCCGTTGAGGTCGCCGAGGAGGACGATCCGCTCGTGCTTGTCGCGGGCGATGGCCTCGCCGAGCGCGTTGGCGCTGTTGTCACGCTGATTGGCGGTGAACCCCGCGTTCAGCTTGACCCGGACGGACGGCAGGTGGGCGACGTACACCGCGACCTCGCCCTGGGGGGTCACCACGTCGGCGCGCATGGCGCGGGTCCAGCCCATCCGGATGTCGACGGGCCGCGCGGCGCGCAGGGGGAGCTTGCTCCAGAGGCCGACCGTGCCCTGGACGGAGTGGTACGGGTACGCCTCCGCGAGGCCCCGCTCGTACGTCGGGACCATGTCGCCCTTGAGCTCCTCCAGGGCCAGCACGTCGGCGCCGGACGCGGCGAGCTCGCGGGCGGTGCCCTCGGGGTCCGGGTTGTCGGCGTTCACGTTGTGGGTGGCGACGGTCAGGTCGCCGCCGGAAGCCGACTTGTCGGCGACGAGGCCGCCGAAGAGATTGAGCCAGACCACGGCCGGCAGCAGCAGGGCGATCAGGGCGGTGGCGGAGCGGCGCACCAGGGCGAGGACGAGGAGCAGGGGGACGAAGAGGCCCAGCCACGGCAGGAACGTCTCGGTCAGGCTGCCGAGGTTGCCGATCCTGTTGGGGATATCGGCGTGGAACACCATCAGGAGGGTCAGCGCCACCGCCGCGGCGGCGATCAGGATGCCCCGGCGCCAGATGCCGCGGTCGCGCCGGAGGCCGTCGAGGGCGGTCCGGAACCGGGATCCGGAACCGGGACGCCCGTTCTCGCCGCCGCCGTACTCGGTCTCCGTCATGTCCACCCGCGCCATCGCACTGTCCTCACTGCTGCCTTGCCGTCTTGCGTGACCCGGTGCCGACACTAGGCGATCCCGGGTCCGTCGTACTCCCCCAGGGACGAGACTGGTGCGTGGCGGGTTCCTGCAGGTGACGCGGGCGGCGGCCCTGTGACAGAACGCGCACATTCGTACGGGCCGAGTGGGGGTCGGGTGCGGAGCGAGTGCAGGTCGGGTGCGGGCCGGGTGCAGGTCGGGTGCGGGCCGGGTGCAGGTCGGGTGGGGGCCGGATGACGGTACGGAGAAGCGGGGGGCTTGTGAAGGAAGCTTCACGACGCGCCTACACGTTGCACCGGTGTGAACAGCGCCACTCCGGCCCACTTCCCCGCCCGCCCGGCGAAGTGCCACCATGGATGTGGTCCGGGGACGCCGTCAGGGCGCCTCGAGATGACGAAGGAGCCGTTTCCCATGACGCTTCAGGCTGCCCGGAAACCGTCCGCCGACAGCAGCAAGGCGCTGTACGGCGGCAAGGGCACGCGCCGCATCACCGTCCACGACATCGCCGCCGCCAAGGCCCGCGGCGAGAAGTGGCCCATGCTCACCGCCTACGACGCGATGACCGCCTCCGTCTTCGACGAGGCCGGCATCCCCGTGATCCTCGTCGGCGACTCGATGGGCAACTGTCACCTCGGCTACGAGACCACCGTGCCGGTCACGATGGACGAGATGACCTTCCTCTCCGCCGCCGTCGTCCGGGGCACGAAGCGCGCCCTCGTCGTCGGCGACCTCCCCTTCGGCTCGTACCAGGAAGGGCCCGTCCAGGCCCTGCGCAACGCCACCCGGCTGATCAAGGACGCCGGGGTCCACGCGGTCAAGCTGGAGGGCGGCGAGCGTTCCCTGGCCCAGACCGAGCTGCTCGTCCAGGCCGGCATCCCCGTCATGTCCCACCTCGGCCTCACCCCGCAGTCCGTCAACACCATGGGCTACCGGGTGCAGGGCCGTACCGACGAGGCCGCCCACCGGCTGCTCAGCGACGCCAAGGCGGCCCAGGACGCGGGCGCCTTCGCGGTCGTCCTCGAACTCGTACCGGCCGAGCTGGCCGCCGAGGTCACCCGCTCCCTGCACATCCCGACCATCGGCATCGGCGCGGGCGCCGGCACCGACGCGCAGGTCCTCGTCTGGACCGACATGGCCGGTCTGACCGGCGGCAAGGTCCCGCGCTTCACCAAGCAGTACGCCAACCTCCGCGAGACGCTCGGCGACGCCGCGCGCGCCTTCGCGGAGGACGTCTCCGGCGGGGAGTTCCCCGCCGAAGAGCACACCTTCCACTAGTTCGACGGAGAGTTCCCCCGGAGCCACTGCGGCACCTCCGACAGCCCGCCGACATCCCCCATCGGCGGGCTGTCGGTCGTCTGTCGGGGGAATGTCGGTGGTGGCTGGTGTAGTAGCTGCCATGACGCGATCACACACCAACGCCGTCGAGGTCCGGGGCCTCGTGAAGCACTTCGGCGCGACGAAGGCCCTCGACGGGGTCGACCTGGACGTCCGGGAGGGCACCGTCCTCGGGGTCCTCGGGCCGAACGGCGCCGGGAAGACCACCCTCGTCCGCTGCCTGTCCACCCTCCTCGTCCCGGACGCCGGGACCGCCATCGTCGCCGGGTACGACGTGGTGAAGCACCCCCGCCAGCTGCGCCGCACCATAGGCCTCACCGGCCAGTACGCCTCGGTCGACGAGAAGCTCTCCGGCTGGGAGAACCTCTACATGATCGGGCGGCTGCTCGACCTGTCCCGGCAGGACGCCCGCCGCAGGGCCGACGAGATGCTGGAGCGCTTCTCCCTCACCGACGCCGCCAAGCGCGCCGCGATGACCTACTCCGGCGGTATGCGCCGCCGGCTCGACCTCGCGGCCTCGATGATCGGGCAGCCTTCCGTCCTCTACCTGGACGAGCCGACGACCGGCCTCGACCCGCGCACCCGCAACGAGGTGTGGGACGAGGTCCAGCGGATGGTCTCCGAGGGCGTCACCGTCCTGCTGACCACGCAGTACATGGAGGAGGCGGAGCAGCTCGCGAGCGAGCTGACCGTCATCGACAAGGGCAAGGTCATCGCCAAGGGCGGTGTCGACGAGCTCAAGGCGAAGGTCGGCGGCCGGACCCTGAAGATCCGCCCGGTCGACCCGGACCAGCTGTCGGCCATGGCCGCCGCGCTCCGCGAGACCGGTCTCGACGGCGTCGCCGGCTCGACCGTCGTGCCCGACGAGGGCGCGCTGTACGTGCCGATCCTCACCGACCAGCAGCTGACCGCCGTCGTGGCGCTGCTCGGCGCGCGCGGCTTCGGCATCGCCCACATCGGGACCCATCTGCCCAGCCTGGACGAGGTGTTCCTCGCGATCACCGGCCAGAAGACCGACGTGTCCGACGCGATCAGCGAGGAGGTCGCCGCATGAGCACGACGACCACGACCACCGTCACCAAGTCCCCCGTCGACGGGCCGAGGACGGCTCCGGCGCGCCCCGCGCCGTCCGCCGAGGGCCGGATCGGGCTGCGGGCCAATCTCCGCCACATCGGCGCGCTGGCCCGCCGCAACGCCCTCCAGATCAAGCAGGACCCGGAGTCGATGTTCGACGCCGTCCTGATGCCGATCATCTTCATCCTGCTGTTCGTGTACGTCTTCGGCGGCGCCATCTCGGGCAAGGGCAACAACGACGTCTACGTCAACTACGTGACGCCCGGCCTGATGGCGATGATGGGCATGAACATCGCCATGGCCGTCGGCGTGGGCATCAACGACGACTTCAAGAAGGGGGTCATGGACCGGTTCCGGACGATGCCGATCGCCCGGTCCTCCGTCCTGATCGCGAAGATCGTCGTCGAGGTCGGCCGGATGCTGATCGCCACCGCGATCCTGCTCGGCATGGGCTTCCTGCTCGGCATGGAGATCCACACCTCGGTCCTCCACCTCTTCGCCGCCATCGGTCTCTCGATGGTCTTCGGCGCCTCGCTGATGTGGATCTTCATCCTGCTCGGGCTCAGCCTCAAGACGGCCCAGGCCGTCCAGGGCATGGCCATGCTCGTCCTGATGCCGCTGCAGTTCGGCTCCTCGATCTTCGCCCCGACGGCGTCGATGCCGGGCTGGCTGGAGACCTTCACCGACTACAACCCGCTGTCGAACCTCGCCGACGCCGCCCGGAACCTGATCAACGGCGGTCCGGTCGCCCACTCGGTGTGGATGGTCCTCGGCTGGGCGCTGCTGATCACGGTCGTCACGGCGCCGCTCGCGGTCACCAAGTTCCGCAAGAAGACCTGAGGGACGACAGGGGGTTCAGGACTCGGCGCGCTCACTGATCGCGTCGGCGGCGCGGCCGAGCAGGGCGGCGGTCTCTTCCAGGGAGAGGCCGTCGCCTTCGGCGTGTGCCGCGGCGAACTCCTCGTCGCCGAGGACGGACCGGGTCAGCTCCGTGGCCGTGGCCAGGTTCTCCCGCTCCAGCGGCGGCGGCAGGTGGCCTGGCGGGAGGAGGCTCTCCCTGGTCCCGAGGAGCGTGGCGGCGAGCCGTGCGGTGGGGCTGCCGAGGCCGGCGAGCGCCCAGGCCGCGACGACGACGTGGACCGCCGGCATCTGCGGGGCGACCATCATCGACAGGGAGCCGAGGGAGCGCTCGTACGCCTGCGCGGCGAGGTGGAACGCGGAGTGGTACCGCCCGTCGACGTTGTCCAGCCAGCCCAGACTGCCGAGGGTGAAGCCTTCGAAGAGGGAGAGGGTCTCGGAGCCGAACTCCCCCCGCAGCGCGTGCAGGTGTTCGCGGGCCTCGGCGGTGCGACCGCTGCGGCCGAGCGCCAGGGCAAGGAAGATGCGGGCGCCGAGCAGGGGTTCGTGGCCCCAGCCGTGGCCCCCGCCCACGATCTCGCGCAGGATCGCCTCCCCCTCGTCGAGCCGCCCGGTCTCGACGAGCGTCCCGGCGTAACGGGCCCGCAGCAGCGCCATCTGCGACTGGGCGCCGATCCGTTCCGCGTAGTCGATGGCGGCGGCGAAGTCCTCGGCCGCCTCCTCGAACTCGAGCCGCCGCTCGTGGGCCTCCGCGCGGGAGGAGAGCGCCTCGGCAGCGCCCCAGGCGTCACCGAGCCGGGCGAAGATCTCCAGGCTCTCGTCGGCGTCGCCGGTCGCCTCGCCGGCCAGGTCCGCCCGGTTGGCGAACATGTTGGCACGCATCTGGAGGGCGTTGGCGAGCTCCCAGTCGTAGCCGTGCCGGCGGCAGGCCGCCACCGTCGTGTCGAGGAGTTCGCGGAGCCGGCCGGCCTCTCCCATGATGAGGACCGCGAAGACGGCGAAGGAGCCGGGCAGCCGGCAGGTCTGGGGCAGCCCGGGCTCGTAGACGGCGGTCATCTCGCGGAGCCGGTGCACGCCCTCGGGGCTGGTCCAGCGCCCGGTCTCGTGGTCCATGTTGAGGAGTTCGACGAGCCGCACCCCGCGCCGGGCCTCCCAGCGCTGCTCCTCGGAGAGCGGCGGCGGCGCGGCCGTGCACGGCTCGTGGAGGGGGACGACGGGGGCCGCGGGCGGCGTGAACGGGTCGGGACCGAGGTCGGCGGCGGCCCGGGCCCAGTGCAGGGCGTCGGTGCGCAGGTCGCGCATCTGCCAGTACCAGAGCAGGGAGTGGACGAGGACGAGCGCCTCGTCCTCGTCGCGGGCGGCGACGGCCCGGCGCAGGGCGGTGCGGAGGTTGCCGTACTCGGTCCCGAACCGGGCGATGGCGGCGACCTGTCCTGAGCCGCGGAGCTCGGGGTCGGTACGGCGGGCCAGCTCGCGGTAGTACGCGAGATGCCGCCGCTCCGTCACCGCCCGCTCCCCGGCCTCGTCCAACCGCTCCCCCGCGTACTCCGCCACCGTCTCCAGCAGCCGGAACCGCATCCCCACACCGTCCGGACCCGGCCCCGCGACCACGAGCGACTTGTCGACAAGAGCACCCAACACGTCCAGAACGTCAACCCCGGCACCCTCCCCGGCACAGACCGTCTCCGCCGCCGCCAGATCACACCCGCCCGTGAACACCGCGAGCCGCCGCAACACCCCCCGCTCCACCCCGTCCAGCAACTCCCACGACCAGTCCACCACCGCCCGCAACGTCTGCTGACGCGGCAACACCGTCCGCGCCCCCGACGTCAACAACCGGAAACGATCGTCAAGCCGGTCCGCGATCTGCCGCACCGACAACAACCGCAACCGCGCCGCCGCCAACTCGATCGCCAACGGCAACCCGTCAAGCCGACGACACACCTCCTCCGCCGCCCCCACATCGTCCGCCACCCGGAAACCCGGCCGCGCCGCCGCACCCCGCTCACCCAACAACCGCAACGCCATGTCCACCGGCAACGGCCCCAACGCACTCAACACCTCCCCCGGCACCCCCAACGGCTCCCGACTCGTCGCCAGGACCCGCAGTCCGGGGCAGCGGGCGAGGAGGGCCTCGGCGAGCTCGGCGGCGGCCGCGACGAGGTGCTCGCAGTTGTCGAGGAGCAGCAGCATCCGCCGCCCGGCGCAGTGCTCGACGAGCCGGTCGAGCGGGTCGCCCCCGCCGCGCAGCTCCTCGGCTCTCGCGCCGCGCAGCACGGTCTCCCGGGCGCCGACGGCCGCGAGTACGGCCTCGGGGACGGCCTCCGGGTCGGTGACGGGGGCGAGCTCGGCCACCCACACGCCGTCCGGCCAGGCCTCGGCCCCGCGCTCGGCCGCCTCCTGCGAGAGCCGGGTCTTCCCGGCGCCGCCGGGCCCGAGGAGGGTGACGAGCCGGGCCGTCCGCAGGGACTCCTGGAGGGCGGTGATGTCCTCGTCCCGCCCGACGAAGCTGGTGAGCCGGGCGCGGAGGTTCCCGGGGACGGGCGGCTTCGGTGCCTCCGGCCGCGCGGGCGGCGCGGGCGGCGCCGGGGCGAGCAGCTCCGCGTGGAGGGCGCGCAGGGCCGGGGAGGGGTCCGTGCCGAGGCGGTTGGCGAGGGCGCGGCGGACCGACTCGTACGCGGCGAGCGCCTCGGCCGCGCGGCCGGTGTCCCGCAGGGCCCGGATACGGAGGGCCTGGAGAGGCTCGTCGAGCGGGTGGGCGGCGGTGAGGGCGGTCAGTTCGGGGAGGGCGGCGGCCGCCTCGCCCAGGGCCAGGGCGGCGCCGAGCCGGGCGCGGCGGGCGTCGAGGCGGCGGGCCTCCCAGCGGCCCGCCTCGGCGTCCCGGTCCGGCAGGTCGGCGAGGGCGGCACCGCGCCAGAGGCCGAGGGCCTCGTCGAGGAGCGCGGCGGCCCGCCCGGCGTCGGCCGCGCCGAGCGCGGCCACGCCCTCGGCGGCGAGCCGCTCGAAGCGGTGGGTGTCGACGTCCTCGGGCCGGGCGTCGAGCCGGTAGCCGCCGTCGGCGGAGATCACCGCGGTGCGGCCGAGGGCCCGGCGCAGCCGCCCGACGAGCGCCTGGAGCGCGGCGACCGCGTCGGCGGGCGGCTCGTCGCCGTACCAGACCTCGTCGACGAGGTCCGGTACGGGCACGGTCCGGCCGGCCCGCAGGGCGAGGACGGTCAGCAGCGCGCGCACCCGCGGGCCGCCGACGGTCACGTCGGCGCCGTCGGGCGTATGGGCGAGGGTCGGGCCGAGCAGGGAGTAACGCACGACACCATTCTCCGCGAGAAGCCCCTCGGCTCCGGAATCAGGGCACGCGAACGGCGGGGCACGCGGCGCGGGAAGGGGCCTGGAGTCCGGGCACCGGGCCCGCACTCGTACTCGTACTCGCACCGGGACCCGCGTCCCGGAACCCGGCCGGTGCCCGGTACGTTTCCCGCACACCAGCCCTCCGGCCCACGGGAGTCTCCGCGATGAGCACGGCCACCACTCGGCGTCACGAACGGCGGATCAGTCCCGTCTTCCTGGCGATCCTCGCCGTCATGGCCGTCACCGGCTGGGCGGTGTGGACGGACTTCGCCGCCTCGCCCGGCCTGGCGGTGTTCCTCTTCGTGACCTCGGCGTGGGTGGTGTCGCTCTGCCTCCACGAGTACGCGCACGCCCGCACCGCCCTGCACGGCGGGGACATCACGGTCGGGGCCAAGGGCTATCTGACCCTGAACCCGCTCGCGTACACGCACGCGTGGCTGAGCATCATCCTGCCGGTGCTGTTCGTCATCATGGGCGGGATCGGTCTCCCGGGCGGGGCCGTCTTCATCGAGCACGGCCGTATCAAGGGGCGCTGGAAGCACAGCCTGATCTCGGCGGCGGGCCCGCTGGCGAACGTCCTGTTCGCGCTGGTCTGCACGGCGCCGTTCTGGCTGGACGCGCTGGACGGCGTGCCCGTGGCCTTCCGGTACGCGCTGGCGTTCCTGGCGTTCCTCCAGGTGACGGCCGCGCTCCTGAACTTCCTGCCGGTGCCGGGCCTCGACGGCTACGGGGTCGTGGAGCCCTGGCTCTCGTACAAGCTGAAGCGGCAGATCGAGCCGTACGCGCCGTACGGCTTCTTCATCGTGATCGCGCTGCTGTTCGTACCGGCGGTCAACGGCGCCTTCTTCGACGCGATCGACGCGCTGATGCGGTCGCTCGGGGTGCCGGAACTCTCCCGCTACTGCGGCTCGCAGCTGTTCCGGTTCTGGCAGGAGACCCCGGAGTTCTGCCAGGTCTAGCCCTGGGCCGCGGCCTGCTTCTCGACCTTCGCGCGGCGGATGTAGTACCACGCCATGTTCGAGGAGAGGCCCGCGAGGAGGACCCAGATCACGCCCAGGAAGCTGCCCTGGACGAAGGAGACGACGGCCGCGGCGACGGCCAGGGCGCAGACCACGAGGGCGTAGAGGGCGAGGCGGGGCATGGGGGACGGCTCCTGTCCGGGTACGGCTGCTGGTGCCCGTCCAGTGTCCCCCATGCCGTGCGCCCGGCCGGGACCGGCTCAGATGTCGGTGACCCGGAGTCCCGCGTGGGCCTTGTAGCGGCGGTTGACCGAGATCAGGTTCGCGACGAGCGACTCGACCTGGTGGGCGTTGCGCAGGCGGCCCGCGAAGACGCCCCGCATGCCCGGGATGCGGGCGGCGAGGGCCTGGACGAGCTCGACGTCGGCGCGCTCCTCGCCGAGGACCATCACGTCCGTGTCGATCTCGTCGAGGGAGGCGTCCTGGAGGAGGACGGCGGAGAGGTGGTGGAAGGCGGCGGCCACCCGGGAGTCCGGCAGGAGCGCGGCGGCCTGCTCGGCCGCGGAGCCCTCCTCGGGCTTGAGGGCGTAGGCGCCCTTCTTGTCGAAGCCGAGCGGATTGACGCAGTCCACGACGAGCTTCCCCGCGAGCTCCTCGCGCAGGGACTCCAGGGTCTTGGCGTGGCCGTCCCACGGGACCGCGACGATCACGATGTCGCTGCGGCGGGCGCAGTCGGCGTTGTCGGCGCCCTCGACACCGAAGCCGAGCTCCTCGGCGACGGCCTGCGCCCGGTCGGCGGCGCGGGAGCCGAGGATCACCTTCTGGCCGGCCTTGGCGAGCCGGTAGGCGAGGCCGCGGCCCTGCTCGCCGGTGCCGCCGAGGACGCCGACGACGAGCCCGGAGACGTCGGGGAGGTCCCACGGGTCCTTGGGAGCCGCCTTGGGGGCCGCCTGGGGAGCGGCGGTGGAGTCGGTCGAGCCAGTCGAGGAAGTCATGGACCCGACATTACCCACCGGTCGGGGCGCGGGGGCCCGTCCCTTACGGGTGGCCCCTCCCACAATCGGCCACGCTCCGGGCGCCGCTGGGGCAGGATGCCACCCCATGGATGCCGTACGGGTCGCGTTGCTGCGGGAAGTGCTCGCCGGGACGGAGTGGCCGCGGGCGGCCCGCCGCTTCGCGGGGGCGCTCCGCTCCTCGGTCGTGCCGCACCGGGGCGGGCTGCTGCTCGTCGGCACGGAGGAGTACGAGCCCTGGCACCTGGCGGCGCACCTCGTCGACGAGGCGGCCTGGTCGGGGCTGCCGGAGCTGGCCCCCACGCTCGTACGCCACCGGGTGCGGCCGGGTGATCCGGCGCATCTGGCGGTCGGTCTCGGCCGTCTGGAGGCGGCGGGGCGCGGGGCGACGCTGCTGATGGTGGCGCCGGAGCGGCCGGACGCGGGGCTGCTCCAGCGGATGCACGACGCCCGGCGGGCGGGGGCGACGGTGCTCTCGCTCGACGGCGGCGACGCGGAGGTGCGGGGGCTCGCCCACGAGTCGCTCACGGTGGCGGAGGGGGCGGAGGTCGACCTGGACACGGTGCAGCACCTGGTGAGCGCGGCGGCCGGGGAGAACAGTCTGCCGTCGCCGCGCGGGAGCCGCCGCTTCCGTGACCGGCTCGCCGATCTCGCCGACCGTCTGACGGCACCGCCGCCCAGCCGCTGGTAGCGGGAGCGCGGTGCCGGGACCTGTGGCCCGGTGACCGGCTTATTCGGTTGCCCCGGGCGTCTTCCGGTCGGAAGATGACCCCTCGTGTCCTCCCCCTCCTCCAAGCTCTCCGCCCTCCTGCCCGATCTGGCGCCCTGGCGTACGTCCCGTGACTTCCGGCTCCTGTGGAGTCAGGGGCTCGTGACCTACTTCGCCAGCGCGATGGCGATGATCGCCCTGCCGCTCCAGATCAAGGAGCTGACGAACTCGCCGCTCGCGGTCGGGGCGATGGGCGCGGTCGAGCTGGTGCCGCTGGTCGTGTTCGGGCTGTACGGCGGCGCGCTCGCCGACGCCGTGGACCGGCGGAAGGTGATCATCGGGACCGAGGCGGGTCTCGGCGTGCTCGCCCTGCTCCTGCTGCTCAACGCGCTGCTGCCGGAGCCTCTGCTGTGGCCTCTGTACGTGGTCGCGGCCGGCGTCTCCGCGCTCGCGGGGCTCCAGCGTCCCGCGCTCGACTCGCTGCTGGCCCGGATCGTGCCGCACGAGCACCAGACCGCCGCCGCGGCCCTCAACTCGCTGCGCTGGCAGATCGGCTCGATCGCGGGCCCGTCGATCGCGGGCCTCGTCGTCGCGTTCGCGGGTCACGCCCCGGCGTACGCGGTGACGATCGTCGGCTTCGCCGCCTCGGTGCTGATGTGCCGCCGCCTCTCCCCCGCGCCGCCCGCGCACGACGCGGAGAAGCCCTCGCTGCGGGGCATCGCGGAGGGCGCGCGGTACGCCTGGTCGCGGCCGGTGCTGCTCGGCACGTACGCGATCGACCTCGCGGCGATGTTCTTCGCCTTCCCGAACACGATCTTCCCGTTCCTCGCGGACGAGCTGGACGCGGACTGGTCCCTCGGCCTGATGTACGCGGCGGGCTCGGTCGGCTCGCTCGTGCTCGGCCTGACCAGCGGCTGGACGTCGAAGGTGCGGCGGCACGGGCTGCTCGTGGTCGGCGGCGCGGCCGGCTGGGGTCTGGCGATCGCGGCGGCCGGCTGGTTCGGGAACATCTGGCTCGTCCTGCTCTGCCTGGCCTTCGCGGGCGCCGGCGACATGCTGAGCGGTCTCGGCCGGGCCACGATCTGGAACCAGACGATCCCGGAGGAGCTGCGCGGGCGGCTCGCCGGCATCGAGGTGCTCTCCTACAGCGTCGGCCCGCAGCTGGGCCAGGTCCGGGCGGGCGTGATGGCCGGGTGGACCGGCACCAGGGCGGCCGTCTGGTCGGGCGGTGTGGCCTGTGTCGCCTCGGTGGGGCTGCTCTGCCTGGCGCTGCCGAAGCTGCTCACGTACGACTCCGAGACGGACGAGGACTCGCTGCGCCGCAAGGCCCAGCAGGAGGCGGCACAGCAGGAGGCCGGGGCCGCCTGAGCGGTCCCGGCCTCCTGCCGAGATCATGCCTCGGGGCTACGCCTCCGGGTTCTCGTCCGGGCGTCCGCCCTCGTGCCAGCGCGGGTCCGTCTCCCACTCCAGGTTCCGCTCGCGGGCGGTCTCCATGGCGTGGGACGCCTCCTCACGGTTGGCGTACGGGCCGAATCGGTTCTTCGCCGGACACTCGGGACCCTCCTCGACCTTCTTGTGCTCCAGGCAGTAGTACCACTCGCCCGGTTTGCCCGCGGTGCGCTTCTTGAACAGGGCCATCGTCGTCGGCTCCTTCCTCCGAGACCATGCTGCCCCAGACGCGGTCGTTAGACTCGCTGACATGTCTGGCCAGTCGCTTCTCGTTCCGGGGGAGCTCTCCCCCCACCGCTCCGTCCCGGGCTCCATCCGCCGCCCCGAGTACGTCGGGAAGCCTGCCCCGGCCCCGTACAGCGGGCCCGAGGTGCAGGATTCCGACACCGTCGAGCGGATGCGGATCGCCGGCCGCATCGCCGCGCGGGCGATGGAGGAGGCCGCCAAGCACATCGCTCCGGGTGTCACCACCGACGAGCTCGACCGGGTCGCCCATGAGTACATGTGCGACCACGGCGCCTATCCCTCGACCCTCGGCTACCGCGGGTTCCCGAAGTCGCTCTGCGCCTCGATCAACGAGGTCATCTGCCACGGCATCCCGGACTCCACGGTGCTGCGGGACGGCGACATCGTGAACCTGGACGTCACGGCGTACATCAACGGCGTCCACGGCGACAACAACGCCACCTACCTCTGCGGCGACGTCGACGAGGAGTCGCGGCTGCTCGTCGAGCGGACCCGGGAGTCCCTGAACCGGGCCATCAAGGCCGTGCGGCCGGGCCGCCAGATCAACATCATCGGGCGGGTCATCGAGTCGTACGCCAAGCGCTTCGGCTACGGGGTCGTCCGCGACTTCACCGGGCACGGCATCAACTCGTCGTTCCACTCCGGCCTGATCGTCCCGCACTACGACTCCCCCCACCACACCACCGAGATCAAGACCGGCATGACCTTCACGATCGAGCCGATGCTGACCCTCGGTACGCACGACTACGACATGTGGGACGACGGCTGGACCGTGGTGACCAAGGACCGGAAGCGGACGGCGCAGTTCGAGCACACGCTCGTCGTGACCGAGAACGGGGCCGAAATCCTTACGTTGCCCTGACCCTTCGAACGGGTACGTTTTTACCGACAGGACGTCGGGAACCAGTTGACTTAGGTATGCCTAACTTGGCAGGATCAGCACTGGTTCCCGTCCCATCGGTCCCGGAGGCACGCCTTGGACACGCCCTTCTCCACGCTCATCCGTACGGCCTCGCACGAGCAGCACACGGAGGCGGAGACGTCGTCCTTCATGGGCGACCTCCTGGGCGGACGCCTGGCCGTCGACGCCTACGCCCGCTACACGGAGCAGCTCTGGTTCGTCTACCGCGCCCTGGAGGAGGGGGCGGAGGCGCTGCGCGAGGACCCGGTCGCCGGGCCGTTCATACAGGCCGAGCTGTTCCGCACGGCCGCCCTGGAACAGGACCTCGCCCACCTGCGGGGTCCTGACTGGCGCGCCGGGGTCTCCCCGCTGCCCGCCACCGTCGCGTACGCCGAGCGGGTCGCGGAGTGCGCCCGTGACTGGCCCGCCGGCTACGTGGCCCACCACTACACGCGCTACCTGGGCGACCTGTCGGGCGGTCAGATCATCCGCGACAAGGCGGAGCGGACCTGGGGCTTCACGCGCAAGGGCGACGGCGTGCGCTTCTACGTCTTCGACGAGATCTCCAACCCGGCCGCGTTCAAGCGGACCTACCGGGAGCTGCTCGACGCGGTGAACGCCGACGATCTGGAGAAGCAGCGGATCGTCGACGAGTGCAAGCGCGCCTTCGACTTCAACAGCGCGGTCTTCCACCAGCTGGGCGGCGAGTTCCCGCTCAGCGCGTGACCCTTCGGGGCCCTTCGGGGCCCTGCGTGTCCAGCGTGTTCAGCACGTGAGGGTTCCCTCCAGGCGGACACGTCCGCCCAACTCCACGATGCCGTCAGGGCCGGGGGCAGTGAGCAGCTGCGAACCCCGGCCCTGTGTGATGTTCAGGGCCCGTCCCAGCTGGGCCGTCAGGAGCAGCGCCGCCGCGCCGGTCGCCTCGTCCTCGTCGATGCCGTCGCCGCGCCCGGGGAACGCCCGCGCCCTGACCCGGCCCGCGGCCTCCTCCTGCCACGCCCAGGCGTAGATCCACTCGCCGGGCTCGGGCACCTCCAGGGCGTCCACCTCGGCGGCGGAGCCGTACCGGCGCAGGGTCCGCGGCGGCGCCCACTCGGCGCGCGCCTCGATCCAGGTGAACTCCCCGTCCCCGCGCACCCACACCTCGCCCGCCGGCGGGCAGACGACCTCCAGGTCGAGCAGCCAGGCGGCCCCGACGAGTGGGTGTCCGGCGAACGGCAGCCGCAGGCCGGGGGTGTAGATGTCGACGTGACCGCGCTCCGGGTCGTCCACGAACACCGTCTCGCTGAAGCCGAGCTCCTTGGCGAGCGCCTGCCGGGAGGCCTCGTCGGGGTGGTGGCGGGGGTCCCGTACGACTCCGAGGGCGTTGCCGTGGCGGCCGTCGCCCGCACAGAAGACCCGGAGGACGTCGACGTCAGTGGCGGTCGTGTTCATGGCGGAATTGAAGCATCCGAAGCCGGGTTAGTGTGCCGACCGCGCGTGTTCCGTCGGGGAACACCATGGAGGGGGATTTGTCATGCCCAGGTGGGGACGTGGCGGGCACGTCACGGGTGCGCTGGCGGCGGGGTTGCTGCTCGTCGGTCTGGTGCCGCAGCAGGCAGCGGCGGCGACCGTACTGAACGGCGAGGTCGTCGCCGCGACGATCGTGGACCGGCCGGTCGATGCCCGCTGGTCGGCGCGTCTGACCGAGACGGACGGGACGACGCACTACGCGCGGGACGCGGCCGCGGTCGAGAACGGCACGAGCGGGGTACCGAAGGTCGGCATCGGCACCGTGCTGAACGGTCTGAACCGGGCCGGACGGCCCCTGTGTCACGCGACCAACGCGGCGGGCGCCCAGGGCTTCTGCTGGGACGCGGCCGACGACGTGGCCTCGGGGTACACCCACGTCGCCCAGGGCCTCACGGGCTCCGGCGAGGCGCCGGAGAACGCCGCGCTCGTCGGCGAACGGCAGATCGTCGTCACCAGCTGGTATCCGAAGACGGCCGGAGGGGCGATCCGGGTCACCTTCGCGGACGTGACCGATCCGGCGCAGGTGAAGTACCGGCATGTCGCACTCGTGAAGCCGACCGCCACGGGCTACACCGGGCTGACCGGCCACGCCCACTCGGTGACGTGGTACAAGAACCGCCTGTACGTCTCCACCGGCGCCGGCATGGCGCTCTTCGACCTCACGCGGTTCTGGGACACCAACCCCGGCGGCACCGCCTTCGGCGTCTCGAACGGCACGTACTACACCCCCGGGTACGAGTACGCGCTGCCGCAGGTCGACGAGTTCCGGTACGCGGACCACGCCCCCGGCAGTTGCGGCACCTACGCGGAGACCCCCGCCCCGCCGTGCTTCACCGGCGCCTCGCTCGACCTGAGCGGCCCCGAGCCGGCCCTCGTCACCGTCGAGTTGAACGGGGTGCAGCCCAAGCAGCAGCAGCGGTTCCTGGACCCGGGGGTGATCCTGCGCTGGCCGCTGGACGCCACGGGACTGCCCCGGATGGTGAAGGAGCAGAAGGGCCAGGACCCCGTGGTCGAGGTGGAGAGGGCCCGGCCGTCCGACGCCTACACCTCCACCGTCAGTGGGGCGCAGGGCATCGCGATGAACCGGGGACGGTTCGTCGTCTCCGCGCCGTGCCCCGAGTTCGTCGAGGGCGGGGCGAACATCCCCAGCTGCCTGTACCACGCCTGGCCCGGTGAGCCCGTGCGGCTGTGGACCCGTACCGGCGTCAACAACGAGAACGTCTCGTACTGGCCCGCGACCGACAAGCTGTGGACCGTCAACGAGGCCCCGGGGAACCTCACCGTCTTCCACATCCGGTGGCCCAGGCCCGAACTGCCGGTGCGCTCCCTCACCGGCCTCGGCGGGAGCCTGACCGGCACCGCTCTGCCGGACGTGATCGCGATCCGGCCGACGGCGTCGGCATCGGCGAGCGCGGGCAGCGGCAACCTCGTCCTGTATCCCGGGTCCGAGGGGGGCGTGGCCGCCCGCTCGTCCATCGGCACCAGCTGGGACACCATGCGCCTCGTGGCCGGCGTCGGCAACCTCGACACCGACCCGCGGCCTGACGTCCTCGCCGTGGACGACGGCGGGGCCCTGTGGCTCTACCCGGGCGCCGCCGACGGTCTCGGCCGCCGCACGCCGGTCTCGGCCACCGGCTGGGGCGTCGTGACGCGGATGACGGGGGTCGGCAACATGACCGGCGACGCGAACCCGGATCTCATGGCGATCTGGGAGAACGGCGACGCGTACCTCTATGAGGGCCGCCCGGGCGGTCTCGGTGCGAGTCACAAGATCGGGACGAGCTGGAACACCATGCGCCTGGTGACGGGCGCGGGCGATCTGACGGGCGACGGCCGGCCGGACGTCCTCGCGGTGGCCACCGACGGAAAGCTGTGGCTGTACCCGGGCGACACGTCCGGGGGCCTCGGCGCTCGCAAGGAGCTGTCGACCGGCTGGGGCATCGTGCGGACCATGGCCGGTGTCGGCGACCTGACCGGAGACGGAATGCCGGACGTCCTCGCCGTCTGGGCGGACGGCACGGCCCGGCTCTACCCGGGCCGCGTCGACGGCCTGGGCGCCAGCGGCCCGGTCGATCTGGGCTGGGGCGCCCGCTAGCGGACGGCAGGGCCGCACCCGGTCATCGGGTGCGGCCCTGCCCGGTGACGTCGGCGATGAGGGTGCCGGTGGTGCCGGTCGCCTTGACCTTCGGATCGGCGACGGTCCAGTCGATGCCGTGCGCGTTGCAGACGAAGGCGAGCTTGCCGGAGAACGCGGCCTCGACCTTGCGGGCGTCGGGGTCGAGGTCGGCCTTGACGAAACCGAAGTCGTAGGCGGAGCCCCGCTTCACGGCGCCGCCGGAGGCGGTGACGGAGGCCGTGACGGAGCCGCCGCACATCTCGCCGACGTACCGCTGCCTGCTCTGCTTGACGCCCCAGGTCAGCCTGCCGTTGACGACGCCGGCCGGACCCGACGGTCCTTCAGGTCACGGTGTGGGCGCTGTATCCGATCCCGGCGCTCGCACCGTTCCCGGCCCCGATAGGGTCGGGTCCGTCCGTGCGGGTGGAGAAGCAGAAGGCGACCGATGAGAAGGCTGAGGCTGAGGCGAGCACCGGGACGACCGGTCGAGCGCCTCGCGGCGCGACCGGTGAGGGCGCTGGCGGCCACCGCGGCGACGACCGTGCTGGCGCTGACCGCGAGCGGCTGCGTGACGGTCCACGGTGAGACGGCGCTGCTTCCGGCGGTGTCGACGTCCGAGGCCGCGCAGGCCCTCGCCGACTTCACCGCCGCCTACAACCGGGCCGACAAGGCCAACGACCCCGCGCTCGACTCGGGCCGGGTCACCGGTCCGCTCGGGGCGATCAACCAGGCGGGCCTGCGCTCGCGGGCGGTCACGAGCCCCGGCGGCAACCCGGACCACCGGGCCCTCGAACTGACCGACGCGCGGTTCGTCGTGCCCCGCAAGGCGGGCTGGCCGCGCTGGTTCGTCGCGGACACCGACTCGAACCACGACGTCGACCAGGGCCGCGCCGACCAGCGCTGGGTCCTCGCCTTCGTGCGCAACGGGCCCGACGAGCTGTGGGAGGTCGCCCACCTGGTGGTCCTCAGCGCGCGGGCGGTGCCCGAGTTCGCCGAGGAGGAGGGGTACGCGGTGCCGGTCGCCGCGGACACCGACGCCCTCGCGGTCGCGCCCGAGGACCTCGGGGCGGAGTACGTGGCGTATCTGCAGGAGGGGAAGCCGGGGCCGTACGCGGCGGGTCCGCACACCTCGCTGTGGCGCGAGGAGCGGCAGAAGACCGCGAAGCGGCCCGGACTCGCCACCCAGTACATCGACCGCGTCGCGAACCAGGGGGACTTCGCCCCGCTGGGGCTGCGGACGAAGGACGGCGGCGCGTTCGTCTTCTTCGCGACCCGGTACTTCGAGCGGCAGACTGCGGCGAAGGGCTACCGGCCGAAGGTCGGCCCGGACGTCAAGGCACTGCTGACCGGCGAGGTGAAGAACACCGTCACCAAGGAGTGGGTGTCGAACCTGGCGGTCCTGGTGAAGCCGGCGGGCACGGACCGCGACGGGGTCACGATCGCGGGCCGGCTCCAGGGCGTGGTGGGCGCGGAAGGCTCGTAGCGGAAGGCCCGTAGCGGAGGGCTCATAGCCGAGGACTCATGGCCGAGGGCTCTCGGCCGGACCCCCGGCGTCGGGCCGGGGGCTTCAGCGGGTCAGCGGCCAGGCGATCTCGTGGGCCGTGTGCTCCCCGTCGCCCTCGGCCTCCCGGGCGGCCGCGTGGCGCGCACAGGCGTCCTGGAGGGTCTCCAGGAGGTTCAGCGGGTCCGGCAGGGGGTGCTCCGGCCCGCGGACCCAGGCGACCACCGGATGGGCGTCCTCGTCCCCGGGGAGCCGGGCCGGCGGTACGAGGACGTAGCTGCCGCGGCAGTGCCAGCGCAGCCCCGGGTGCTCGTCCATCGTCTCCGGGTGGCAGTCGAGCTCACACGGCCACCACTCGTCCTCGTCCTCGGGGGTGCCGCGGGTGGCGGTGAAGAAGAGCATCCGCCCGCCGACCGTGTCGACCTCGGCGGACTCGGCGACCGGTCCGACCTCGACGCCCTCGGCGAGCAGCCGCTCCAGGGCGGCGCGGCCGGCGGCCAGCGGCACGTCGAGGACGTCGTGGACCATGCCGGTGGCGGTGACGAAGTTCGCCTCGGGCTCGTTCCGCGCCCAGCGCTCGATCTGGGCGCGGTCGGTGGTCGACTGGGTCTGCCACGCGAAGGAGACGGGGTGCCGAGCGGGGGTGGGACAGCCGATCCGCTCACAGGAACAGCTGTAGCCGACGGGATACGCGGCGGGGGCCAGGGGCAGCCCGGCGGCGGCAATGGCCAGGAGCAGCTTCTCGCGGTCGTTCTCGTCGTCCGCCGCGGTGCGTTTCGGGCGCCTGCGCAGCCACTGTGCGAGTTTGCTCTCCGTGCCGCGGTAGCGGCCGATGCCGTCGCCCATCTATCCCCTCACAGCTCATGCTCGCCCGTTCGGCTCTGCCCATGGTCCCACCATCCTGCGCCTCGGGTGACCGGAGTGTGGAACCGGGGTGCAGAAACGGGGTACGCGGAGTGGTGGTGCGGGTGGGACGTACGAACCACCCGAACGGTCCACAGCGCGGGGCGCGCCCAGGGCGGACCATGGGTCCACCGATCTTCGGTTCTTCCGTCCGCCCGTTCGTGAGGAGCCCTCATTGCGCCCCACTCCGCGCACGCCCTCGCCCCGCCGATACCTGATGTGCCCACCCACGCACTTCACGGTGACGTACTCGATCAATCCCTGGATGGACCCCACGAAACCGGTCGACCTGCCGCTGGCCCTCGCCCAGTGGGAGGACCTGCGCGACCGCTACCGTGTACTGGGCCACACCGTGGAGCTCCTGGCTCCCGACCCGGCGCTGCCGGACATGGTCTTCGCGGCGAACGGCGCCACTGTCGTCGACGGCCGGGTCCTCGGCGCGAAGTTCGCCCATGCCGAGCGGGCCGACGAGGCCGCCGCGCACCTGTCCTGGTTCCGCAGGAACGGTTGGCCTGGTGAGGCACTCCGGCTCCCGGAGCACGTGAACGAGGGCGAGGGAGACTTCGCCGTCACCGGATCGTGGATCCTCGCGGGGCGCGGTTTCCGCTCCAGCCCGCTCGCCCACGGGGAGGCGCAGGAGTTCTTCGGCCGGCCCGTGATCGGTCTGGAGCTCGTGGACCCGCGCTACTACCACCTGGACACGGCGCTGTGCGTCCTGGACGACGCCCGGGACGAGGTCATGTACTACCCGGCCGCCTTCTCCCCGGGCAGTCGCGCGGTGCTCGCCCGGCTCTTCCCGGACGCGCTGATCGCGACGGAAGAGGACGCGGCGGCACTCGGGCTGAACGCGGTGAGCGACGGTCTGCACGTGCTGCTGCCGCAGGCGGCGGTGGGCCTCTACGAGCCGCTGCGGCAGCGGGGCTTCGAGCCGGTCGGCATGGACCTGGGCGAGCTCCTCAAGGGCGGCGGCAGCGTGAAGTGCTGCACGCAGGAGCTGCGCCTCTAGAGGGTGTCCCGCTCCGGCGGCCAGGAGTCGCCCCAGTCGGCGTCCCGGGCCTGCTTGTACAGGGGCCCGTGGCGCTTGGTGACCGTCTCCCGGGCGAGCCCGTCGGGGCCGCACAGGTCGAGCTGGACCAGGCCCTTGCGGATCTGCGGCCTGCGGGTGACGCGAGAGACCACCGGAGTCACCGGGAACCTGGTGGCGGCGACGTAGCTGTACTTCTCGTCCTCGTACGGCAGGGAGCCGCCCTTCACCTGGCGGTGCAGCGAGGAGCGGCTCACGCGGGCCGAGAAGTGGCACCAGTCGGTGCCCGGCACGATCGGGCAGGCCCCGCTGTGCGGGCAGGGCGCGGCGACGGTGAATCCGGCGTCGATGAGCAGGGTGCGGGCGGCGATGATCCGCTCGTAGCCGTCGGGGGTGCCGGGCTCGACGATCACGACCGCCCGCGCGGCGCGCGCCGCCTCGGTCACGAGCGCCGTGCGGTCGGGCCCGGTCAGTTCCTTGAGGACGTACGAGACGGTGACGAGGTCGGTGTCCGCGAGCTTCAGCGCGGTGCCGATCCGCTCGCGCCGCCACTCGGCGTCGAGGGCGCCGGCGGCCAGTTCGCGGCCGAGCGCGAGCGCGGGCTCGGCCCAGTCGAGGACGGTGGTCCGGGGCGGCGCCTCGTCCCAGGCCTCGGCGACGGCCCAGCTCGCCGCGCCGGTACCGCCGCCGACGTCGGTGTGCGTGGCGGGCGCCCAGTCGGGCGCGGCCTCCCGCAGGGCGTCGAGGACGCCCCGTACCGCCTCGAAGGTCGCCGGCATCCGGTACGCGGCGTACGCGGCGACGTCGGAGCGGTCGCGCAGCACGGGGACGTCCGTCGGGGTGGTGCCCCGGTAGTTGGCGATCAGCCGCTCGACGGCCTTGGCCGCCTGGGTGGGCGGCAGCCCGTCGAGGAGCCCGGCGAGGGCGGCGCGCAGGGACTCGGCGGAGGGAGGGGTGGCGTTCACCGCGACAGTCTAGGCGGCCGCGTCCCGCCCCCGGGTCGAGCGGGTCGGGATCGTCGCGGCGGGCAAGAACCCGGGGTGCCGACCCGCCCGGCACGCCCGCTGGGGGCGCCGTCCGGTCAGATTCCCGTGGCCGTCCTGCCCGGCTGCCACGGGCGGCACAGGCCCAGGAAGCAGGCCAGGGACAGGGCGGCGCAGGTGAGCTGGACGACCGCCATCGGGACCGCCGTGTGCTCGCCCGCGATGCCGACGAGCGGGGAGGCGACGGCGCCGACGAGGAACGACGAGGTGCCGAGGAGCGCGGAGGCGGAGCCGGCCGCGTGCGGGGTCCGCATGAGGGCCTGGGCGTTGGTGTTGGGCAGGGCCAGGCCCATCGCGGACATGAGGACGAAGAGTCCGGCGGCGATCGGCACGAGCCCGACCTCGCCGAAGACGCCGGTCGTCATGAGGAGCAGGGCGAGGGAGGCGAGCAGGATGGTCCCGACGCCCCAGCCGAGCACCTTGTCGAGGCGGACGCGGCCGACGAGGAGCTTGCCGTTGATCTGGCCGACGATGACGAGGCCGATCGAGTTGATGCCGAAGAGCAGGCTGAAGGTCTGCGGCGAGGCTCCGTAGATCTCCTGGACGACGAACGGCGAGGCCGCGATGTACGCGAAGAGGGCCGCGAAGGCGAGCCCGCCGGTCAGCATGTAGCCGGTGAAGACCCGGTCGGCGAGGAGTCCGCGCATGGTGCGCAGGGCGTCGCCGACGCCGCCTTCGTGGCGCCGCTCGGGCGGGAGCGTCTCGCCGAGGAAGCGCCAGACGACGACGGTGAGCAGGATGCCGATCACGGTGAGGACGTGGAAGACGCCCCGCCAGTCGGTGATCCGGAGGATCTGGCCGCCGATGAGGGGCGCGACGATCGGGGCGGCGCCGGAGATCAGCATCAGGGTGGAGAAGAACCGGGCCATCTCGACGCCGTCGTAGAGGTCGCGGACGACGGCGCGGGCGATGACGATGCCGGCGGCGCCCGCGAGGCCCTGGAGCAGTCGGAAGCCGATGAGGAGTTCGGCGGTGGGCGCGAGGGCACAGACGGCGGTGGCGAGGACGTACACGACCATGCCGACGAGCAGCGGGCGGCGGCGGCCCCACTTGTCGCTCATGGGGCCGACGACGAGCTGGCCGAGGGCCATGCCGGCGAGGCAGGCGGTGAGCGTGAGCTGGACGGTGGCGGCCGGTGCGTGGAGCGCTCCGGTGACCTCCGGCAGTGCCGGCAGGTACATGTCCATGGAGAGCGGGGGCAGGGCGGTGAGTCCGCCCAGGACGAGGGTGACGAGCAGTCCCACGCTCCGGGCGGCGGGGGCACCGCCGGTGACCGGAGCGACCGGAGCGCTCTCGATTATGTGCCCTTGTGTTGTTTTCTGGCCGCTCTCCGGCATCGACTGCTCCATTTCGTTGAATCCTTGCCTATGCTCTCAGCTCGATCGGCATGGTCGAGACCTCTGTGGGACAGGTGGGGACAGGTGGGGAACATGAAGGAAACGGTTCGCTGGGGAATCCTGGCGACGGGCGGCATCGCGGAGCGGTTCACGACGGACCTGCTGACGCTCGAAGGCGCCGAGGTCGTGGCGGTGGCGTCCCGTACGGAGGCGTCGGCGAAGGCCTTCGCGGACCGGTTCGGGATCCCGCGGGCGTACGGGGAGTGGGCCGGGCTCTTCGCCGACGAGGACGTCGACGTGGTGTACGTGGCGACGCCGCACCACGCCCACCGGGAGGCGGCCGGCCGCGCCCTGGAGGCGGGAAAGGCGGTGCTCTGCGAGAAGGCTCTCACGCTCAACGCCCGCGAGGCGGAGGAATTGGTCACCCTCTCCCGGGACCGTGGCCTCTTTCTCATGGAGGCCATGTGGATGTACTGCAACCCGCTGATCCTGCGGCTCGCGGAGCTCGTGCGGGGCGGGGCCATCGGCGAGGTCAGGACCGTCCAGGCGGACTTCGGGCTCGCGGGCCCCTTCGCCGCCGACCACCGGCTGCGGGACCCCGCGGTGGGCGGCGGGGCGCTGCTCGACCTGGGGGTGTACCCGGTGTCGTTCGCGCAGCTGCTGCTCGGCGAGCCGGACACGGTCCAGGCGCACGCGCTGATCTCACCGGAGGGCGTCGACCTGAACACGGGGATGCTGCTGGGCTGGGACTCGGGCGCCTCGGCGCTGCTGTCCTGCTCGCTCGTCGCGGACACCCCGCTGACGGCGTCCGTGACGGGCACGCTCGGCCGGATCGACGTGCCGCGCGGCTTCTTCTTCCCCGAGCGGTTCACCCTGCACCGGAACGGCCGGGAGCCGGAGGAGTTCGTGTCGGGCGACGACCCGCACTCCTTCCGGCACGAGGCCGCCGAGGTGATGCGCTGCCTGCGGGCGGGCGGGACGGAGTCGCCGCTCGTGCCGCTGGACGGTTCGCTCGCGGTGATGCGGACGCTCGACGCCGTACGGGAGCGCGTCGGCGTCCGCTATCCCTCCGAGGTGGTGGCTACGCGGGTGTGACGCCCCGGTTCCCCGCCTCCGTGACGTAGGAGGCGGCGGGGGGGCGGCATGGGCGCCCGGGGGCGTGACGTACGGGACCGTACGGAACTCGCCGCGGGCGCTCATGCGAAGACTCACCGCACAGCGCGGAGCACATCCACGTGTCGGACAGATGGGTTCACGGGGCACGCGTCTCGCGTACGCTGCGCGCCCATGAGCATCGCAGTGGTGACGGGAGCGGGATCGGGCATCGGCCGGAGCGTGGCGCTGGCCCTCGCGGAGGCCGGCTGGTCGGTGGCCCTGGCCGGCCGCAGGGCCACGGCCCTGGAGGAGACCGCCGAGGCCCTCCCGGCGGGCGACTTCCTGACGGTCCCGACGGACGTGACCTCGGCGACGGAGGTCGCGTCGCTCTTCGCGGCCGTACGGGACCGGTACGGGCGGGTCGACCTGCTCTTCAACAACGCCGGTACCTTCGCGGGCGGCGGCGTCCCCGTCGAGGACCTGGACCCGGAGACCTGGCGCGCGGTCGTCGACGTCAACCTGACGGGCGCGTTCCTCTGCGCGCAGGCGGCCTTCCGGGCCATGAAGGAGCAGGACCCGCAGGGCGGCCGGATCATCAACAACGGCTCGATCTCCGCGCACGTGCCGCGCCCGCACTCGATCGCGTACACGGCGACGAAGCACGCCATGACGGGCCTGACGAAGTCGCTGTCGCTCGACGGGCGCCCGTACCGGATCGCCTGCGGTCAGCTCGACATCGGCAACGCGGCCACCGAGATGACGGCCCGCATGCAGACCGGCATCCTCCAGGCCAACGGGCAGAAGGTCGCGGAACCGGTGATGGACGCCGCGGACGTGGCGGCGACGGTGGTGCACATGGCGGCGCTGCCGCTGGAGGCGAACGTCCAGTTCGCGACGGTGATGGCTACGGCGATGCCGTACATCGGCCGGGGCTAGCACCCCGGCCGATGCCCCCGGGGGGTACGGGGGGACGGGGGGTTACGCCTGGCCGGTCTCGAAGCGGGAGATCTTGCCTCCCTCGACGGTGAACTGCCACTTGGTCCGCATCTCGCCCCAGGTGTCGTTGCGGTAGCGGGCGACGAGCACGCGCCCGCCGTCGGCCTCGGACTCGACGTCCATGTGGCCGCGGGAGGCGAAGACCTCCCGGTCGAGCCACTCCCGGATATCGCGGTCGGAACCGTCGTCGGACATGGTCGCGTCGGCGGTCAGGAGCCCGTGGAGGGCCTGCTCGTCGTTGGCGTTGAGAGCCGTGACGAAGGCACGTACGGCGGGGTCGGTGAGCTGGTTCACGGGGATCGTCATGCCCCTACCCGTACACCCGGCGGCCCGCCCGCCCCGAGGAACACGGCCGTGCGCGGGACGTGTGTCGCTCGGACGCACCTGCGTGTTCGCTGGCCCGCGCCAGGTCCGTGCGGGCAGGATCGGGACAACTGCCGCACTCAGCACAGGAGGCTCGATGTCGGACATGATCAAGGTCGTCAAGCTGTACGCGAAGGAGGCCCCCGTCGGGGTCCTGGACGGACACCTGGTGGGCCTGCTCGTCGAGCGGCAGCAGGCCGCCGAGTGGGCCGTGAGCCCGGTGGACGGCGGGTTCCGGTTCACCGTGAAGGGCACGGAGGACACGGTCGTCGCGGAGGGCGGCGAGCGGGCCCCGGTCGCCGTCCGGCCCGACGACTCCCCCGCCTCCGTCTGGCGCCTCCAGCGCGTCGGCGAGGACGGCGCCACCACGGTCACCGGCCTCGACGACCTCCGGGACGGGATCTACGTCATCGACCAGAACGGCTTCGCGCTCGGCCGCGACCTCTTCGAGGACCGCTCGCTGCTCCCCAAGCGCGTGTTCGCGCGGACGGACGACCGCGACCCCCAGTGGAGGATCGAGGTCCTCGCCTGAGCCAGGGTCGGACGTGCCGTTCCTGGGCGGCCACGACCTCGTCGCCGCGCTCGAAGGCCCGCGGCCCCGAACGCCTCGATCGGGGCGAGCAACGACCTTCCAAGCGCGGTGAGTTCGTACTCGCCCCGGAGCGGCGCCTCGGCACAGACCTTGCCGAGAGGCGGGGCCGCCGTCCGCGGAAGCTAGAAGGCGTCGGTGGGGACGTACGTGCCCCACACCTCGCGCAGGGCGTTGCAGACCTCGCCGACGGTCGCCCGCGCCCTGAGCGCGTCCTTCATCGGGTAGAGGACGTTGTCCGTGCCCTCCGCCGCCTTCTTCAGCTCGACCAGGGCCGCGTCCACCGCGGCCTGGTCGCGCTCGGCCCGGAGCTTGGCGAGGCGTTCGGCCTGCTGGGCCTCGATCGCCGGGTCGACACGGAGGGGCTCGTAAGGCTCCTCGACGTCGATCGTGTACCGGTTGACACCGACGACGACCCGCTCGCCACTGTCGGTCTCCTGCGCGATCCGGTACGCCGAGCGCTCGATCTCGCCCTTCTGGAAACCGCGCTCGATCGCCGCGACCGCGCCGCCCATGTCCTCGACCTTGGCCATCAGCTCAAGCGCCGCGGCCTCCACGTCGTCCGTCATCTTCTCGACCAC
>NZ_JBHXRL010000028.1:0-107302 GCF_042717315.1 Streptomyces sp. NPDC058650
CCCTGGTGGGGGGGCGGGGGGCCGGCGGGGGCCCCCCCCGGGGGCCCCCCCCGGGGGGGGGGGGGGGCGGGGGCCCCCCGGGGGGGGGCGCCCCCCCCCCCGGGGGGGGGGGGGGGCCGGCCCCCCCCCCCCCCCCCCTCTGTTCAGTCGGAGTGATCAGCGGTGCGCGAACCAGCTCGCCGCCGGGAGCAGCTTGCTGTCGTAGTCGAACAGCGCCTGGTTCTCCCAGCCGTTGCCGGAGGAGGGGGCGGTCGGGTCCCAGCCGTTGCCGGTGACGGCGGTCCAGGCCGGCTCCCAGTAGACGACCCCGAGACCGCGGCCGTTCGGCACGGCCTCGACGACGTTCATGACGTCCCGCAGCCAGGCCGACTGCCCGGCGCTGCTCGCCGGGTAGCCGGAGACCAGCTCGCTCGACAGGTCGATGATGTTCTCGTGGCCGTCCTCGCTGTCGAGGCGGAACGGGTAGGCAGTCTCCGCGACCATGACCTTCTTGCCGTAACGGGCGGAGATGTCGTCGAGGTTGGTCTGGAGCGCGGAGAGGGCGCCGTGCCAGTAGCCGTAGAAGGAGAAGCCGATGACGTCGTAACTCACGCCCTGTGCCGTCGCGTTGTCGAACCACGCCCGGTACAGCGCGTTGTCGCCGCCGTTGGCGAGGTGCAGCGCGATCTGTGTGCTCGACGACACCGCCTTGGCCGCCGAGATGCCGGACTTGAGCAGCCCGCCGAGCTGCGACCAGTCGGACGTCGAGCCCTCGGGCCAGAGCATGCCGGTGTTGATCTCGTTGCCGATCTGCACCATGTCGGCCGTGGTGCCCTGCGCCTTGAGGGCGTTGAGGACGTCGTAGGTGTGGTTGTAGACGTCGGTCTTGAGCTGGCTGTAGGAGTGGCCCGACCAGGCGGCGGGCTTGCTCTGGGCGCCGGGATCGGCCCAGATGTCGGAGTAGTGGAAGTCGACGAGGAGCTTCATGCCCTGCGCCTTGATCTTCTGGGCGGTGGCGAGGACGCGGGCCTTGTTGTTGTAGCCGTCCGCCGGGTTCACCCACACCTTGAGGCGGCCGTAGTTCGCGCCCGCGTTCTTCAGGATCGTGACCGGGTCACCGGTGACGCCGGCGGCGGTGCGGTAGGTCCCGCCGAGGTCCTCGCTCTTCTTGAGGGCCGACAGGTCGACGCCCTTGACCGCGAGACCGGTGGTGCCTGACGTGAACGTCAGGTCGTCGACGTTGAGCCAGTTCCCGGCGTTGGCATCGGAGTTGATGCTGACGGTGCACGCGCCGCCCGTGACGGTGACGGAGGTGACGAGCCGTATCCAGGCGCCATTGGACGTCACCGGCAGGTCGGTGCGCTGCTCGGCGGAGCCGCAGTTGCGCAGGGCCAGGTAGGCGGCGTTCTGCCCGCCGCCGGAGCGGACCCAGGCGCTGAGCGTGTACGTGCCGTTGGCGAGCCCGGAGAGGTACTGGTACGTCTCGACCTTGTACGCGGACGCCGACCAGTGGCTGAGGCGGTAGCTCCCGCCGTGGCCCCCGGCCTCGGTGAACGAGGCGGCGTTCTGGCCGGCGGCCGAGTAGGTGGACCAGCCGGTGGGGGTGGCCGTGCCGGTGGCGTCGGCCTCGAACCCGGCGTTGGTGAGGGTGGCGGCGGCCGCTGCCCGTGGTGCGGTGGGCAGCGGAGCCAGGAGCAGGGCGCCCAGCGCTGCGGCGACGGCCGCGGCTCGCAGGCGGATACGGCCGCGCAGACGGATGCGGCTTCTGGTGGTGAGGTGCATCGTCGAGTCCCTTCGACGGTGGCCGATGTGAGGTGTGGTGCGGGTGGTTCCTTACGGGTGGTGCGGCTCACCCGGGGGCGGCGCAGGGGGCGCTGCCGCCCCCGGGGAGATCAGGGGTCCGGCCCGAAGGCAGGGGGGCCGGAGGGGGAGCGGTGCGGTCAGGCGTCCAGGCGGACGACTCCGACGGCCCCGGCCGGGACGGTGAACTTCCCGTCGACCGGCGTACCGCCGAGGAGTTCCGTCCCGGAGCCGTCGAGCGGCACCTCGGCGTCCTCGGCGGAGTGGTTGAGGGCGAACAGGTACTGCCCGCCGTCCCCGGCGCGGCGCACGACCTCCACGTCGTGCGGCAGCGCGGCGCGAGCCGTGACTCCGGCGTCCTCGCAGGCGGCGGCCACGATCGCGTCCAGCGAGGCCGCGTCGAGCCGGGTGGAGACGTACCAGGCGGTGCCCCGGCCGAGCCGGTGCCGCGTGACCGCGGGCCCGCCGGCGGCCGGCCCGTCGGCGTACGTCCACACGGTCTCGGCGCCGCGCGGCCGGACGAACTCCGTCCACACGTCGCCGGTGAGCGAGGCGCCGTCCGGCCCCGCGATCCGTACCCGCTGCTCGTCGAGGAGCGGGGACCACTCCTCGACGGTCAGGCCGAGGACGTCCCGCAGCGCGCCCGGATAGGCGCCGGGGTGCACGGCGTCGTGCTCGTCGACGATCCCGGAGAAGTACGAGACGACGAGCGTGCCGCCGTTCTCGACGTACTCGCGGAGGTTCTGCCCGGCGGCCTCGGTCATGAGGTAGAGCGCGGGCACGACGACCAGCGGATAGGCGGACAGGTCGGCCTCGGGGTGGGCGAAGTCGACCGTGAGGTGCCGGTCGTACAGGGTCTCGTAGAAGCTGTCGGCGCGCTCGCGGGCGTCGTGGGCCGCGTTCGGCCGCCACTCCAGGTTCTGCGCCCACCAGGAGTGCCAGTCCCAGAGCATGGCGACGTCCGGGACGGTCCGGGTGCCGCGTACCTCCTCCAGGGCCTCCAGGCCGGCCCCGAGGGCGACGACCTCGCGCCAGACCCGGGTGTCGGTGCCGCCGTGCGGGACCATCGCGGAGTGGAACTTCTCGGCGCCGCGCCGGGACTGGCGCCACTGGAAGAACATGGCGCCCTCGGAGCCGCGGGCGACGTGGGCGAGGGAGTTGCGGGCCATCTCGCCCGGGCGCTTGGCGGGGTTGCGGGCCTGCCAGTTCACGCCGGACGTGGAGTGTTCGAGGAGCAGCCAGGGTGCGCCGCCGGCGACGGAGCGGGTGAGGTCGGCGGCCATGGCGAGGTTGACGTGGGTGCGGCGGCCGTCGGTCATCAGGTAGTGGTCGTTGGTGACGAGGTCGACCTCGCGGCCCCAGGCCCAGTAGTCGATCGAGTCGCACTGGCTGAGCGCGGTCATGAAGTTGGTGGTGACAGGGATGCCGGGGGTCAGCTCGTGCAGGATGTCCCGTTCCGTCCGGAAGTTCTCCCGGATGGTGGCGTCGGCGAAGCGCCGGTAGTCGAGCTGCTGGGCCGGGTTGCCGACGGTGGGGGTGGCGCGGGGCGGGTCGATCTCCTCGTACGAGCCGTAGCGCTGCCCCCAGAAGGCGGTGCCCCAGGCCTCGTTCACGGCCTCCACCGAGCCGTGGGTCTCGTGGAGCCAGCGGCGGAAGTGGGCGGCGCAGTTGTCGCAGTAGCAGGCGCTGACGGGCACGCCGTACTCGTTGTGGACGTGCCAGAGGGCGAGTGCGGGGTGGCTGCCGTAGCGGCGCGCGAGTGCGGTGGTGATTCCGGCGGCGGCGGCGCGGTAGGCGGACGAACTGTGGCAGATCGCCCCGCGTGAACCGTACGAGTAGCGCACGCCCTCGGCGGTGACGGGCAGCGCCTCGGGGTGGGCGCGGTAGAACCAGGCGGGCGGTGCCACGGTGGGCGTGCCCAGGTCGACGCGGATGCCGTGCGCGTGCAGCAGGTCGAGGAGCCGGTCGAGCCAGCCGAAGTCGTACCGGCCGCGCTCGGGTTCCAGCAGGGCCCAGGAGAAGATGCCGACGCTCACCATGGTGACACCGGCCTCCCGCATCAGCCGGACGTCCTCCTGCCAGACGCTTTCCGGCCATTGCTCGGGGTTGTAGTCCCCGCCGAAGGCGAGCCGGTGCAGGCCCTTGGGAGTGGTCTGCGGCATGAGTCTCTCCTGAAGCGTCGGAAGAAGGAAGCCCTGTTGGATTGGGAACGTGCACACACCCGATCTCGATGTGGCAACGCAACATAACCGCACACGAACAACCATTGACAAGTGTCCGGAACGTTTCTCTACTGTGAACGCTCACAGATGCATGGTCGGCCTCTCCGTCTGCGAGAGAGGCCCCTTTCGGTCAGGGAGAAGTACCCCATGCCCCACATCACGCGCCGCAGCCTCGCCGCCGCCACCGCCGTCCTCCTCGGCGCCACCGCACTCACCGCCTGCGGGTCCTCCGACTCCGGCACCGGCGACGAGGCGGGCGCCGCCTCCGGCCCCGTCTCGCTCACCTACTGGGCCTGGGCGCCCGGCATGGACAAGGTCGCGGCCCTCTGGAACGCCAAGCACCCCGACATCAAGGTCACCGTGCAGAAGCAGGCGTCCGGGGACGACCTCGTCACCAAGATCATCACCGCGGCGAAGGCACACAAGGCCCCCGACCTGGTCCAGGCCGAGTACCAGGCCCTGCCGACCTTGGTCAGCAACGACGCCCTCGCCGACATCGCCCAGGAGGTCCAGGGCGTCAAGGACAAGTTCGCGCCCGGCATCTGGCAGCAGACCACCTTCGGCGGCGAGGCCGTCTACGCCCTGCCGCAGGACTCCGGGCCGCTGATGTTCTTCTACCGCGAGGACCTCTTCAAGCAGTACGGCCTGACCGTCCCCACCACCTGGGACGAGTTCGCCGAGACCGCACGCGCCGTCAGGAAGAAGGCGCCGAAGAAGGCCCTGACCACCTTCTCCGCCAACGACTCCGGCCTCTTCGCCGGCCTCTCCCAGCAGGCCGGCGCCAAGTGGTGGACCTTCGAGGGCGACACCTGGAAGGTCGGCATCGACGACGCCGCCACCAAGAAGGTCACCGACTTCTGGGGCGGCCTGGTCGCCGAGGGCGCCATCGACAACCAGCCGATGTACACCCCCGCCTGGAACAAGGCCCTCAACACCGGCGAGCAGCTCGCCTGGGTCAGCGCCGTCTGGGCCCCCGGCACCCTCACCACCGCCGCCCCCGACACCAAGGGCAAGTGGGCCATGGCCCCCCTCCCGCAGTGGAACAAGGGCGACAACGCCACCGGCAGCTGGGGCGGCTCCTCCACCGCCGTCACCACCGACTCGAAGCACAAGGAGGCCGCCGCCCAGTTCGCCACCTGGCTGAACACCGACCCGGAGGCCCTCGCCGCCCTCGTCAAGGAGAGCGGCATCTACCCCGCTGCCACCGCCGCCCAGACCAGCGGCGCCCTCGCCAAGGCCCCCGACTACTTCGCCAACCAGCCCGACTTCTACACCCGCGCCGCCGAGATAGCGAAGACCACCGCGCCGGCCGCCTGGGGCCCCAACGTGAACGTGGCCTACACCTCCTTCAAGGACCAGTTCGGCAAGGCCGCCAAGGCCAAGAGCGGCTTCGCCGAAGCCCTCACCGCGATGCAGGGCGCCACCGTCACGGACCTGGAGAAGCAGGGCTTCGAGGTCGCCAAGTGACGCAGCCCCCCAAGGGCGCGCGCCGGTCGTACGGGGTCAAGGCGGCCCCGTATGGCTTCCTCCTCCCCGCCGCCGTCCTCTTCGTCCTCTTCTTCGCCCTGCCCATCGGCTACGCGGTCCGGCTCAGCTTCCACAAGGTCGAGATCAAGGGCCTCGGCCTCGGCAAGGGCGCCAAGTCCGAGGTCTGGGCCGGCCTGGAGAACTACGCCTCCGCCCTCACCGACTCCGAACTCCTCGCGAGCGCCCTGCGCGTCCTCGGCTACGGCGCCATCGTCGTCCCCGTCATGCTCGGCCTCGCCCTCTTCTTCGCGCTCCTGCTCGACTCCGAGCGCGTCCGCGCCCGCTCCTTCGCCCGGCTCGCGATCTTCCTCCCGTACGCCGTCCCCGGCGTCATCGCGGCCGTGCTGTGGGGCTTCCTCTACCTCCCCGACGTCAGCCCCTTCCACTACCTCCTCGACAAGGCAGGTCTCCCGCAGCCCGACCTCATGGACGGTGGACCGCTCTACCTGGCGATGGCCAACATCGCCGTCTGGGGCGGCACCGGCTTCAACATGATCGTCATCTACACCGCGCTGCGCGCCCTGCCCACCGAGGTGTACGAGGCGGCCAAACTCGACGGCTGCTCCGAACTCCAGATCGCGCTCCGCGTCAAGATCCCGATGGTGGTGCCCTCGCTGGTGCTCACCTTCTTCTTCTCGATCATCGCGACCCTCCAGGTCTTCAACGAGCCCACCACGCTCAAGCCGCTCACCAACGGCATCCCCTCCACCTGGAGCCCCCTCATGAAGGTCTACAGCGACGCCTTCACCGGCGGGAACATCCATGCCGCCTCGGCCACCGCCGTCGTGCTCGCCCTCGCCACCTTCGCGCTCTCCTTCGCCCTCCTCAGGATCTCCAACCGCCGCACCACACAAGGAGCAGGCCGATGACCGGGCTCGCCTCCCCGACGCTCCGCAAGGCGGCCCCCGCCGCCGGTACCACCCCCGGCGCCTCCCAGGGCCCGCCCGCCGCGCGCGCCCGCCGCACCGCCCTGCTGCCGACCGCCGCCCTCGTCCTCGGCGCGCTCTACTGCCTGCTGCCCGTGGCCTGGGTCCTCGTCGCCGCCACCAAGGCCGACGACGAACTCTTCTCCACCTTCACCTTCCTGCCCGGCAGCGGCCTCGGCGACAACATCGGCGAGCTCACCGGATACCGTGACGGCATCTACTGGCGCTGGATGGTCAACTCCGTGCTGTACGCGGGCCTCGGCGGCATCCTGTCCACCATCGTGTCCGCGTTCGCCGGCTACGCCCTCGCCGTCTACCGCTTCCGCGGCCGCGAGGCGTTCTTCAACATCATGCTGGCGGGCGTCCTCATGCCCCCCGTCATCCTCGCCATCCCGCAGTACCTGCTGATGGCCGAGGCCGACCTGACGGACACGTACGCCTCCGTCCTGCTCCCGCTGGTCCTCTCCCCGTACGGCGTCTACCTCGGCCGCATCTACGCCGAGGCCGCCGTCCCCATGGAGCTGGTCGAGGCGGGCCGCATGGACGGCGCCGGCGAGTGGCGGATCTTCCTCAGGATCGCCGTCCCCATGATGTCCCCGGGCCTGGTGACGATCTTCCTCTTCCAGTTCGTCGCCATCTGGAACAACTTCCTGCTGCCGTTCATCATGCTCGGCGACGACGAGAAGTTCCCCATGACCGTCGGCCTGTTCACCCTCCTCAAGCAGGGCGCGAGCCAGCCCGCCCTCTACACCCTGGTCATCACGGGCGCCCTGCTCGCCGTCGCACCGCTCATCGCCCTCTTCCTCCTCATCCAGCGCTTCTGGAGCCTCGATCTGCTCTCCGGCGCCGTAAAGTCCTGAACCACAGGGGATCGAGGGGAAACACACAGCATGAGCACAGCAGCGGCAAGGCGCCGCCCGGCGACCATCCATGACGTGGCCCGCGAGGCCGGGGTCTCGCGCGGCACCGTCTCCCGCGTCCTCAACGGCGGCCACTACGTCAGCCCGTCGGCGAAGGCCGCCGTCGACGCCGCGATCCGCAGAACGGGATACGTCGTCAACCGGCACGCCCGCTCGCTGATCACCGGCAAGTCCGACTCGGTCGCCTTCCTCCTGACCGAGCCGCAGGAGCGTTTCTTCGAAGACCCCAACTTCAACGTCCTGCTGCGCGCCTGCACCCAGGCCCTCGCCGCCCAGGACATCCCGCTCCTCCTGATGATCGCGGGCACCGAGGACGAACGCCGCCGCAACCTCCGCTACATCGAGGCCGGCCACGTCGACGGCGTCCTCCTCGTCTCCAGCCACTCCGGCGACCCCGTCGTGGCCCGGCTGCACGAGGCCGGCGTGCCCGTCGTCGCCTGCGGCAAGCCGCTCGGCCAGACCGCCAAGATCGGCTACGTCGCCGCCGACGACCGCGACGGCGCCCGCGACATGGTCCGCCACCTGTACGCGTCGGGGCGGCGCCGCATCGCCACCGTCAGCGGCCCGCTGGACACCCCGGGCGGCGTCGAGCGCCTCGCCGGCTACCGCGAGACGCTCGCCGAGGTCGGACTCCCCGTCGACGAGACCCTCGTCGCCACCGGCGACTACAGCCGGGCGAGCGGCGAGGACGCGGCCGTCGCCCTCCTGGAGCGCGCCCCCGACGTCGACGCGGTCTTCGTCGCGTCCGACCTGATGGCCCAGGGCGTCCTCGACGCCCTGGCCCGCGCGGGCCGGCGGGTCCCCGAGGACATCGCGGTGGGCGGCTTCGACGACTCCCCGGCGGCCCTCTCCAGCCGCCCCCCGCTCACCACGATCCGTCAGCCGTGGGACCGGATCAGTACCGAGATGGTGCGGACGCTCCTGGCCCGGATAGCGGGCGAGGAACCGGCGGCGGTCATCCTGCCCACCGAGCTCGTCCGCCGGGAATCGGCGTAGCGGTACCCGTTCGAGGAGCGGCCGGTCCCCGACGGGGGACCGACCGCTCCTTCGTCATGCCAGGGCCGTCACGCCAGGGCGCCGGTCACCAGGATCACTTCCAGGGTCCGGGGGCCGTGGACGCCCTCGACCCGGTCGAGTTCGATGTCGCTCGTCGCGGACGGCCCCGAGATCCAGGTGAGCGGACGCGTCGGGTCGAGCCGGGGGAGCGCGAGGGGGACCGAGGCCACCACCTGCTCCGGCGCCCGGACCACGCAGACGTGCAGATCGGGGACGAGGGTCAGGGCGCGCCGCCCCTGCCCCGGACCGCCGTCGAGGACGATCGTGCCGGTCTCGGCGATCGCCAGGGCGCAGCCCGTCACCACGGCGTCGACGCCGTCCAGCTCGTACGGGGTCAGCCGGGGCTCGTCGGGCCGCCGGACGGCCTCGGTGGCGGCGAGCCAGCCGACGGGCAGCCCGGGCGGGACGGCGACACTCCGGGCGCCGCGCTCCGCGAGCCTCCGGGCGATCAGCGCGGGAAGCCCGTCCGGCGTGGTGCGGTGGACGTGGGCGCGGTAGTCGGCGAGGTTCTCGTGGAGCAGGTCGAGGAGGGCCGCCGGGTCGTCCGCGGCGTGGCTCGTCCGGTAGTCGCGGGTGACGGCGGGCGCCGCGGGCGCGTCGGCGACGGCGGCGCGGACCCGGGCGAGGATCCGCTCGCGCGAGGAGAGGGCGTCGGTCATGAGCGGTTCTTCCTCCACCAGTCGCGGAACGGTTCGGCGGGCAGTTCGGGCAGGTCCCGGTGGTCGGACCACTGGCGGGCGCCAGGGCCCGGCAGGCGCTTCGGATGGAGCTTCCGGGTCGCGGACGCCAGCCGCTCCCCGGCGGCGAGCGCGTTCGGGTGGTCGAGGACCCAGCCGGCGGCCTTCATCGCGGCCTTCTCCAGACGGTGGCCCTTCCCGCCTTCCCCGGCGACCCGCTCGCGCAGGTGGACGAGGACCTCGGGGATGTCGATGGCGACCGGGCACACCTCGTAGCAGGCGCCGCAGAGCGAGGAGGCGTACGGCAGCGACGCGTCGATCTCGCTTGCCGTGCCCCGGAGTTGGGGGGTGAGGATGGCGCCGATCGGCCCGGGGTAGACCGAGCCGTACGCGTGCCCGCCGGCCCGCTCGTACACGGGGCAGACGTTGAGGCAGGCCGAGCAGCGGATGCAGCGCAGCGCCTGGCGCCCCACCTCGTCGGCGAGGGCGTCGGTGCGGCCGTTGTCGAGGAGGACCAGGTGGAAGTCCCGCGGTCCGTCGTCGTCCGTGGTGCCGGTCCACATGCTGGTGTACGGGTTCATGCGCTCGGCCGTCGACGAGCGGGGCAGCGTCTGGAGGAACACCTCCAGGTCCCGCCAGGCCGGTACCACCTTCTCGATTCCGACGACGGAGATGAGGGTCTCGGGCAGGGTCAGGCACATGCGGCCGTTGCCCTCGGACTCGACGACGACCAGGGTGCCGGTCTCGGCGACCATGAAGTTCGCCCCCGAGATCCCCACCTTGGCCCGCAGGAACTTCTCCCGCAGGTGCAGCCGGGCCGCCTCCGCGAGCTCGGCCGGGGTGTCGCTCAGGCCTTCCGGAGCCGGGCGACCCCAACTCCCCATCCTCTCCCTGAAGATGTCGCGGATCTCGCCCCGGTTGCGGTGGATGGCCGGGACCAGGATGTGCGAGGGGCGGTCCTCGCCGAGCTGCACGATGAGCTCCGCGAGATCCGTCTCGTAGGCGGCGATGCCCTCGGCCTCCAGGTGTTCGTTGAGACCGATCTCCTGGGTGGCCATCGACTTGACCTTGACGACCTCCGTCTCGCCCGTGGCCCTCACCAGATCGGTGACGATCCGGTTGGCCTCCGCCGCGTCCGCGGCCCAGTGCACGGTGCCGCCCGCGCGGGTCACCGCCTCCTCCAACCGGACCAGATACGTGTCCAGATGACGGAGCGTGTCGTCCTTGATCCGCTTCCCGGCCTCCCGCAGCGCGGCCCAGTCGTCGAGCTCGGCCACCGCCCGCGCCCGCTTGTCCCGGATCGTGTGCGTCGCGTGCCGCAGGTTCGCCCGAAGAGTGGCGTCGCCGACCGCCTCGTGCGCCGCCTTCGGGAAGGACGGCATCCCGACAAAGGTTCCGCTCACTTCTTCCAGGGCTCCTCTTCCGTACTCGCCAGGATCTCCGCCAAGTGCAATGCCCGCAGCGGGTCCTCGCGCCGACTCAGCATGCCGCCCAGGTGCAGCAGGCAGGAGTTGTCCGCGCCGCACAGGACCCCGGCACCCGTGGACAGCGCGTGGGTGATCTTGTCGGCGCCCATGGCGGCCGACACGTCCGGATTCTTCACCGCGAACGTCCCGCCGAAGCCGCAGCACTCCTCGGCCCCCGGCAGCTCCACGAGCTCCAGACCCTTCACCGCCTCCAGGAGCCGCCGGGGGCGCTCCCCGAGCCCGAGCATCCGGAGCCCGTGACAGGACGGGTGGTACGTCACCTTGTGCGGGAAGTACGCACCCACGTCCGTCACGCCCAGCACGTCCACCAGGAACTCCGTCAGCTCGTACACCCGCGGGCCCAGGCCTGCCGCCTCCGCGCCGAACGACGGATAGTGATGGCGCACCATCGCCGCGCACGAACCGGACGGCACGACGACGTGCTCGTACCCCTCGAAGGCCCCGACCGTGCGCCGGACCAGAGGCTCGGTCTCCTCGCGGTAGCCGGTGTTGAACTGCGGCTGCCCGCAGCAGGTCTGCGCGGCGGGGAAGTCGACCTCCACGCCCAGCCGTTCGAGGAGCCGGACCGTCGCCACGCCCGTCGCCGGGAAGACGGCGTCGTTGACGCAGGTGACGAAGAGGGCGACGCGCATCACGGGTTCCTCGGGGACGGTTCGATTCGGGCGGCGGCCGCGTCCCAGGCGGCGCGGCCGGCGGGGTCCTTCCGCGGTACGTAGTGTCGCAGGGGCTGTGTCCGCGCGACGAGCCGACGCGTCGAGGGCAGGTCGCCGACGAGCCCGGCCGCCCGCGCCTGCACGAGGACGTTGCCGAGGGCCGTGGCCTCGACGGGGCCGGCGACCACGGGAAGGCCGATGGCGTCCGCCGTCCATTGGCACAGCAGCTCATTGCGGGCCCCACCGCCCACGAGATGGACCCGCGTGACCTCCCGGCCGGCCAGCTCGGCGGCCTGCCGCAGCGTCCGCCGGTGGGCGAGGGCCAGGCTTTCCAGGACGCAACGGACCACCCCGCCGGGGCTTTCGGGTGCGCGCTGACCGGTCCTGCGGCAGTGGGCCCGTATCCGCTCCGGCAGGTCGCCCGGGGCCAGGAACTCCGGCGCGTCCGGGTCGACCAGCGCCGCGAACGGCTCCGCCCGCGCCGCCTGTGCGAGCAGCTCCGGCAGTTCGGCGGCCGGTCCCTGCCCCGCCCATGTCCGGCGGCACTCCTCCAGGAGCCACAGTCCCATGATGTTGCGCAGGAAGCGGACGGTGCCGTCGACCCCGCGCTCGTTGGTGAAGTTGGCCGCCCGGGACTCCTCCGTGAACACCGGGGCGTCCAGCTCCAGACCCGCCAGGGACCAGGTGCCACAGGACAGGTACGCGAAGTCCGGGCCGGTGGCCGGGACGGCGACCACGGCCGACGCGGTGTCGTGGGAGGCGACCGTCGTCACCGGAGTCCGGGCGTCGAGACCGGTGAACTCGGCCACGTACGGGAGGAGTTCGCCCGCAGGATCGCCGGGCGCGCGGAGCGGCGGCAGCAGCCCGGGGTCCACCCCGAGCCTGCCGAGCAGCTCCTTGGACCAGGTGCCCGCGCGGGCGTCGAAGAGGCCCGTGGTGGAGGCGTTGGTCTCCTCGGCCCCGACCGTCCCCGTCAGCCAGTGGACCATCAGGTCCGGCATGAGCAACAGCGTGCGTGCCGCGCCCAGTTGGGCGCTGCCGGCGGCCGAGGCGAGCTGGAAGACGGTGTTGAAGGGCAGATGCTGGAGTCCGGTGATCCGGTAGAGCTCCGCCGGGCCGACCCGCGCCCACACCCCCTCGGCGGCGCCGTCCGTACGCGGGTCGCGGTAGTGGAACGGAGCGCCCAGGAGGACGCCGTCCGCGTCGAGGAGTCCGTAGTCCACGCCCCAGGTGTCGACACCGACGGAGGCGACGCCACCGGAGCGGGCGGCCGCGCGCAGCCCTTCCAGGACGCCCTGGAAGAGGGCGAGGACGTTCCAGCGCAGCCCGTCCGGCAGGGGGATCGGGGTGTTGGGGAACCGGTGGGCCTCGGTGAGCACGAGGTGGTCGGGGCCGACGCGCCCGAGCATCACCCGTCCGCTGCCGGCTCCGAGATCCACCGCCGCGAAGACGTCCCGAGGCGCGCCCGTCGGTCCTGTCATCGGCCCGTTCACCGGAGGAAGGCGGCGGCCACGCCCGCGTCCACCGGGACGTGGAGCCCGGTGGTGTGGCTGAGGTCGCCGCCGGTCAGCGCGAAGACCGCGTTGGCGACGTGCTCGGGCAGGACCTCCCGCTTCAGGAGGGTGCGCTGGGCGTAGAAGGCGCCCAGCTCCTCCTCCGCGATGCCGTAGGTGGCGGCGCGCTGAGCACCCCAGCCGCCGGCGAAGATGCCCGAGCCGCGCACCACGCCGTCCGGGTTGACGCCGTTGACCCGGATGCCGTGCTCACCCAACTCAGCTGCGAGGAGGCGCACTTGATGGGCCTGGTCGGCCTTGGTGGCGGAGTAGGCGATGTTGTTCGGTCCGGCGAAGACCGCGTTCTTGGAGGCGATGTAGACGATGTCGCCGCCCAGCCCCTGGGCCGTCATGACCCGCGCGGCCTCCCGGGAGACGAGGAACGACCCCCGCGCCATGACGGCGTGCTGGACGTCCCAGTCCTTCGCCGTCGTGTCCAGGAGCGGCTTGGAGATGGAGAGGCCCGCGTTGTTGACGACCAGGTCGACCCCGCCGAACGCGAGCAGCGCCGACCGGAACGCGGCCCGGATCCGCTCCTCCGACGTGACGTCCACCGCGACGGCCACGGCCTTGTCCGGACCGCCCAACTCCTCGGCGACCGCAGCCGCGTTCGCCGCGTCGAGGTCGGCGACCACCACACAGGCGCCCTCGGCGACCAGCCGGTGTGCGATCGCCCGGCCGATGCCGCTGCCCGCACCCGTCACGAGCGCCACCCGGGTCGCGAGCGGCCTCGGCTTCGGCATCCGCCGCAGCTTGGCCTCCTCCAACTCCCAGTACTCGATGCGGAACTTCTCCGACTCCTCGATCGGCGCGTACGAGGAGACCGCCTCGGCCCCGCGCATCACGTTGATCGCGTTGACGTAGAACTCGCCCGCCACCCGCGCCGTCTGCTTGTCGCGGCCGAAGGAGAACATGCCCACGCCGGGGACGAGGACGATCGCCGGGTCCGCGCCCCGCATGGCGGGGGAGTCGGCGGTCGCGTGCCGCGCGTAGTACGCCGCGTACTCCTCGCGGTACTCGGCGTGCAGCTCCCGCAGCCGGGCGACCGCCCGGTCGAGGGGAGCGTCGGCCGGCAGGTCCAGGACGAGCGGCCGGACCTTCGTCCGCAGGAAGTGGTCGGGGCAGGACGTACCGAGGGCGGCGAGCCGCGGATGCTCGGCACGGGCGAGGAAGTCGAGCACCGCGTCGGAGTCCGTGAAGTGGCCGACCTGCGGAAGGTCCTGGGAGGCGAGCCCCCGCACATATGGGGCGAGTGCGGCGGCCCGCTCCCGCCGCGCGGCCTCGGGCAGCGGCGCGCGGCCCTCGACGACCGGCCCGAAGGGCTCCGGGCGGCCCCGCTCGACGAGGAAGGCCTCGGCGGTCCGGATGATGTGCAGCGCGTTCCGCTCGCACTCCTCCGAGGTCTCGCCCCAGGCCGTGATGCCGTGGCCGCCGAGGACGCAGCCGATCGCCGCCGGGTGGGCCGCCCGCACGGCGGCGATGTCCAGGCCCAGCTGGAAGCCGGGGCGCCGCCACGGCACCCACACCACCGTGTCGCCGAAGCAGTCGGCGGTCAGCTTCTCCCCGTCGGCGGCGCAGGCGAGCGCGATCCCCGCGTCCGGGTGGAGGTGGTCGACGTGGGCCGCGGGCACGAGGCCGTGTATGGCGGTGTCGATGGACGGGACCGCGCCCCCCTTCCCGTAGAGACAGTGGTTGAAGGCGGCGACCATCTCGTCCTCGCGCTCGACGCCCGGGTAGACGTCGACGAGCGCGCGCAGCCGGTCGAGGCGCAGCACCGCGAGCCCGTCCTCGGTGAGCGTGCCCAGGTCGCCACCGGAGCCCTTGACCCACATGAGCTCGGTGGGGCGGCCGGTGACGGGGTCGGTGACGGAGCCCTTCGCGGAGGCGTTGCCGCCGGCGTAGTTGGTGGTGCGGGGATCGGAGCCGAGCCGGTGGGCACGTCCTAGGAGAGAGGTGACGACGAGAGGCGTGGCCGGGGTCATGTGAGCTTCCTTCGGGCGGGAGGTGAACGGACAACGAGAGGGGTCACGCGCCCCAGCCGGCCTGGTCCCCGCCGACGCGCTCGGCGGCGATCCGCTCCTGTCGCCCGGAGCGGAGGTAGGCGGCGACGGGGTCCGGATCGAGGCCGCGCTCCTCGCGCAGCGCGCGCAGCAGGGGCCGTACGTCGGTGTCGTACGCGTCCATCAGGACGGCGTTCGCGGCGAGCACGTCCCCCTCCCGCTGGGCGGCGGCGAGGGCGGCGCCGTCGACGAGCAGCGCCTTGGCGGTGGCCTCCTGGACGTTGGCCACGGAGCGGATCACCGCCGGCACCTTCGCCTCGATGTTGTGGCACTGGTCGAGCATGAAGGCGACGTTCGCGGCGGGCTCCAGACCGCCGTTGCGGACGACCTCGTGCATGATCCGGAAGAGCTGGAAGGGGTCGGCGGCGCCGGCCATCAGGTCGTCGTCCGCGTAGAAGCGCGAGTTGAAGTCGAAGCCGCCGAGCTTCCCCTCCCGCAGCAGCAGGGCGACGATGAACTCGATGTTGGTGCCCGGCGCGTGGTGGCCGGTGTCCACGACCACCTGGGCCTTCGGGCCCAGCTTGAGGCAGTGCGCGTAGGCCGTACCCCAGTCCGGCACGTCGGTCGTGTAGAACGCCGGCTCGAAGAACTTGTACTCCAGGAGCATCCGCTGCCCCTCGCCGAGCCGCTCGTACACCGCCGCGAGGGACTCCGCGAGCCGCTCCTGCCGGGCGGTGACGTCGTCCTGCCCGGGGTAGTTCGTGCCGTCCGCGAACCACAGCTTCAGATCGGCCGAGCCCGTCGCGTCCATGATGTCGACGCAGTCGAGCAGGTGGTCCACGGCCCGGCGGCGCACGGCGGCGTCCGGGTGGCAGACGCTGCCGAGCTTGTACGTGTCGTCCTGGAAGGTGTTGGAGTTGATCGCGCCCAGTTCGAGCCCGCGCTCCTTCGCGTACGAGGCGAGGGCGGCGTAGTCGTCGACCCGGTCCCACGGGATGTGCAGCGACACCTTGGGGGCGACGCCCGTGAACGCGTGGACCTGAGCCGCGTCGTCGAGCTTCTCGTACGGGGTCCGGGGCACACCCGGCTGTGCGAAGACCTTGAAGCGGGTCCCGGAGTTGCCGTAGCCCCAGGAGGGCGTTTCGATCCGCTGGGCGGCGAGTGCGGCCTTCACGGCAGCGATGTCGGGCATGTCCACCTCGGAGCCTTGAAATGAATCGATTCAGTACGTGGGGGAAACTAGCCAGCACACCGGGTGTCGTCAAGACTCTTGACCAAAGGGGCGTCAGCGTCCTAGCGTCCCGACCCACGGAAATGAAACATTTCAGTCAAGCGGTCAAGGTGGAGCGGATGGCGAATGCGCGGCGGGTCTGCTTCCTGCTGAAGGTCCGGGCCGAGCGGGTGGACGAGTACCGCGCGCGCCACGAACACGTCTGGGCCGACATGCTCGCGGCGCTCTCGGCAGCCGGCTGGCACAACTACTCGCTCTTCCTGCGCGAGGACGGGCTGCTCGTCGGCTATCTGGAGACCCCGGACTTCGACCGGGCGCGCGCCGCGATGGAGGCGGCCGAGGTGAACGCCCGGTGGCAGGCCGAGATGGCGGAGTTCTTCGAGGAGCTCGACGGGCAGGCGCCCGACGCCGCGATGCGCCCCCTGACCGAGGTCTTCCACCTCGCGTGAGGGGTGGATCCGTGCGGCCGCATAGGATGAAACGCGGGATGAGACACGGCATGAGGCGCGGTGTGGAACGCGGTGTGAAACGCGGGGCGGAAGCCCGCCCGGACCGGGTGGCGGCAGGAGCAGGACGGACCAGGTGGGACGGATGACGGACACCGCGCGGACGGCCGGGAGCGCCGGCGTCGACGTCGGCAACAGCACCGGCATCAACGTCGGCATCAAGGACGTGGCACGCGAGGCGGGCGTCTCCGTCGGCACCGTCTCCAACGTGATCAACCAGCCGGACCGGGTGTCGCCCGCGACGCTCCAGCACGTCCGGGGGGTCATCGCACGCCTCGGCTACGTCCGCAGCGAGTCCGCCCGCCAGCTGCGCGCGGGCCGCAGCAGGATCATGGCCCTGCTCGTCCTCGACATGGGCAACCCCTTCTTCGTCGACATCGCCCGCGGCGCCGAGCGCACCGCCCGGGCCGCCGGCCTCGGCGTCATGGTCTGCAACAGCGACCAGAACCCCGGCGACGAGGCCGACTACCTCTCCCTCTTCGCCGAGCAGCGCGTCCGCGGCGTGCTCGTCACCCCGGCCGACCCCAGCGGCGCGAACCTGCGGGAGTTCCGCCGCCACGGCATCCCCTCCGTGCTCGTCGACCGCGTCGCGGGCGACGGCGCCGGCTGCTCGGTCTCCGTCGACGACGTCGCCGGCGGCTCCCTCGCGATCCGCCACCTCGCGGCGGCGGGACACCGCTCCTTCGCCTACGTCAGCGGCCCGTCCCACCTCCAGCAGATCCGCGACCGGCGCGAGGGCGCGCTCCTCGCGCTCGCCGAGGCCGGCCTGCCCGCCTCGGCCCTCCGGGAGCTCCCGGCCGAGCGCCTCGACGTGGCCTCGGGGCGCGACGCGGGCGCCCGCCTGCTCGGCCTCGCCGACCGGCCGACCGCCGTCTTCTGCGCCAACGACCTGCTGGCCCTCGGAGTCCTCCAGTCGCTGTACGCGGCCGGGGTCCGGGTCCCGGAGGACATGGCCATCGTCGGCTACGACGACATCGAGTTCGCGGCGGCCGCGACCGTACCCCTCACCTCCGTACGGCAGCCGGCGCTCACGCTCGGGGCGAAGGCGGCCGAGCTGCTCCTGGAGGAGACGGGGGAGCGGGCGGACGAGCACCGCCACGAACACGTGGTGCTCCAGCCGGAGCTGGTCGTCCGCCGGTCCTCGCTCGCGGGTCGCTGAAACACCCTGGCCTGAAGTGCCCAGGCCTGTAGCACCCCGGCCTGAAGTGCCCCGGCCTCAGCGGACGCCGAGGAGGTGCTCCAGGGCCAGCTGGTCGAGGTGCTCGAAGGCCATGGAGCGAGCCGCCGCCGCGTCCGCGTCGAAGGTCTCGTACGCCGTGGGGTCGGCGAGCAGCGCGGCGAGACCGTCGGCGGCCGTGGGGACGGCGAGCTCGGGGAGCCGGGAGGCGGTGAGCGCCCGCTGGACGTCGGGGTCGGCGCGGAAGGCCGCCGCGCGCTCCTTGAGGATCAGGTAGTTGCGCATGCAGTTCTTCGCGGACTCCCACACCCCGTCGAAGCCGTCCGTGCGCACCGGCTTGAAGTCGAAGTGGCGCGGCCCCGCGTACCCGCTCGTCTCCAACAGGTCGACCAGCCAGAACGCCTGGCGCAGATCGCCCGCCCCGAAGCGGAAGTCCTGGTCGTACTTGATCCCCGACTGGCCGTTGAGGTCGATGTGGAAGAGCTTGCCCGCCCACAGCGCCTGCGCGATGCCGTGCGGGAAGTTGAGCCCGGCCATCTGCTCGTGACCCGTCTCGGGGTTCACCCCGACGAGTTCGGGGCGCTCGAGCCGCTCGATGAAAGCGAGGGCGTGGCCGATGGTGGGCAGCAGGATGTCGCCGCGCGGCTCGTTCGGCTTGGGCTCGATCGCGAAGCGCAGGTCGTAGCCCTGCTGGGTGACGTACTCGCCGAGGAGGTCGAAGGCCTCCTTCATGCGGTCGAGCGCCACCTGCACGTCCTTGGCGGCGCCGGACTCCGCGCCCTCCCGTCCGCCCCAGGCGACATAGGTGGTGGCGCCGAGCTCGACGGCCAGGTCGATGTTGCGGAGGGTCTTGCGCAGGGCGAAGCGGCGCACGTCCCGGTCGTTGGCGGTGAAGGCGCCGTCCTTGAAGACGGGGTGGGTGAAGAGGTTGGTCGTCGCCATCGGGACCGCGAGTCCGGTCCGCTCCAGCGCGGCGCGGAAACGCTTGACGACGGCGTCGCGCTCGCCCTCCGAGGCGCCGAAGGGGATGAGGTCGTCGTCGTGGAAGGTGATGCCGTACGCACCGAGGTCGGCGAGCCGCTCGACGGCCTCGACCGGGTCGAGGGCGGGGCGGGTGGCCTCGCCGAAGGGGTCGCGGCCCTGCCAGCCGACGGTCCAGAGGCCGAAGGTGAAGCGGTCGTCGGGGGTGGGGGAGAAGAGCTGCGGCACGGTGTGTCCTTCCCTTGCTCTCGGGATTTGTTATCTGACATAACTAATACGGGATGGAGTGCTGCGGCGCCAGCCCCGCCCCGAGAGAATCAGCGAGCCACGGGCCACGGGCCACGGGCCACGGGCCACGGGCCACGGGCCACGGGCCACGGGCCACGAGAGAGATGAGGTGAGGGCGTGCGCACCAGCCGCTCCGTCGTGATCGGCGTCGACAGTTCGACGCAGTCCACCAAGGCCGTCGCCGTCGACGCCGAGACCGGCGACCTCCTCGCCGTCGGCCGCGCCCCGCACACCGTCACCGGCACCGGTGGCGCACGGGAGAGCGACCCCGAGGAGTGGTGGACCGCCCTCGTGACGGCCGTCCGCGCGGCGGTACGGGACGCGGGCGTCCCGGCCGGTTCCGTCACCGGCATCGCGGTCGCCGGACAGCAGCACGGCCTCGTCACCCTCGGCGCCGACGGGCGGCCCCTGCGCCCGGCGCTGCTCTGGAACGACACGCGCTCGGCGCCGCAGGCCGCCCCGCTCGCCGCCGGACTCGGCGGCCCGAAGTCCTGGCTGGAGCGGACCGGCTCGGTCCCCGTCGCCTCCATGACGGCCGCGAAGTGGCAGTGGCTGCGCGAACACGAACCGGCGCACGCCGCCGCGGCCACCGGGGTCCGCCTCCCGCACGACTACCTCACCGAGCGCCTCACGGGCCACGCGGTGACCGACCCCGGAGACGCCTCGGGCACGTGCTGGTACGGAACGGGGACGGCCGACACCGACGAAACCACGGGCACCGACGAAACCACGGGCACCTACGGCCCCACGGGTCCCTACAAGGCCACCGGTACCTACAACCCCACAGGCACCCACAATCCCCCAGGCACCTACGACCCCGCGATCCTGGACCTCCTCGGCCTGGACGCCGCCCTCCTGCCCACGGTCGCCCCCACCGGGGCCACGCGCGTCGGCACGCTCACCGCGGCCGCCGCGGAGGCCCTCGGGCTGCCCCGTACCGTCGTCGTCGCCGCCGGCACCGGCGACAACATGGCCGCCGCCGTGGGCCTCGGCCTCGGCGGCGCGGGCCTGCTCGACCACCCGGTCGTCAGCCTCGGCACGTCCGGCACGGTCTTCGCCGCCACCCGCGCCCGGCCGGCCCATCCCGGGCTCGCCGGCTTCGCCGCCACCGACGGCACGTACCTCCCGCTCGGCTGCACCCTCAACTGCACGCTCGCCGTGGACCGGTTCGCCACCCTTCTCGGCCTCGACCGGGAGGACGCCGCACCGGGCGGCGACGTGGTCGTCCTCCCGTATCTCGACGGCGAACGCACCCCCGACCTGCCCCACGCCGCCGGACTCGTCACCGGCATCCGGCACACCACCGACCCGCGCGCGATCCTCGGCGCCGCCTACGAAGGCGCGGCCTTCACGGTCCTGCGCGCCCTCGACGAACTCCTCGCCGCCTGCGGCCTCGACCTGGCGGACTCCGCTGTACGCGACCGACCGCTGCGCCTGATCGGGGGCGGCGCACGCGGCAGGGTCTGGACCGACACCGTACGCCGACTGTCCGGGCGGCCCCTGGTCGTCCCCGCAGCCGAGGAACTCGTCGCCCTCGGCGCGGCCGCACTGGCCGCGGGCGCGGCCACCGGCGACGACCCCGTGGCCCTGGCCACGGCCTGGGGCACGGGTGAGGGCGCACTCCTGCCACCGCTCCCGCGCGCGACGGAGACGTGGGACCGGATCGCCGGAGTCCTGGCGGCGGCGAGCCCGGGCCTCCTGCGCCCGCCCATGCCTGGAACAGGAGATCTGTAAGGTCTTCGCGCGGATACGGCCGAGGGCCTGCTCCAGGCACAGCGGGCCCTGTGCCAGGCCCACCACGACGGGGTCTCCTTCGGCGCCGCCGCGGTCCACAACTCCGTACTCACGGCGAGCGATACGTACAGCCGCCGTGACGGCCCGCCCCTAAGAACTCCTCACACAATGATCTCGACGCAATGATCTCGACGACGAGCCGTGGGCGGTGATCGAGCGTCTGCTACCGAAGCCGGAGCGTCGACTCCTGCAGCTCATGTCGACGGCCCGGGGCGGCCGTCCTCAGGTCGGCTTGCGCCAGACCGAGATGTGCTTCGCGGAGTCCTGGGTGAACGGAGCCCCGTCCCAGTCCGCGACGCGACGTTCCAGCTCGAGCCCGGCGATCCGTGCCATCAGGTCGAGCTCTGCCGGCCAGGCGTAACGGTGCCGGGAGTTGTCGCGGCGGTAGCGGATGTCGTCGCCGTCGCCGTCGCGGGTGAAGTGATGCGAGACGAGCATCTGCTCGACGAGGTCGAAGGTGTCGAAGCCGAGATGCTGCTCGGAGACGTCGAACGGCACCGCGACCTGGCCGGGCGGCAGGAGCCGCAGCGGCGGCACGCCCAGCTCGATGACGAATCGGCCGCCGGGCTCCAGATGACGTGCGGCGTTGCGGAAGCACTCGACCTGCTCATCCTGCGTGAGCAGGTTCGTGATGGTGTTGTAGACGAGATAGACAAGGGTGAACTCGCCGGGGACGACGGTGGTGGCCATGTCCCCGATGGTTACCGGGAGCGTGCTCTCGTCGATCTTGCGCCGCAGCACCGCTGCCATGTGCTCGGACAGTTCGATGCCCACCACCTGCACACCGCGTTCCCGGAGCGGGACGCCCACTCGTCCGGTCCCGATGGCGAACTCCAGTGCCCGGCCGTCTCCGGCGAGCTCGGCGAGGAAAGTGAGAGTCGGTCCGAGAACGGCAGCCGAGGACACCTCGGCCTCCTCGGTGTCGTAGCGGTCGGCGGTCGCACGGGTCCACAGTTCACTGCTCGTCACGGGCGGCCACTTTGCCGGGTGCCGAGGGGCGCTGTCGACGTATTTACGTCGTCCACGGCGCAGCGGGCACCGCCCACGACTCGTCGTCGTCCTCCCGCCGCTTCGGCCGACCCCCCCACACTCCCGGATCATCGGTCCCGGAGTGATCCAAGGTGCACGTGGCGCACCCCTCTCCCCCCGACGACCCGGAAAGCCCGAAGTCACCGGGATTGGCGTAGTGGCGTCTTGCCGATCGGCTCCTGGTGTTCTCCGTACACTCACGGCCATGGCATGCCGCATCAGTGAACTGGTCATCGACTGCGCGGACCCGGCCCTGCTCGCCGCATTCTGGAGCGAGGTTCTCGGCTACGTGGAACTCGGCCGGGAGGACGGAAGCATCGAGATCGGGCCGCCCGGCGCCGGCTTCGGCGGCCCGCAGCCCACGCTCATCCTCAGCCCCAGCAGCGACCCGCGGGGCGGGAAGCTGCCCCTGCACATCGACGTCAACCCCACCGACCGGGACCAGGACGCCGAACTGGAGCGGCTGCTCGCGCTCGGCGCCAGGCCCGCCGACATCGGTCAGACCGGCACCGAGAGCTGGCACGTCCTGGTCGACCCGGAAGGCAACGAGTTCTGCCTCCTGCGCACCAGGCTCCAGCCCCTCTGAGGGGCGGGCCGCATCGCGCGTCGGTGTCGAAGCCCCCTGCTCACGCCCGAGTTCCGCCCGCGCACTTGATCGCCGGCTCCGGGATGAGCATGATCATCCGAAGCCCACGAGATCAGACACAACTCCGGAACGGGGATCCGACACATGCGAGTCAAAGCCTTCGACCACCTGGTACTCAACGTGACCGACGTCGACAGGGCGCTCGAGTTCTACACCGGCCCGCTGGGCCTCGCGCCCGAGCGGGTCGAGGAGTGGCGGGCCGGCAAGGTTCCCTTCCCCTCCGTGCGCATCGACGAGGGCACGGTCATCGACCTCTTCTCGCGTCCGCGAGGCGAGTCCAACGTCGACCACATCTGCCTGGTCGTGGATCCCCTGGACTGGCAGGAGGTCATCGATTCAGGGACGTTCGACGTCCTCGAAGGCCCCGTCCCGCGCTGGGGCGCGCGCGGTTCGGCCCAGTCGGTCTACGTGAAGGACCCGGACGGCAACACGGTCGAACTGCGCTGGTACCCGCAGGACTCCGACGCCGCCCGGACGGCCGGCTGACGATCGGGCTTCTCCCGCGCGGCGCCAGGCGGCCCTTCCTCCGGAGGGCAGGGCGAGTGGACGAATCGGATGTCCCGCGGCAGGAACCCGTCTGGGCCGTGGCGGCAAACGCGGTGGCCCGGCGCCGATGCGGCGTCGGCCGCCCGAATCCGGGTAGAGCACGCACGATCTCGTGTCACGGCAACGAGCGCGTGAGCCACACCACTTCACCGGCCTCCTCGATCGAATCGTGGTCCCGCTCGAATCCCAGCTTCTCCAGGACACGGAGCGACGGTGTGTTCCACGCGCCGACCGTCGACCAGAGCCGTTTCCGCCCGGTCGCGATCGCGGCGTCGAGCACCGCGGCGGCCGCCTCGGTGGCGTAGCCACGCCCATGCGCGCGCTTGAACAACTCGTACGCGATCTCCGGCTCCTCCAGGGTGGTGCGGCCGATGATCAGCCCGCAGTAGCCGATGAAGTCACCTTCGTCGCGGCGCTGTATGGGCAGCAGGGCGATCCCCGTGCTCTCCGTCGCGGTGAGCAGCTTCGCGATGACCTCCCGGGTGTACTCGACCGTGGGCGGCTCCTTGCCGCGTTCGGCGAGGAGGGCGCGGAACTCGGCGGCGTCCGACTCGGCCCACGGCCGCAGTATCAGCCGCTCGGTCTCCAGGTGGAACGACATCGTCTCGTAGGTGGACATGCCCCTACTCTGCCTCACGGATCGTCATGAGCCGAAGGGGGAGTAGGAGGCATGAACGGCTGTGGAGTCCGCCGCCGGCTACGCGTCCCGGGACAGGTCCCGGACCTGGGGGCGTTGACAGAAGCCGGCTGATTCGTACGTGGCGACGGCGCCGACGTTGGAGCTCGGGGTGCACACGAGCGCGCTCGACGAGCCCAGTTCCCGGAGTGCGGCCGCCGCCGCGAGGCTGATCGCCCTGCCGTGGCCCTGACGGCGGTGTTCCCGGTGCACGCCCATCGGTTCGAGCAGCCCCGGCTTTCCCGGACCCGCCGACCACACCGTCACCGTCGCCACCGCGTCGCCCTGTTCGTCGTACGCGATCAGGCACCGGGCGTCGGCGTACGGCGATCCGGCCGCCATCGCGTGCCAGCGCTCTTCCGCGAACGTCGACCCGTCGAACGCCGACCGGAGGACGGCGGCGAACGCGCGCGCACGCTCCGGCCCGACCACCTCGATCCGTACGCCCGGGTCGTCCACCGGCTCCGTCAGGTCGCGGCGCAGCGGCGTCCACGGCTCGTCGGCCTGCCATCCGGCCCCGGACAGCAGGTCCTGGACCAGCGCGTCCATCGGCGCCTCGACGCTCGCCTTCCCGCCGGGCAGCACGCCGCGCTCCGGCTCCACGACGTCGTCGACCAACCGCCGCGCCAGCTCCTCGTCCCGCCGGGCGTCCGGCGCGATCGTCAGCCGCAGCAGCCCGGGACCGTCCAGCAGCCCGACGGCGAGGATCCGTCCGTCCCGGCTCCACGTCCGGACCGCCGCGGCGGTCGCTTCCGCACCTGACCGCCAGAACCAGCCCAGATCCCCCGGATGCAGCTGCGCCGGCGCCCCCTCGTCCTGCCACTCCCGCAGCGCGTCCAAGGCCTCGCCCAGGCCGTCGACTTCCGGCTTGCTTCCTACGATCGCCATGCGCCCGATCACACACCACGGCACGGGCGGTCCGCATCCACTTTTCCGGTCCTGGCCATCACCCGCAAGGCCAAGAAGGACCTCCGCCTGAAGTCCGCGCAGCTGCGGGTCACCGTCGACGGACACGCCGCCGAAGCCATCGGCAGCGGCGAGCTCCTCTCGCCCCGCTCCTACCGGACCCTGCTCGACCCGGGCACGGTCGGCCACGGCGGCGCGACCGCGAAGGGCCCCGCCTCGATCCGCCTGAAGCAGACCGAGGCCAAGCACGTCGGCTTCGGAGTCATCGTGGTCAACGGTTGGGTGCTCCAGAACCCGTCGTTCTCCGGGGACGCGGCCATCCAGGCGTACCTCCCGTCCGAGCGGCTCGCCATCGTGGTCTCCACCACCAAGACGGCGACCACACCCGACGGCAACACGGGCGAGGTGGTCGCCGAACGCATCGCGGCCGCACTCGCCCCGGGGACGCCGCCGGCCATCGGCCGACCTTCGGGAAGCACAGGACCTACGGTGCCGTGACCCGGCGCTGGTGGACCCGCAGGTGCAGGGTCGCCAGGTCGAGCAGCGGAGTCGCCACACCGAAGGCGCGCGCCCGGTCGGTCAGGTCGCCGAAGAGGTGCTCGACCTCGGTGGGGTGGCCCGCCGTCAGATCGCGGTACAGGGACGGCACCATCCGCGAGCCGGACGCGGACACCACGGCGAGCGTCGCCGCCCGCTCCGCCTCCGGTACGGGGTGGCCCGCCGCGGCGGCGACCGCGGCGGCCTCGTCGAGGACCGAGGGTCCCAGCGCGGCACCGCCGGGGGTGTCGTACACGTCGCCGACCGTGCCGCGCATCAGGCTCGTCACGGCGCCGAAGGTCGTGATGAACACCCACTTGTGCCACATCGCGGTCATGACCCGTTCCGGCACCGGCGCGTCGATCCCCGCCGCGTCGAGCACGGCCCGGATCCTCTCCACACGCGCGGAGACCGTCCCGTCCTGCTCGCCGAAGGCCAGATGGGCGAGCGGGGCCAGCCGCCGGATGTCCCCAGTCTCATCGAGGGTCGTGACCACCTTGGCCACCCCGCCGAGGACGGCGGACGCCCCGAAACGCGCGTTGAGGACGTCGATGTGGGCGAGGCCGTTGAGCAGCGGGACGAGGGCGGTGCCCGGGCCGACGGCCGGCGCGATGTCCTCGACGGCCCGGTCGAGCCCGGTGGACTTCACCGAGAGCAGGACGAGGTCGTACGGGCCGGTCAGCTCGTCGGCCGTGACGAGCCGCGGCGTGAGGACCCACTCCTCGTCCCGGCCGACGACCCGCAGCCCGCGCTCGCGCAGCGCGCCCGCGCGGGCCGGGCGGACGAGGAAGGTGACGTCCTGTCCGGACCGGGCGAGCAGGGCGCCGAAGTAGCCACCGGTGGCACCGGCGCCGACGACCAGGATCTTCATGGGTGGGGACCTCTCGTGGGGCGCCCGGCGGGCGCGGTGGTGGGGTGGGGAGGGGCGAGGGGGAGGAGCGGGAGGAGGGGAGTGAGCAGCCGGTGCGGTCGGGCCAGTGCCGCCGTCACCGGGTCGGCGTCCACGGCCGGGGAACCGGACGGCGTCCGGAGTCCCGGTCCGGGGGTGACCAGGACGTCTTCGACCGGTACGGCCGTGCCGCAGCCGGTGCACCGTCCGTCGGAGTCGAGCGGGGCCTCGTCGCCCACGTGCCGGAAGACGCGGCGCGGGCCGCCCTCCGCCGCGTAGAACTCCTCGCCCCATGCGGTGAGCGCGCGGACGGCCGGCCAGAGGGCGACGCCCTTGGGCGTCAGGACGTAGACCTCGCGGCGCCCGGTGCCCGTCTCGCGCCGGCGGTCCAGGACACCGGCCGCGACGAGGGTGGCGAGCCGGTCCGTGAGGACGGCGCGCGGGACCGCCAGATGCGCCGCGAACTCCCCGAACCTGCGGACTCCGTAGAAGGCGTCGCGCAGGATGAGCAGCGTCCAGCGCTCGCCGACGATCTCCATCGAGCGGGAGAGGGCGCAGGTCTGGCCGCGGTAGTCGCGCGGAAGCGTCATGGGGCGAGGTTAGCGCAGAAGAGTTCGGTCACCGAACTGTTTTTGGGTGAGCGAAAGGGGCGACTAGGCTCTCGCTCACCATGAACCAGCCCACGGAGCCCAAGGCCGACAAGTCGGGTGTGCGCCGGCACAACCTGAGTCTCGTCCTGCGGACCGTCCACGACGCGGGCGAGACGACGCGGGCCGCCGTCGCGTCCCGCGTCGGCCTCACCCGGCCCGCCGTCTCCTCGCTCGTCGAGCAGCTCCTCGACCTCGGCTTCCTCGTCGAGTCGGGCAAGACGTTCAGCGGGCAGGCCGGGCGCCCGGGGACCGTACTGAAACCGGCGGACACCGGCCCCGCGGGGCTCGGCGTCGAGGTCAACATCGACTACGTGACGGTCTGCGTCGTCGACCTCACCGGCACCGACCGCGTCCGGCGCACCGAGCGCCTCGACAACCGCGCGGCCGGCGCCACCGAGGTCCTGGACCGGGCTGCCCGCATCGCCGCGGAGGCCCTCGACGACGCCGCCGAACGGGGGCTGGCCCCGGCCGGAGCCGGGCTCGCCCTCCCCGGACTCGTCACCGGCGGGACCGTCCGGCAGGCACCCAACCTCGGCTGGAACGAGGTCGACGCCGAACGGCTCTTCGGCGAGGCCCTCGCCGCGCGGCGGCCCGGCACGGGCGGCCCGGCCGGCCTCGCCCTGACCTCCGACAACGAGGCCAACATGGCGGCCCTCGCCGAGCTGTGGTTCGGCGGGCTCGGAGACCTCCGCACCTTTCTGCACCTGACCGGCGAGATCGGGGTCGGCGGCGCGATCGTCGTCCACGGCGAACTCCTGCGCGGCGCACACGGCTTCGCGGGCGAGATCGGCCATCTGGTCGTCGACGCCGAGGGGCCCCGCTGCCGCTGTGGATCACGCGGTTGCCTGGAGCAGTACGCGGGCCAGGCGGCGCTGCTGCGGGCGGCGGCGGCCTCCGACGTCGCGGAGCTCGTACGCCGTGCCGAGGCGGGAGATCCCCGCACACGCGGCGCGCTCGACGAGGCGGGCCGCATGCTCGGCCGCGCCCTGTCGGGCGCCGTGAACCTCCTCGATCCCGAGGCCGTCGTCCTCGGCGGCATCTACCCGCTCCTCATGCCCTGGCTGGCCCCGGCCGTGGCCGAGGAGCTCGCGGCCCGGGTGGTCTCCGGCCTCTGGACCCCGGACGCCGCCCGTCTCCGCGCCGCCTCCCCGGCTACCGACGCCGCCCGGGGCGCGGCGGCGCTCGTCCTTCACGACGTCCTGACCGACCCGCTCGCCTACGCCACGACGGCGACGGGCAACTGACGCTCCGCCAGGACGACTCGGCCGGTGTGAACGACTCGTCGGACGTGGACGACTCGGCCGGTGTGAAGCGCTCGGGCGGGTCGACGAACGGGCGGGTCAGGTGGGCCGTCGCCAGGACCACGCCGCGTTCGGCGGCCCGCGCGAGCAGCTCCTCGCGGGAGGCCCGCCCCGCGGCGTCGGCGGCTCAGCCCGTGTGGTCCTCGTGCCGGTGCGTCAGGACGACGGTGTGGACGTCCCGCCGCCCGATCCCGGCCTCCGTGAGCAAAGCCGTCGTCACCGGCCCGTGCCGCGCCGTTCCCGGCCTCACCGTCTTCCCACTGTCCGACACGGCGCCGACTCCGCCACCGCGAGTCCCCGCGTGCCCAGGCCTCGTTTCGCTGACGCGCTCTCATCCGGCTCTCACGCGGGCCTTATCCCACCATCACACGCCGCTCCTACCGTCGCGCCATGTTCTTCACCTACCTCCGGCGCGAGCTGCGCCGCCGCAGAAAGGCGGCGCTCGTCGTCGCCTCCGGGCTCGCGCTCGGTATCGCGCTGGTCATCGTCGTCAACTCCGTCTCCTCCGGCATGAAAGTCGCCCAGGGCAAGGTGCTCGAGTCCTTGTACGGGCTCGGTACGGACCTGACGGTGACCAAGGCCCAGGAGCAGCTCCAGGAGGGCACGCGGCCGCAGCGGCCCCGGTTCGAGTTCGAGGGCCAGGAGGACGGCGCGGAGGAGCAGAGCAGCGACCGGCTGATGGTCCAGGGCTTCCAGACCCTGGCGGACTCCACCGTCGCCACGGTCGCGAAGCAGCAGGGCGTCGACCGGGCGGTGGGCGGACTGAGCCTCGTCAATCTCAAGATCGACGGCGAGTTCACGCGCGGCCGGATCCAGCGCGGTGAGCAGCAGCCCGCGCAGCCGGCCCAGCCGGGCGGCACCGGCGGCGGGGCGGGCGGCACCGGCGGCGGATCGGGCGGCCCCGGCGACACGGTCACCGGCGGCGGAGCGGCCTTCGACGTCGACTCCTTCACGCTCTACGGGACCGACGTCACCGCCCCCGACCTCGGCCCCCTCACCACCTCCACCGTCTCCACGGGCCGCACCTTCAAGACCACCGAGACCGACGCGAAGGTCGCCGTCCTCGACAGCGCCTACGCCCAGCAGGAGGGGCTCGCGGTCGGCGGCAAGCTGACGGTCAAGGGCGTGTCGTTCGAGATCATCGGCATCGCGACGGCGGACAGCGGCCAGTCCGCCGCCCAGGTCTACCTGCCCCTGAAGCAGGCGCAGACGCTCTCCGGTTCCGCCGGCAAGATCACCACGATCTACGTGAAGGCCACCGACTCGACGCGGATCGAGGCGGTCAAGACCGCCATCCAGAAGAACGTCTCCGGCACCACCGTCACCACCTCGGCCGATCTCGCCCAGACGGTCTCCGGCTCCCTGGACACCGCCGCGAACCTCGCCTCCACGATGGGCAAGTGGCTCTCGTACGCGGTGCTCGTCGCCGCAGTCCTCGTCGCCGGCCTGCTCACCTCCTCGGCGGTCGGCCGCCGCGTCCGCGAGTTCGGCACGCTCAAGGCGCTCGGCTGGACGAGCGGCCGGGTCACCCGGCAGGTCGTCGGCGAGGCCCTCGTGAACGGCGTCGTCGGCGGCGCCCTCGGCATCGCGGCCGGTCTCGCCGGCGCGTACGCCGTGACCGCCGTCAGCCCGAACCTCACCGCCGAACTGGGCTCCGGCGTGAGCGGCTTCGGCGGGCGGGGCGGCGGGATGGTCCTCGGTGGCGGCGCGGGCGGCCCGGGCGGAGCCCGTACGGCCGTCGGAAAGACCGTCGACATCGCCCTCACCGCCCCGGTCGGCGTCACCACCGTCGGTCTCGCCGTGCTCCTCGCCCTCGGCGGCGGTCTCGTCGCGGGCGGCTTCGGCGCGTGGCGCGCCTCGCGCCTGCGCCCCGCCGACGCGCTGCGCCGCGTCGAGTAGCCACGCGGCCGATAGCCCCTCCACGCGGCCGACAGCCCCTCCACGCGGCCGATTGCCACGCAGCCGATAGCCACCCCGTCGGAGTAGCCACGCGGCCGAGCCGCCGGGCGGCCAGGCCGTCGCGTGGCCGCCCGCCCGCACCGCACCACCTCACCCAGGAGTCGCACCATGTACGAACTCGTCGGCGTCACCAAGCAGTACCGGCGCGGCCGCACCAGAGTCGACGCCCTCGCCGGGATCGACCTCGCCATCGGTCAGGGGGACCGGCTCGTCATCCAGGGCCCCACGGGCGGCGGCAAGTCGACCCTGCTCCAGATGCTCGGCGGTCTCGACCGTCCGACCTCCGGCAGCGTCCTCCTCGACGGCACCGACCTGGCGAAGCTCTCGGAGCGCCGCCTGACCGCCGTACGCGGCCAGAACATCGGCTTCGTCTTCCAGAGCTTCAACCTCATCCCCACCCTCACCGCCCTGGAGAACGTGGAGACCGCTCTGGTCCCCCTCGGCGTCAAGGCCGCCGACCGCCGCGACCGGGCCGCCGAGGCGCTGGATTCGGTCGGGCTCGGCGAGCGCCTCGGTCATCTGCCGTCCGAGCTCTCCGGTGGCCAACAGCAGCGCGTGGCCATCGCCCGCGCGCTGGTGAAGCGGCCGAAGGTGCTGCTCGCCGACGAGCCCACCGGCAATCTCGACGAGTCGATGCGCGACGAGATCGTCGACCTGCTCGAAGGGCTCTGTGAGGAGCACGGGCTGACCTTCGTCATGGTCACCCACGACAGCGCCGTCGCCCGCCGCGCACCCCGCCTGGCCACGATCCGCAAGGGCCGGATCACCGTGAAGGAGAACCGTCCGGTCGGCTGAGCGGCTGAGACGGGGATCACGCCACCGTAACGGTGTTCGACAATGCCGAACGCCCTTACGGTGGCCGGGCATCAGCAGCCAGCAGCCAGTAGCCCGCAGTCAGGAGCCGCCATGTTCGCCTTCACCTCCCAGGACGGCATCGCCATCCACGTCCACGCGTGGCTCCCCGAGGGAGAGGCGCGGGGCGTCGTCCAGATCGCGCACGGCATGGGTGAACACGCCGCCCGCTACGCCCCGCTCGCCGAGCACCTCACCGGCCTCGGCTTCGCCGTCTACGCGGGTGACCACCGCGGCCACGGACTCTCCATGCACGCGGGCGCGGGCCACTTCGGCGAGAACGGCTGGAACCTCCTCGTCGAGGACATCGCCGCCCTCACCCGGATCGCCCGCGACCGGCACCCCGGAGTGCCGGTGATCCTGCTGGGGCACAGCATGGGCTCCTTCGCCGCCCAGCAGTACCTCCTCGACCACCCCGCCCTCGTCGACGGCGTCGCCCTCTCCGGCACCACGGCCGTGGACGGGCTCCTCGCCGGACTCGCGGAGGCCGCCCGCCAGGCCGCCGACGCGGGCGCCGGGACGGGCGTGGATTCGGCGGCCGGGGGCGGCGGGGTATTCGACGCCTTCAACGCCGCCTTCGCGCCCAACCGTACGGACGCGGACTGGCTCAGCCGCGACGAGAAGCAGGTCGACGCGTACCTCGCCGACCCGCTCTGCGGCTTCGCCGCCGACGACCGGGGGATGGCGGACATGGGAGCCGCCGCCGGCCGGCTCGCCGCACCGGAGGGCATCCCGGCCGGCCTGCCGGTCTACGTCCTCGTCGGCGACCACGACCCGCTCAACGCCCGCCTCGCCCTCTCCGACCTCCTGGTCGCCCGCTACCGTCAGGCCGGGCTCACCGACCTCACCTACCGCAGCTACGAGGGCGCCCGCCACGAGCTCCTCAACGAGACCAACCGGGACGAGGTCGTCGCCGACCTCACCGCCTGGATCGAGCGCGTGGCGGGCTGACCCCTCGCCCCTCCTACACGGGCACGCCGTGGCCGCGCAGATAGGCCAGCGGGTTGATGTCCGAGCCGAAGTACGGCGTGGTCCGCACCTCGAAGTGGAGGTGCGGACCCGTCACCCGGCCCGTCGCCCCCGACCGCGCGATCCGCTGACCGGCCGACACGCTCTGCCCGGGGGACACGTCGATTCGCGAGAGATGGGCGTACTGGGTGTAGCGGCCGTCGGGGTGACGGATCACCACCTCGTAGCCGTACGAGCGGCCGTAGCCGGCCGTCACCACGCGCCCGGGACCGACCGAGCGGACCGTCGTCCCCGTCCGCACCGCGAAGTCCTGGCCCGTGTGGTAGCCCCTCGACCAGGCGCCCGGCTGCCCGTAGTGCCCCGTGAAGACGTACGAGGAGACCGGCACCGTCCAGCCCCGCGAGGACGGAGTGGCCGGGGCCGTGGGGCCGGTCGGCTTCGAGGCGTTCCCCGACGTGGTCCCCGACGCGTCTCCTGAGGTGCCCGTCCGCTGCTCGTACTTCCACTTGTGGCCGGTCCAGTACCAGTGACCGCCGTACTTGTACCAGTAGACGCGGTCCTGGGCGTCCCAGCCCTGCCGCCCCCGGAAGACGGGCTCACCGGTACGGCCCCCGCCTGCCGCGGCCTGCTGCCCGCCGCTGCCGGAGCCGCTGCCGCCGGTGTCGCCCGTGCGCTGGACGTACGTGGAGTGGTGGCTGGTCCAGCGCCACTCGCCCGCCGCGCTCCGGAACCAGTACTTCGAGCCGTCCCAGCCGGCGTGCGCCGGGGCGGGCTCGGCGAGAGCCGTTCCGCAGCCCGCCCCCACCAGGGCGACCGCGCCGACGGTCGCGACGACGGCGCGGCGCACCCCGTGCAGGGCCGGACCGGAGCGCGCGCCGCCGGCGCCTTGGCCCCGGGCGGCCTGGGCGCAGCCCGCGCAGGCGCAGTCCGTGGGTATCTCGTCGGTGAAGTCGGGCACGCCGAGTTCGGGTGAGGTGAATTCGGGTGAGGTGGGTGCGGTGAATTCGGGGGTGTCCACGATCCTCGTCACTCCTGATTCCGTGGGGCCGGCCCGCCACGCCGGGTGTAGAAGGCCACGGTCAAGTCCTTGACCAGGGCCTGGCGTTCGAAGTCGTCGAGTTCGACGAGTCCGCGTGTGGTCAGCCGCGTCACCGTGTCGTCCACGGCGTCGATCACGCCGGTCAGGACGGAGTCCCGGTGCTTGGCGTCGAGCGCGGCGATCTGTCGCCGCTGCATCGCGGCGGCCACCTCGGGGGCGTACTCGATACGGGTCGGCTGGGCGGAGAAGACCGCGATGCCGACCGGCCGGCACTCGGCCGCGAGCATGCGGGTGAGGGCGTCGCCGACGGCCTCGGCGTTCCGGAGGGTCGGCGCGTCACCCCGGAAGGCGTCGGCGGGCAGCTGCGAGAGGACCCGTGCGGCGGCCGCCTCCACCTGCTCCCGCAGATAGCCGAGATGGTTGTCGACGGCGAAGAGCGCGCGGGCCGTGTCCCGTACCGACCAGACCACCAGGACCACGACGCGCAGCGCCGAACCCTCGGCGTCGACGACGGCGATCGGTTCGCTGCGCCAGTGCCGCAGCCTGACGTCGATCCGGCGACGCAGCACGAACGGACTGATCCAGGCGAGGCCGGTACGGCGCACGGTGCCGCGGTAGCGGCCGAAGAGAGAGAGCACCCAGGCGGAGCCCGTGCGCCCGCGCGTGAGACCGCCGAAGGCGACGACGGCGACGACGGCACAGCCGGCGAGCGCGGCCCACTGCCAGGGCAGCGGTTGCGCGCCGCTCAGGGGGCGGGCGCGCCACAGGATCGCCGCCGGACCGACGAGCGCGGTCAGGCCGACGAGCACGGCGAGCCAGCCGGGGACGGCGGGGCCGGGGCGCTCGACGAGGTCGGGGTCGGAGGGTGGCGGGCGCCGGGAGACGGCGACCGGAGGGACGGCGACCGGAGGGACGGCGACCGGAGGGACGGACCGCGCGGGTTCCACCGGCTGGGCCGTCCGCGCGGGGCGCACCGCCCGGGCCGTGTCCGTGGCGGCTGCCATGAGGTCGGTCCGTTCCTTCGGTTCCGCCGGTTCCGAGGGCTCCGCCGGTTCCGCGGGTTCCGCCGGCTCCCCGGCTGCCGCAGGCTCTGTCGGAGCCGTGGGTGCGGTCAGTTCCGCCGTCGCGGACCGGTCGTTCGGTCTGAGCAGGGTGCCGGTCGGTCGCGCGGGATCCGACCGGTAGAGGTCGTCCATCGGTATGCCGTCCGGATGGCGACGCACGCGGACGGGCAGGGGCCGCTTCTGTGGCTCGGTCATGAGGCCCTTCCGGCCGTCCGGAGATGACGGCACGTCGGATGATCTTCAAAGGCCATCGTCACAGGGGTGAATGTCCGAAATGCCACGACAAAAGTCCCGAATGTCGGGGACTTTAGTCCCTTGGCCAAGGCTTCACGGCGGGCTGTTGTCAGTGGCGGGCCCTACCGTTTTCGTATGACGACGACGAGCGGTGGGGGAACGTTCGAGGCGGCCACGGGGGACGGTCCGCCGCTGCCCGAGGCCGAGGCCGAGCAGCGTTCGCGGGAGGTCCGCGCAGCCCGGGACGGGCTGCTCCAGATCAGACGGCTGACGAACGGTCGGGGGAGCGACCCGAACGCGGTGCCCGCCGACTGGGAGCGCGGGCGGCCGGTCCGCGCGGTGGCCCTCGCCCTGGAGTCCGGCGGGCTCACGCCCTCTTCCGTGGACGCCTCGGGCGCGCGGGTCGCCACCGGCTACCGGGTCAGGGCGGGGGACCGGCCGGGGACCGCCGTGGTGGAGTGGCTGGGCCCGCCCGGTTCGGGGGCCGCCCAGGAGGAGGCGGAGGCGCTCGCCGCGTGCGTACCCGCGCTTGCCCGACTGGGCTGGGAGGCGCTGCTCTACCGGGGGCCGCGGGGGCGACGCTTCCTGGAGGTGGAGCCCATGGCTCCGTAAGGGGCGGTGGCGGGGCGGCCCCGAGCGCAAGTGAACCGCCGGCTGCCCACCCGCCTGAGCGCCAGCGACCCGTCGGTTTCCCACCCGCCCGGGCGATAACGACCGTTGGCTTCCCGCCCGCCCGGGCGATAACGACCGTTGGCTTCCCGCCCGCCCGGGCGCAAGCGACCCGCCGGCTGCCAACCGCCCGAGCACACCGGAGAATTCGCTGCGACTCCGCCATGACGGCATGCCAAAATCCAGCGCATGCGTTATCCGAACCCCCTGCGCCCCGGTGACCGTATCGGCGTCACCTCCCCTTCCAGCGGAGTGCCGAAGGGGATGCGTGCGCGCCTCGACGTGGCGATCCGCGATCTGGAGGCCCGGGGGTACGAGGTGGTGGTCGGTGACTGCATGGACGGCGCCGGTCACATCAGTGCCCCGGCCGCCGACCGCGCGCGCGAGCTGATGTCGATGCTGACGGACCCCGGCATCAGGGCCGTCGTGCCGCCGTGGGGCGGCGAGACCGCGATCGACCTGCTGCCGCTCCTCGACTGGGACCGGCTGCGGGCCGCCGAGCCGACCTGGCTCGTCGGGTTCTCCGACATGGCGACCGTCATGACACCGCTGACCCTGCTCACCGGCACGGCGACCGTCCACGGGAGCAACCTCATGGACACGCCCTACCGCGTGCCGGACGGCCTCCTGTCGTGGCTCGACATCGTCGCCGCCCCCCAGGGACACCGGTTCACGCAGGTCTCGCCGAACCGCTACCGAGCCGGCGGCTGGGACGACTACGCCCTTCATCCGGAGGTACGCGAGTTCACGCTCGACACACCCGGCAGGTGGACCAGGCTGGACGGCGACGGGGACGTGGAGGTCGAGGGACGCCTGATCGGAGGGTGCATCGAGATGCTGTGCAACCTCACGGGCACGCCCTACCTGGACGCCTCGGGTTTCGCACGGGCCGAGGCCCCCGAGGGACTCCTCGTCTACGTCGAGGCGGGCGGCGACGACTCCTTCGCCATCTGCAGGTACCTGCACGGAATGCGGCTGGCGGGCTTCTTCGACGAGGCCCACGCGGTCCTCGTCGGCCGGACCTCCGCGCCCGGCCACGATTCGCTCAGCCAGTACGAGGCCGTGCTCGACGCGCTCGCGCCGTTGAACGTGCCGATCGTCGCCGACGTCGAGTGCGGGCACGTGGCGCCCTACCTGCCGATCGTCAACGGAGCCCGCGGCCGCCTCGTCCACACGGCGGCGCGCAGCGAACTGACCCAGACGCTGGACTGACACCGCCGGACGCACGGAGGACGCGGCCCGACGGGCCGCGTCCTCTGCGTAGGGAGAAGGCCGTCAGGCGATCGAGGCGGAGACGATCGCCGAGACCGCGAGGTTGCACGAGGCCGTCACCCACACCGCCGGGTGCGGCTCGGGGTCGACGAGCGTGGCGCCGAGCTTGCCCGGCGTGACCAGGTCCACGACGAGGAAGGCGACCGCCATCATCACGAGGCCGAGCAGGCCGAACGCGGCCGTGGAGACGAGCCCCTTGCCGAAGTCGTGGTACGTGGTCCAGATCGAGGTGAAGACGATGCCGCCTATGCCGAGGAGCGCGGAGCTCAGCAGGATCGCGGCGTTGCGGTTGCGCTCTTCCCAGATCTGCCGGCCGAGCTTCCCCGGCGTCAGCAGATCCACGAGCACGATGCCGAGGATCAGCAGGACCACGCCGAGGGCGCCGTACGCGCCCGCCCGGCCCAGGCCGTTGACGATGTCGCTCATGGGATGCCGACTCCGGAAGGTTGCGATCACGGGGGATCGGTGGTCAAGGACCGGCAAAATGTAGCGCACAGGTCGACCACGCCCGCCGCCCACCCGGAAATCGGGTGGGCGGCGGGCCTGCGGCGACGGGAGTCGGGGAGTGGCGGGAGCCAGGGAGTGGCGGGAGTCGGGGAGCGGTGGGCCGTTCGTCAGGTCCCCGGCGGCAGGTCCTTGGCGCGCGAGCGGATCACGAAGGCCGTGACGAGCTCGACCGCGCCGACCGCGATCAGCCAGATACCGGCGAGCACCGCGAGGACCCTCGCCGAATCCAGCGGCGACACGATGAGCACCACGCCGGCGACCGCGCTCACGACGCCGAGGAAGATCTGCCAGCCGCGCGCGGGCATCGCGGGGTCGGAGGCCGCTGCCACCGTCTGCGTGATGCCCCGGAAGAGCCAGCCGATGCCGATCCAGAGCGCGAGCAGCAAGGTCGACTGCATCGCGCCCCGGAAGCAGAACAGACCGAGCAGGATCGAGAGCGCACCGCTGATGAACGCCATGACCCGCAGCGCCGTGGTCGCGTGCGTACCGAAGGCGGCGACCAGCTGCATCACACCGCTGAAGAGCAGATAGAGGCCGAAGAGCACACCGGCCACTCGCAGGGAGGCATCCGGCCATACGAGCACCAGGATGCCCAGGACCACCGAGGCGAGCCCGGCGACGAGCAGCGCCTGCCAGGCCGCGCCCGCGAGCGCGCCGAGCGGACCCGGCGGTACGTCGTGCCGCGTGGGTCCGTCATGAGTCTGTGTCATGGAACCATCGGTCCCTTTCCGTTCAGGTGCATCGGTTACGTGCGGGGGAGGAGGGACCGGTCAGGGCGCGGTCGCGTAGCCGCTGAGGAAGAGCGCCTCGGCCAGCGCCATGTGCTCGATCTCCGAGGGGTCCACGCTCTCGTTGGGCGCGTGGATGAGGCAGCCGGGCTCCTCGACGCCGATCAGCGCGATCTCCGCCGCCGGGAACCGGTCGGCGAGCACGTTGCACAGCGGGATCGACCCGCCCTGTCCCGACTCGACCATCTCCTTCCCGTAGGCCTCGCGGAGCGCCGACGCCAGGGCCCGGTAGGCCGGACCGTCGGTGCGCGCCCGGAAGGGCTGCCCGGCGCTCTCCGCCTCCACCTCGACCAGGGCGCCCCAGGGCGCGGCCGAGGCCAGATGGTCGGTGAGCGCGCGGAGTGCCTCGTTCGCGTCGATGCCCGGCGGGACGCGCAGGCTCACCCTGGCCCGTACCTTCGCCTGGATCGCGGCCGAGGAGCCCACGACGGGTGGGCAGTCGATGCCGAGGACGGTGACGGCGGGCCGGGCCCAGAGCTCGTCCGCGACCGACCCCGTACCGACCAGGGACACGCCGTCCAGGACGCCCACGTCGGTCCGGAACTGTTCGGCCGGATAGTCCACGCCGTCCCAGGAGCCGTCGCCCGGCAGTCCCTTGATCGCGGTGTTGCCGTGCTCGTCGCGCAGGCTGTCGAGGATCCGTACCAGCGCGGCCAGCGCGTCGGGAGCGGGGCCGCCGAACATGCCCGAGTGCATCTCGCCCTTGAGCGTGGAGACGGTGACCACCACATTGGTGAGCCCCCGCAGCGACGTCGTCGCCGTGGGCAGTCCGAGCGCGAAGTTGCCGGTGTCGCAGATCAGCAGGGCGTCGGCGGCGAAGAGGTCGGGCCGCACCGGCACCAGCTGCTCCAGGCCGCCCGTGCCCTGCTCCTCCGAACCCTCCGCCACGAATGTGATGTTCACCGGGAAGCCCTTGCCCTCCGGTCCGCCCAGCGCGCGCAGGGCCGTCAGGTGCATGGCGATGTTGCCCTTGCAGTCGGCGGAGCCCCGCCCGTACCAGCGGCCGTCGCGTTCGGTGAGCTCGAAGGGCGGCGTCTGCCAGGCGGCGTCGTCCAGCGGCGGCTGGACGTCGTAGTGGCAGTAGAGCAGCACCGTGGGCGCCCCCTCGGGGCCGGGCGCGTGGCCGACCACGGCGTCCGTGCCGTCCGGGGTCGTCACCCGCCGCATGTCACGGAGTCCGGCCTCGGTGAAGGCCCGTACGAGGAAGTCGGCCGCCTTCGCGCACTCCTCGGGCGGGAACTGGCGCGCGTCGGCGACGGAGCGCATCGCCACCAGCTCGGCAAGGTCCTCCTTCGCCCGCGGCATCAGCGTCCGGACCTTCTCCCGCAGCGCGGCGGTCTCGGGGGACTCGGCGGTCATGGGTACCCACTTTCTTCGGGACAGCCACAGCTCCCTCACTAAAGCAACGGGGGGCAATTGCCGCAAAAGATGACTCCGATGGAGCAGGGGAGCGGGGTCCCGGGCGGCGCGGCCGCGGGAGCGGGCCGAGAGTGGACGGCGTACGAGTCCGCCTCCCCGCACGTTACGGAGACCCCCTCATGACCCAGCTCAACCGACGTGACCTCGGGTTGCTCGTGCTGCGGGTCGGCACCGGCGCCGTACTCGCCGCGCACGGCACGCAGAAGCTGTTCGGCTGGTTCGGCGGCGGCGGCCTCGAAGGCACCGCCAAGGGCATGGAGGCGATGGGCTTCTCGCCCGGCCGGGAGAGCGCGATCGCCGCCGGTCTCGGCGAGGCGGGCGGCGGCGTCCTCCTCGCCCTCGGTCTCGCCACGCCGGCCGCGGGCGCCGCCGCTGCCGGAGCCATGGCGGGAGCCGTCGCCGTCCACGCCCCGGCCGGCTTCTTCGCCCACGCCGGCGGGTACGAGTACCCGGCCTTCCTGGGCTTCACCGCCGCCGCGATCGGTGTCGCGGGCGCCGGACGGTACTCCCTGGACCACGCCACCTGCCACGTCCTCGACCGGCCGTGGGTCGTGGCGACCGCCTTCCTCGGCACCGCGCTCGCCGCGGCGGCCGTGGTCGGCCGCCGCGCCCAGGGCCAGGCGCCCCCGGAGGACGACGAACCGGCGGACGCCGCACCGGGCGAGGAGCGTTAGGCTCGCCGCAGAGGAAGGGACGGGCGCCGCACATGAAGATCGATCTGACGGACACCAACTCCAGCAAGATCAACAAGGCGATCCTGGAGGGCCGGCGGGCCGTCGGCACCCCCGCCGTCGGCGTCGTACTCACCCTCCTCGTCGTCACGGACGAGGAGAACGCCTACGACGCGGTGAAGGCCGCCGGCGACGCCTCCCGGGAGCACCCCTCCCGGATCCTCGTCGTCATCAAGCGCCACGCACGCTCGCCCCGCGAGCGGCACGAGACACGGCTCGACGCCGAGGTCCGCCTCGGCGCCGACGCCGGTTCGGGCGAGACGGTCCTGCTCCGCCTCCATGGCGAACTCGGCGCCCGCGCCGACTCCGTGGTCCTGCCCCTGCTGCTGCCGGACGCTCCGGTCGTCGTCTGGTGGCCCGTCGACGCCCCCGAGGTCCCCTCCCGGGACCCCTTGGGCGTACTCGCCCAGCGCCGCATCACCGACATGTACGCGGTCGAGGACCCGCTCGCCGCCCTGGAGGCACGGGCCGCGTCCTACGCCCCCGGTGACACGGACCTCGCCTGGACCCGGCTCACCCCGTGGCGCTCGATGCTCGCCGCCGCGCTCGACCAGGCCCGGGCGTCCGTGACCTCGGCGGCCGTCGAGAGCGAGGCGGAGAACCCCAGCGCCGAACTGCTCGCCCGCTGGTTCGAGGTCCGGCTCGGCGTCCCCGTCGACCGGATCGTCACCGACGGCCCGGTCGTCACGGCCGTCCGCATGGGCACGCCCGACGGGGAGATCCGCATCGACCGGCCGGAGGGCCCGGTGGCCCGGCTGGCCATCCCCGGCCAGCCCAGCCGGGTCCTCGCCCTCAAGGTCAGGACCACCGCCGAGCTGATCGCCGAGGAACTGCGCCGGCTCGACCCCGACGACGCCTACGCGGCCGCCCTGCGCGGCCGCGCGTGACACGGCCTCGCTGAAGCGGCCGCGCGTAAAGCGGCCCCGCATTCCGGGCGCGTGACGCGCCTCGTACACCGCCGGCCAAGCCCTCCGCCGGCTCAGCCCTCCTGCGTGGGGGCGACCGGCGTGAAGGCGACCGGCAGCGTCGCCATGCCCCGCAGGATTCCCTCACGCCGTGTCAGATCCGCGTCAGGGTCCGCGAGTCGCAGATCCGGGAAGCGGCGCAACAGGGTGCCGATGGCGATCCGGGCCTCGACCCGGGCCAGGGGGGCACCCAGGCAGAAATGCACACCGTGGCCGAAAGCGAGCTGTTGCGGGACCTCGCGACGTGCGATGTCGAGGATGTCGGCACGGTCGTATCGGGCCGGGTCGCGGTTGGCCGCGGCGAGTCCGATGATGATCATCTCGCCCGCCGGGATGGTCACCCCGCCGATCTCGTACGTGTCGACGGTGAAGCGGGCGACGCCACGGCTCACCGGGCCCTCGTAGCGCAGCAGTTCCTCGATCGCGCCGGGAAGCAGCGAGGGGTCGTCCCGCAGCGCCGCGAGCTGCTCGGGGTGGCGGAGGAGCGCGTGGACGCCGTTGGCGATGAGGCTCGCCGTCGTCTCGTGACCGGCCAGCGTGAGCAGGATGGTCATGGCCGTCAGCTCGCGGTCGCTGATCCGCTCCTCGGCCTGCGCGGCGCACAGCGCGCTCAGCAGGTCGTCCTTCGGGTCGGCCTTGCGCTGGGCGATCAACGGCTCGAAGAACTCGGTGAGTTCGGCCCGCGCCTGCGCCCCCTTGGCGAGTCGCTCGGGCGTGTTGGGCGGCATGATGAGGCCGACCGCGAGGCGGGCGAAGTCGGGCTGCCCCTCGGCCGGGATGCCGATGAGTTCGCTGAGGACGGCCATGGGCAGCGGGAGCGCGAACTCGGAGACGAGATCGGCGGATCCGCGTGCCGCGAAGGCGTCGAGGAAGGCGTCCGTGTGCGCCTGGACGCGGGGCGCGAGCTGCTCCACGCGACGGAAGGTGAAGGCCTTCGAGACGAGGTTGCGCAGCCGCGTGTGGTCCTCGCCGTTGGCGACGAGCATGCTGGCCATCAGGACGTTGGTGCGCTCCTGATGGGCCATCTCCTCCTCAAGTCCGTTGACGCCTACGGGACTACTGCTGAGCCTGGGGTCGGTGAGCGCCGCCACCGCCTCGTCGTAGCCGGTGACCATCCAGACCTCAAGGGTGGGATTCAGCCGGACGCGCTGGACGACTCCGTGCTCACGGATGCGCTCGAAGAGGGGGTAGGGGTTGGGCTGTTGGGCGACGTTTACCGGGACATCGTGAACAATCGACTGGTCTTGGCCGGTCATCTTCCGTAACTCCCCGCAGCTTTGTGAAAGATCTGAGGCAGGTAGTCATACCAGCCACCTCAGTTGCGTGGTAGCGTCACCGGCGCTCGGCTCGAATGATGCTCGAGTGATGTACGGGGAAGGTCCGGCGAGCCGCCGGTGGCACACCAGCGAGACGCTCCACCCACCGGTGGATCCACGTCTCGTACAGCTCGACTCGTCGGCAATGAAGGCCTCAACCAGGCCGCATGCGAAGGGGGAGATGTTTCGTGGAGCAAGCGGCAGCTGTGAAAGCTGTGGACCCGATCCTGGACCTGGTCCGTCCGTCGAACCTGCGGAACCCGTACCCCGCGTACGCCCTGATGCGGGAGTCCACCCCCGTCTTCTGGCATGAACTGCTCGGTTCCTGGGTGCTGACCCGGCATGCCGACTGCCTCGCCGTCCTCACCGACAGTCACCGATTCGCCTCCGACTGGCGGCGCGCCGGGGAGGACATCCCCGCGCCGCTGCTCAGCGTGCAGACCCTCGACCCGCCGGAGCACACGGCCATCCGGCACTTGCTCCTCGACGGTTTCCGGGCCCAGGACCGGCGGGCACTCCACGACGGTCTGGATCTCCGGATCGCGGACCTGCTCGCGGAGTTGGCCGAGAAGCCCTCGTTCGACTTCGTCGGCGAGCTGGCCGAGCCGGTCGCGCTGCGCTTCGTCACGGCCTTCCTCGGCGTCCCGGCCCCCGAGCTCGACTGGTTCGTGCCCATGTCCCGTACCGTCGTCGACGGCATGGACGCCGGCCTGTGGCCGGAGAAGCACGAGCCCGCCGTCGCGGCCCGGGCCCGGCTCGCCGAGTACGCCGGCGGGTGGCTCGCGGATCCGCCCAAGGAAGGGCTCATCGCCCACGTCGCCGAGCACGCGGCGGACAGCGGCGTAGAGGAAACGATTCTTCGGAACAGTCTGCGCGCGGTCCTCCACGCCGGCTACGAATCCGCCTCGCGGCTCCTCGGCAACGCCGCGGCAGCCCTCCTCACCACCCCCGGCGCGCCGGCCGCCTTCCCTGCGACCCCGGCCTCCGCCGTGGACGAACTCATCCGGTACGACGCACCCGTCCAGGCGGACGCCCGGGTCTGCGTCACCGACACCGAACTGGGTGGCGTCACGATGAGAGCGGGTGATCCGGTCACGCTCCTTCTGGGCGCGGCCAACCACGACCCGCTCCGCTTCGACCACCCCACAGAGCTGCGACTCGACCGTGCCCCGAACCCGCACCTCGGGTTCGGACGCGGAGCCCATGCCTGTCTGGGCGCGTCCATGGCGATCCGGCTCGCCGGATCGGTCCTCGGGGCCCTGGCCAGGGACTACCCGGACGCACGGGGAGTCGCGGAACCGGAACACCGGCGCAATCTGACCCTTCGCGGTCTCGACCGCTTCGAGGTCACTCTGCGCCCGAGAGCGGGGGAGGGGGTACGACCATGAAGTACTGGCACTGAAACCAGTGAGCGGGGCGCCCGTCCGGGAGGCGCGCGCCACGCCTCGTGCACGCTCGTGCACGACCTGAAGCCCGAGCCTGTTGTACGGCTCGGGCTTCAGCCCTGTCCGGATCAGTTGAGGGTGTCGGGGTCCGGCCCCGTGCGCAGCCCGCGGTCGAGGCGTTCGATCGACCGCATCTCGTCGTCGGACAGGACGAAGGCGGGGTCGAAGACGTCGATGTTCGCGCGGATACGGCGAGGGGTCACGGACTTCGGGATGACGACGTTCCCGAGCTGAAGGTGCCAGCGCAGCACCACCTGCGCGGGGGACTTCCCGTGCCGGGCGGCGATCGCGGCGATCACCGGGTCGGCGAGCACGGCGCCCTGGGCGAGCGGACTCCAGGCCTCGGTGGCGATGGAATGGACGGCGTGCAGCTCGCGCAACTCCCGCTGCTGGAGGGCGGGGTGGAGCTCGATCTGATTGACGGCCGGCACCAGGTCGCTGCTGTCCAGGAGCCGCTGAAGATGCGCGGGCTGGAAGTTGGAGACGCCGGCGGTGCGGACCCGCCCGTCGGCGACGAGCGTCTCGATGGCCTTCCAGGTGTCGACGTACAGGTCACGGGCCGGGGTGGGCCAGTGGATCAGGTACAGGTCGACGTGGTCGAGGCCTAGCTTGGCGAGGCTGTCGTCGAAGGCCCGCAGGGTGGAGTCGTACCCCTGGTCGGCGTTCCACAGCTTGGTGGTGACGAAGAGCTCGTCGCGGGGGATGCCGGAGGCGGCGAGCGCGCGGCCGACGCCGGTCTCGTTGCCGTAGATCGCGGCGGTGTCGACGGAGCGGTATCCGGCGTCGAGGGCGTGGGCGACGGCGACGGCGGTCTCGTCGTCGGGGACCTGGAAGACGCCGAAGCCGAGCTGGGGGATCTCCGTGCCGTTGTTGAGCGCGACGGTGGGGACGTGGGACATGGACGTACTGCTTTCTCTGTGGTTCCGGTTTCTCTGTGCTTCCGGGTGATTCCGTACGAGGTGGGGTTCAGCGGCGCCCGGCCGGCACGGCGGCGGGGACGGCGCCCGCCACCGGGGTGATGACGGCGGCCCGGGTGCGCCGGTCGAGGGCGGCGGCGACGAGGGCCAGGACCAGTGCGGCGGCGGAGAGCAGGGCGCCGACCCAGTTCGGGGCGGTCCAGCCGAGCCCGGCGGCGATGACGGTGCCGCCGAGCCAGGCGGCGAGCGCGTTGCCGAGGTTGAAGGCGCCGATGTTGGCGGCGGAGGCGAGGGTGGGGGCGGCGGCGGCCTGGTCGAGGACCCACTTCTGCAGCGGCGGGACGGTGGCGAAGCCGAGGGCGCCGATGAGGGTGAGGGTGATCGCGGCGAGCACCTTGTCGTGGGCGGTGGCGGTGAAGGCGAGGAGGGTGAGCGAGAGCGCGCCGAGGGTGACGAGGAGCATCGGCATGAGGCGCCGGTCGGCGAACCTGCCGCCGAGGAGGTTGCCGAGGAACATGCCGATGCCGAAGAGGACGAGCAGCCAGGTGACGGCGGCCTCCGTGTAGCCGGCGACCTCGGTCATCATCGGGGTGATGTAGGTGATGGCCGCGAACACGCCGCCGTAGCCGAGGACGGTCATCGCCATGGCGAGCCAGACCTGGACGTTCTTGAAGGCGGCGAACTCGGCGCGGACGTTCGCCGTCTCCGGCCTGCCCTCCTCGGGCACGAGCCTGGCCACGCCGAGGAGGCCGATCACTCCGAGCGCGCTGACGATGGCGAAGGTGACGCGCCAGCCGGCGGCCTGACCGACGTAGGTACCGAGCGGGACGCCGATGACGTTGGCGACGGTCAGCCCCATGAACATCAGGGAGATGGCTGAGGCCTTCTTCTCCGGGGCGACGAGTCCGGCGGCGACGACGGAGCCGATCCCGAAGAAGGCGCCGTGGGCGAGGGAGGCGACGACCCGGCCGATGAGCATGACGCCGAAACTCGGGGCGATCGCGGAGAGCGCGTTGCCGACGACGAAGAGCGCCATCAGGAACAGGAGCATCTTCTTCCGGGATACCCGGGTTCCCAGCGCGGTCAGCACCGGCGCCCCGAGCACCACCCCCAGGGCGTAGCCGGTCACCAGCCAGCCGGCGGTGGGGATCGACACCCCGTATTCGCCCGCGACCTGGGGCAACACGCCCATGATCACGAATTCGGTGGTCCCGATCCCGAAGGCCCCGATCGCCAGGGCGAGGAGAGCGAGCGGCATGACTCACCCCTTTCGAAATTGATTGAGTGAGCTCTTTACGTGCCTCCACAATAGTTGCATACGCGCTATAAGTGCAATCGGGGGTAGCTGGCGTGCCCGGTATTACGGTGCTTGCGTGCGGGGTGTGCCGCGCCGACGCGCCGCTGTACCGGCGTGCGGGTGGACGAGGGCCGACGCGGGCGCGATGCCGGGGCCGGTCGGGCGTCAGGCTCACGGGTGCGGTGGTGCGCCGGGGCTCGGTGCCCGGCTCCGCGCCACGGCCCGGCGCCGGCGGCTCCGCAGGCGCAGGGGTGCCGTCGGCGTGCGGTGCGTCCGATGGAGTCGGGCGGGACGGCTCCAGGCGCGGCGCACGGGGCCGGTATGCGATCAGCCGACGTGGAGCGACGTGACTTCGTAGTACACCGCTGAGCTGGGGGACAGGCCGCGGCAGGTCAGTTGGTGCGGTCGCGCTCGGTGGGCGTGGACCTCGACCTCGAAGGTGGACAGTCCGGCGAGGCGGCCGGTGACGCGGATCCGCCATCGGTTGCGGTCCCGGACCGTCTCCTCGATCACGTAGTCGTGCCGACCCGACGGGCCCGCGTGGTGGAGCACAGCCGCCAGGGCCGTCTGCTGGGGCGGGCTGAGGTCGGTGTATCCGCGCAGGTGGTCCGCGTGGACGCGGTTCGCCAGGTGCTCTTCGACCACCGTGACCGCCGAGGCGGCGTCGAGGTTGCCGTAGTAGACGCCGTCGGGTGCGACGACGACGTTGGCGGCGAACCGGTCTCCTCCCACATGCGTGCACTCCCACACCAGCTGCGGCCAGCCGTCACTCAGCGCACGTGCCACCGGGCGGCCGCGGACGGCACAGCAGGTGTCGTGCAGGCCGTGGGCGCAGACGAGGACGACGGGAGGGTGGCCCGGTTCTCCGGGCGCGTCCAGGGCGTTGGCGATCTCAGCCAGATCCCTGTCGTCGTGCCAGGTTCCCCAGTCCTGACGGTGGGCGCCGTCCTTCTCGTAGCGCAGGACGGCCCACCGCGGCGGTTCGTCCGCCCGACGGCGGCCGTGCCGTCTGATCAGCAGCGTGCGGGCGCGCACCGCCCGCGCGGCGGCGTACACCCGTGCCTTGACCTCGGGTTCGAGAGCGAGGCCGTCGAAGCCGTTGGCCGGCCAGCCGGCCCGGTACTCGATGAGGATCCAGACCGAGCCGTACGGCGCCGTGCCCGCGATCGCGTCGCCGCGCAGGCGAGCGGCGTCGGCGCAGAGGAATCGTGCCGGAGTCGTCATTCCGCCTGTTTCATGGCTCGGCAGGCACCAGTACGCCCGCGCGCAGAAGTCGTTCGACGAAGGGAAGACCGAGGCCGCCGGCTTGGTGCGTGTCCCCGTCGAGGATCCGGAGCGCTGACGGCAGGTCCGTCTCCGGGAAGTCGAGCCAGCCCACGCGGGTCGCGAGGCGCCGCCCCTCCAGTCGTGCTTCCAACGCCTCGCGAAGCCGCACCGGCGTATCAGGCGTGAGACTGTCGAGGGCTCCGAGCTGTGCCAGCGGTCCCATGGGCGCGGGGCGTGCCTGGCCGCGGCGGGTTCGGTGGAACAGGGGAGTGGGGTCGGCCTCGGCGAGCGCGGCGACGAGACGTCGGCGCACGAAGGCGAGTTCGGCGCCCGGTCCGTCCACGCCCAGGGGGAGGGACCCGCGCATCTCGACATCGTCGCTCAGCAGCGACAGGGCGGACTGCGCGAGTTGTTCGGCCAGCGCGTGTCGCGTCCAGGTGTGGACGCCGAGGGTCAGATGGATCGACACCGCGCCCTGCGCTTCGGCGGCGTGCAGCCAGCCGCGCGGCAGATAGAGGACGTCGCCTGGTTCGAGCACGGTGTCGAGGTATGCCGCCCGCTGGGCGGAACCGGCGACCGCGGCGCGGTGCTCGGTCCAGGGCTGGTCACGCAGTGGGGCCGGGTGTACGGGCTCGTGGATGATCCAGCGCTTGGTACCGGTGACCTGAAGGACGAAGACGTCGTGGACGTCGTAGTGGTCGTCGAAGCCGCGGTTCTGCGGCGGGGTGACGTAGGCATTGGCCTGTACGGGGTGGCCCAGTTCCGTGCCGAGCCGCGTCGCGAAGTCCGTGACCGGCTCCCAGGTGCGTTGCAGTGCTTGCAGGACCAGGGTGCTGCCGTCGGCGAAGCTCCGCCACAACGCGGTGTCGTCCAGCTGGTCCGCGACCGACGCGCCGACTCCTCCCGGGGAGGTGAACGACGACTCGGGGGCGGTGGAGCCGTCCTTGGCGACGCGGAGGAACGGCGTGCGCAGACCGCGCCGGGAGACCAGTTCGTCCACAGCGGAGGCCGAGAACAGGTCGGAGAAGTCACTGACTCCGCGGGTGAGCAGCGGGGCGCGCCCCCAGACGTCCAGAGCGAATTCCTCGCGGCTGAGGTTGATCAGACGTGTTTCGAGGACACGGCCGTCGACGTCGGCGGCCGTGTCCCGAAGCGTCGTGGGAACGGTGCTCAAACGCTGCCGCCGGCCTCTTCGGCTCCGCCGTCGGCACCGCCGTCGGCACCGCCGTCGTGTACGCCGGGTGTGCCGGCCGCGCCACCGTCCGCCGGGCCTTCCGCTTCGCCGTCGGCACCGCCGTCCGCACCGCTGTCGGCACCGCCGTCCGCACCGCTGTCGGCACCGCCGTCCGCACCGCTGTCGGCACCGCCGTCCGCACCGCTGTCGGCACCTCCGTCCGCTCCTCCGTCGGCACCTCCGTCGGCAGCTCCGTCCGCTCCGCCGTCGTGGACGTCGGGTGTGCCGGCAGCACCGCCGTCCACCGGACCTTCTTGCTGGTTCGGGTCCCGCTCGGGGTGCGCCATGTTTCCTCCTGGGGATAGGGACGATCGGTGAGGGGTCGGTCGCGTTCGGACCCCCTCTACAAGCTCACCCACGTAGGTAGGAGGGGCAACCGGAGCAGCCGTCGACGTGAACGCCGCGGGCTGAGCGCTCTGGCCGAGGCAGCGACCATCGCCATGCGGCAGAGAGGAAGGAGGCCCGGTGAGCGCCGGCCCGCGCGACCGCGACCCTCGCCGCCAACACCGCCCGCCTCGCCCGACGCCTCAAGCCCGCCCCCATACGAGGCCGCGCCGAGGGGCGGGTCGACATCGTCGCGCACGGAGAGCCCGGCGGCCCGGCGTCCGGCGGCCCGGCGGCTGCGGGCGGCCAGGAGCCAGGGTGGCCGGTTCGGCATACGTCGGATGCGCCCAAGATCTCCGGAACACCGAATGAGGTGTCCTTCTCGGGGCAGTCGCAGCTGTAGCCCACGGAAGCGGCTCGTACGGCGCCGCGTTCGCATCTGGAGATGAGGTACACGATGTCCAGCACGACGCTGACCTCGGGGCCGCTCCCCGGCGGCCTGGTCGCCCTTCCGGGCGTCTACCGGCCACAGGCCGATACGCGCCTGCTCGCCGAGGCCCTCGCCGGCGAGGAGGTCGGGCCCCTCACGGACGCCCTGGAAATCGGCACCGGGACCGGTGCGCTGGCCCTGCACGCCGCGCGCAGGGGCGCCACGGTCACAGCGGTCGACGTCTCCTGGCCCGCGGTGGCGACGGCGCGCGTGAACGCGCTGGTCCGCGGCTTGCCCCTGCGCGTCCTGCACGGCGACTTCGCCGCGCGGACGAAGGGGCGACGCTTCGACCTGGTCGTGACGAACCCGCCCTACGTGCCGGCTCCCTGGGCCCGGTTGCCCACTCGGGGCGCGGAGCGGGCCTGGGACGCGGGCCCCGACGGACGGCTGGTGATCGACCGGATCTGCGCGGCCGCTTCGGTCCTGCTACGCCCCGGCGGCGTTCTGCTGATGGTGCACTCGGGCATGTGCGGGGCGGAGACGACCATGGGCCGGCTGACCGGCGCGGGCCTGTCCGCCGAAATCACAGCGCGCGCAGCCGTCCCGTGGGGGCCGGTCCTGCGTTCACGACGCACCTGGCTGGAACGGCAGGGCCTGGCGAGCGAAGCCGAGCAGTGGGAAGAGCTGGTGGTCATCCGTGCCCGCAATCCCTGACGACACTCCGGGCCGGACGCCCGACGACACCCCGGGCCGGACGCCTGCCCGCCGGGTGTCCATGGACCCGCAGGGGCCCGTCCTCGTGGAGGGCCCCGTCGAGATCGTTCTGGACGACGGGACGATCGCCCGTTCCGACCGCTTCACCGTCGCAGTCTGTACGTGCCGACGCAGTCGCACGTACCCCTGGTGCGACACCAGCCACCGCCGCCGCGAGCGAGCTGCCCGGCCGGCCGAGGACAGGAAGCCCTGATGCCCGCTCCGAGCCCGAGCCCGGTGGTCGCCACCACCGCACCCCGCCTCGTGGAGGAGCGGGGCGAGTTGTCCCGCGCCGTGACACAGGCCCTGCGGTCGGGCGGCGCGCCGCGGTACGAGGCCGGGGCCGTGCCGAGCGCGGACCCCTGGGGCGAGGACCTCCAGCTCGCCCTCTACCTCCTGTACGAACTGCACTACCGGGGCTTCGATGGAGTGGACGACGCACGCGAGTGGGACCCCGACCTGCTGCGGCTGCGCCGGGCGATGGAAGCCCGATTCCTCGACGCCCTGCGCGCCGAACTGCCCGATACGCCCCGGACGGCCGCGGAAGCCTTCGCACCGCTCCTCGTGGAGCCCGTGGACCTCACCGGCAGCGTCAGCCACCACCTCGAAACCGACGGGGAGTTGTGGCAACTGCGCGAGTACGCGGCCCTGCGCTCCCTCTACCACCTCAAGGAAGCCGACCCGCACGTCTGGGTCATCCCCCGCCTCACCGGACGGGCCAAGGCCTCCATGGCGGCCATCGAGTACGACGAGTTCGGAGCCGGCCGCGCCGACCGCGTCCACGCCCGGCTCTTCGCGGACCTCATGGCCGACCTCGGCCTCGACCACGCCTACGGCCGGTACCTGGACCACGCGCCCGCGCCACTCCTCGCGACGGTGAACCTGATGTCCCTCTTCGGGCTCCACCGCGCCCTGCGCGGCGCCCTCGTCGGCCACTTCGCCTGCGTCGAGATCACCTCGTCACCCGGGTCCAGGCGCCTGGCCAAGGCGATGCGTCGATGCGGGGCGGGAGCCGCCGCGGAACACTTCTACGCCGAACACGTGGAGGCCGACGCCGTCCACGAACAGCTCGTGCGCCATGAGGTCGTCGGCGGACTCCTGACCGACGAGCCCGCCTTGGAGGCCGACATCGCCTTCGGCTGCGCCGCGACCGTCTTCCTGGAGGACCGTTTCGGCGACCACGTGCGAGAGGCGTGGGACCGGGGAGGCAGTGCGTTGCGCCGCCCCCTGGTTGTCGACCCGTTCGACCCGTTCGCGAAGACTGCTCAGGCATCCGGTCCGCCGTCCTGAGGGGCAGGGCCCGTCGCGAACAACCCGGCCGTGCCGGTGAGGTCCATGAGGCGCAGTATCTGATGGGAGGGTGCGCCCAGCCGGACGGTGCGGCCCGAGTCCGTGGCCCACCGCCTGGCGTCCAGGAGGGCTTCGAGGCCGGAGGAGTCGCAGAAGGACGAGTACGTGAGATCGATCGTCACCTCGGTGCCGGGCGGTGCTCCGTCGATCGCGCTGCGGAGCGCGAACCGCACTTCTTCCGCATGGTGGATGTCCAGATCCCCGGACACCCGCACCACGCATGTTCTCGGAAACGCATTTCCAGGCGGAGGTTCCGTCACTGGGTCTTCCACGTCGGCCGTCACGGCTGATCACCTCACACAACCGGCGACTGCCCGGAATCGCCCGCGGTATGCGGCGCCGGCGGCCCGGCCGGTCGATGTGAGGTGCCACCTCGACCGACCGGGGTTCACCGGTGGCATCGGCGTGGTCGGAAGGCGCGACGGGCGGACCCGTCGTCGACGTCGTCAGCGGCACGGTCGCCGTCGGCGGCCGGCCCCGTCACCAAGGTTCGCTCTCGGATGCGGCCGACGGCTCCGCGTTGTCGTCCACCGCGGTGTCGACGTGCATGGCGGCCTCCTCGGCGGGCGCGGCACCGTCGTCCGGACCGACGTCCCGGGCGACGGCGTGGTCATGGTGTCCTGGCGGGGCGTCGACCGGCGCCAGCCGTCCGGCCCGGGTGGCACCCGCCTGTTCGTCGACGGGTTCTCCGTCGCCGCCCGGGAGGTCTCCGATGCCGTCGTCTCCGGGTGGCGGCTGTTCCGGGGCGTCGGGGAGCTCCTGCGCGAGCCGCTCGTCGAGCGGTTCGCCCTCCTGCTGTTCCCGCTGTGTGGTGCCGTGCCGGGTGACGCCCCGCGGGCGCTCGGGCGGGGAGTAGCCGGGCACCGCCATGTCGTCGAGCGGATCCGTCATGAGCGAGTTGTCGGGGTCGAGATTGTCGGAGGGGTGGTCAGCCGTGTCGGACCGGGTGGGCTGATAGACGTCGTCACCGCGGGCTTCGTCCGTGCCAGGCCGGTCGCCGCCGGTCGGGTCGGACTCGTTGCGAGTCATGGCCGTTCCCTTCGCTTCGGTGGTACGGGTGAGGGGCCGGCCCGGCCGGGCAGATGGCCGGGTCAGTCGGTGGCGAGGACGATCGCGTACACGAGGAAGAACAGGGCGAACACGACGGCCAGCGCCCAGATGATCAGCAGGGGGCCCGCCGCCCAGCCTCGTCGCGGCGGGCGGTACGGGCCGGTGCCTGTGCTCGTGCCCGACTCCGCCGGCGGTGTCGCGCCCGGCCGGGTGCTGTCCTCGGAGAGGTTGTCCGGGTCCGGGTCGGGGTTGCTGGTTCCGGTCATGACGTTCATCTCCGGCGAGTTACGGAAGGGCGGACGGGCGCACGGTCCACAGCGTCCATCCGATACGCACCATGCCCCGCGACTTGCCGCCACCGACGTGTCCGAAACGGTCTTTCGCGACATTTGTCGGAAGGTCGGTGCGTGGAAGGGTGGCCGTTCCGGAGCGCCGCTCAGCCGTGCAGTGCGGGGAGGACCTTCTCGCGGTAGGCGGTGAAGAAGGCCTCCTGGTCCTGCCCGATCTGGCCGACGTACACCTCGTCGAAGCCGGCGTCCACGTACGCGCGGACGGCGTGGACGTGCTCCTCGACGTCCGGGCCGCACGGTACGGAGTCGGCCGTCTGCTCCCGGGTGACCAGCCCGGCGGCCTGCTCGAAGTGGGCGGGCGTGGGGAGGATCTGGTTCAGCTCCCCAGGCAGCTGCTCGGTCGGCCACATGCGGTGTGCCGTGTCGACGGCCGTGTCCCGGTCCTGGCCCCAGCAGACCTTCAGGCCTCCGACGACGGGCTTGCCGGTGCCGCCCGCATCGCGGAACGACGCGATGCCGTCCTCGTCAGGGCCCATGGTGACGAAGCCGTCCCCGATGCGGCCCGCGAGTGCGGCGGCCTTGGGGCCGAAGCCCGAGACCAGGATCCCCGGCGGTGCCTCCGGAAGGGTGTAGAGGCGGGCGTTGTCGACCGTGTAGTGCCGGCCCCGATGGCTGATCTCGCGGCCGGTGAACAGCTTCCGCATCACCTCCACCGCCTCCTCCAGCATGTCCGCCCGCTCGTCGAACGCGGGCCACCGGTCACCGAGGACGTGTTCGTTGAGAGCCTCACCGGTACCCACACCCAGCGCGAACCGGCCGCTGAGCAGCACGCTGGAGGTCGCCGCCGCCTGGGCGGTCACGACCGGGTGCAGACGCACCGTGGGGCACGTGACGAGTGTGGTGACGGGCAGTTCCACCGTCTGCGACAGGGCACCGATCATCGACCACACGAAAGGACTGCTGCCCTGGGTGTTGGTCCACGGATGGAAGTGGTCGGAGACGGCCAGGCGGGTGAATCCCGCGTCCGCCGCCAGACGCGCCTGGCGCAGCAGCTGGGCGGGGGTGAACTCCTCGCAGGACAGGAAGTAACCGAACGACGTCATTGCGCATTCCCCTTCGTGTCGCCCCCTGGATCCGGCTACCCGCGCAGGCCCGCTGAATGCCCGCGGAGGCCCGATGCACTCTCGTCCGGCCCCCGTCTCGTCCGTGGACCACCTCGTCCGTGGACCACCGCGCACCTCGGCCGATGGAGCGCGCGAAGGGCGCGGGTGGCGTGCGTACCCACCGGGCGCGCTGGGCGCTGCCTCTGCGCCGGGCGTCTCGCGTCCCGGTACAGGCGATGCCGGGCGAGGGCACCGGGGACGGGTGATCATGAGGTGCCGGGGTAGATGCAGGTCGTGATCACCGTGGGCGTGGAGGAAGAGTATCTGCTGGTGGACCCGGGGACGGCAGTCCCGGCCCCGCTGGTGGAGGAGGTGCGCTGCGCGGCGGGGCTCGGCCCCTTCGCGGAGGGCGCCGAGATCCAGGACGAGCTGTTGCAGGCCCAGATCGAGGTGGCCACACCTGTGTGCTGGAGCCTCGATGAGGTGGGGGGTCACCTGTTGCGGCTGCGCCATGCGGTCGCCTCGGCCGCCGAGGCGAGCGGCTGCCGGGCCGCTGCCACGGGTGCGGCGCCGTTGCGCGGGGGCCTGCCCGTACCCGTGACCCCCACGCCTCGCTACCTGAGGATGGAGGGGGAGGCCCGGCAGCTGGTCGACGAGCAGCTGATCTGTGGGATGCACGTGCATGTCGGGGTCCCCGATCCGGAGACGGGCGTCGCGGTGCTGAACCGGATCCGGGGGTGGCTGCCGATTCTGCTGGCGATGTCCGCCAACTCGCCCCTGTGGGACGGGCGGGACACGGGGTTCGCGAGCTGGCGCACCATCGTGTTCGGCCGTTGGCCCGTCAGCGGCCCCCCGCCGCACTTCGACGGATTCTGCGACTACGAACAGCGTCTTGAGGCGCTGGTGGCGTCGGGGGTGATCGCCGACCGGGGGCAGGCCTACTGGCAGGCTCGACTGTCCGACCGCTATCCCACCGTCGAGGTGCGCTGCCTCGACGTCCAGCTGCGGGCCGACGACGCCGTCATGTTCGCCGGAATCGTCCGGGGGCTGGTGGCCACGGCGATCGCGGAGGAGAAGACGGACGTGCCCCTGCCGGTGGTGGCGCCGGAGTTGGCGCAGGCCGCGAACTGGCACGCGGCGCGGCACGGACTGAACGGAACCCTGCTGGACCCGCTCGGCCGCCCGCACAGCAGCGGCGACGTGCTGTACGCCCTCCTGCGACACATCACACCCGCCCTGGAGGACGCGGGCGACCTCCGCGCAGTGAGCGGCCTCGTCCACCGCCTCCTCCAGGCCGGCACGCCCGCCGATCGCCAGCGCCGTGCGCTGGCCGCTACGGGGCTGCCGGGGCTGATCGATCTGATGACCGGAGCCGGCACGTCCGAATGAGCTGTGGCTGTGGCTGTGGCTGTGGACGTGGACGTGGACGTGGACGTGGACGTGCCTGTGTCGCGGTGGCGGGCGCCCCACCGGTTGGCGGAGACTGTTCCACGGACGGAGCGGACGTCACGAGCCGGTCTGACCAGCGGCGCCCCGACGGGCCTCCGGTCATGGGAGGAGTGACGCGCTCCCGGCATCCGCCCCGGTCGACAGCGGGACGAGACGAGAGATGGCGGCCCCCATGCCCCGTACGGCACTCCTCGTGATCGACATGCTCAACACGTACGCACACGAGGATGCCGAGGCGCTGGTGCCGTCCGTCCGTGAGGCGCTCCCCGGGATCGCGACCCTGCTGCGGAACGCCGGTGCCTGCGACGCGCCCGTGATCTATGTGAACGACAATTTCGGTGAATGGCGCTCGCACCACGGGGAGATCCTGAAGGCTGCCCTCGACGGCCGTCATCGCGACCTGGTGGAGCCGGTCGCGCCCGACGAGAACGCGCTGTTCGTGGTCAAGGCGCGGCACTCGATCTTCTTCGAGACCCCGCTGGCCTACCTGTTGGGCCAGTTGGAGGCCGAGCGCCTGGTGCTGTGCGGACAGGTCACCGAGCAGTGCGTGCTGTACTCGGCCCTGGACGCCCACATCCGGCACTTCGACGTGGTGGTGGCGGCCGACGCCGTCGCTCACATCGACGCCGACCTGGCGGCGGCGGCCTTGCGGATGATGCGTGTCAACATGTCCGCGACCATCTGCCGGGCGGACGAGATCGCCTTCGACGCACGACGGCCGGAGTGAAGCGGGGACGGACCGTGCTTCTCCCGGTTCGTGCCGCCTGGCCGACGCACAGGGCCGACGCACAGGGCCGCCGTGCGGCCGCCGTGTCCGGCCGCCGTTCGACCGACGCGGCCGACGCCCCGACGGGGACCCGCACGGCGTGTGTACGCGACAGCGAACCACGAGTGTGTACCGTCCCAGTCGAGCGGGCCTCGTGCCGTGCCACCGCTGCCGTGGCCCTGGCGGCCCGTGTTCTCGGGAGGCTGATGTGACGGGCGAGCGGATCGGACTGGCCGAGGTCCTGGCGGCGGCGGAGGACGCCGCGCCGGTGGACTCCCTCGATGTCGTGGCACGCGATCTGCGTCACCGGTTCGGTGCCCGGTACGTGTCGTTCCTGTTCGTGGACGTCGTCGGCCGGCGTCTGCTGCGCGTCCACGACACCGCGGCCACGCATCAGGAGGATCGTGCCGCGCAGGTACCGCTATCCGGCACCGGGGTCTACGACGAGGCCCTGCGCGGTCAGCGGCTCGTGTTCGTCCCGGACAGCGGGCAGGGGCAGCGGGTGCTTGCCCCGGTGACCAACCGTGGCGACATCATCGGAGTCCTGGAACTGTTCCTCGATCATGCCCCCCTGGATGTACTGGAGCAGGTCGAGGCGGCCGCGCACGCACTGGCGTACATCATCGTCACCGACCGCCGGTTCACCGACCTCTACCACTGGGGCAACCGCACCGCCGGCGTCAGCCTGTCCGCGGAGATCCAGCGCCAGCTCCTGCCCTCGGCCTCCTGCTGCGAAGCGCTCCAGTTCACCCTCGCCGGTGCCCTGGCCCCGGCCTCCGACATCGCCGGCGACACCTACGACTACAGCCTTGACGCCCACACCCTCCACCTGTCCATCACCGACGCCATGGGCCACGACGTCGACGCCGCCCTCATGGCCACCCTGCTCGTCAACGCCTCCCGTGGCGCCCGCCGTGCAGGCGTAGACCTGGCCGAGCAGGCTCGCCGGACCCACCACGCCCTTCTCGACCACGGCCGCCACACCCTCGCCACCGGCCAGCTGCTACGCATCGCCCTGGACGGATCCAGCGCCCAACTCGTCAACGCCGGCCACCCCTGGCCACTGCGGCTGCGCGACGGAGCGGTCGAGGAACTGCGACTGTCCGTGAACCTGCCCTTCGGTGTCCCCGAGCAAGGCGCCTACCAGGTACAGGACCTGGACCTGCGCCCCGGCGACCGCCTCGTGCTCCACACCGACGGCATGCAGGAACGCGAAGCGGTAGGGGTCGACCTCCCCGGCCTCCTGCGCACGACCGCGACCCAGCATCCGCGCGAGGTCGTACGAACTCTCGTCGGGGCGGTCACCGACGCCTACGGCGGAGGGCCGCCGAAGGACGATGCGACGGTCCTGTGCCTCGACTGGCGCGGCCCCTCGGGCCGACGGTAGCCACGGCTCGGGCGGCCCGGCTGGAGAAGGCATGGGTGAGCCGCGCCGGCATGCCCGGCACCCCACCCGCGTCGGGGCCCTGCCCGACCGGCGTACGGCGCAGACGTGTCGCCATTCCGGGGGGTATCCGCATGGGCCTCGTGTCCGCGCGCGCGGAAGCGGGTACACGGCTCCGGGCGGCAGCAGCCGCCCGAAGAGGCTCCGAGGAGGGACAACCCCGTGGACGGAATCGTCCTGCTCAAAGACGACCACAAGGCCGTGGAGAAGCTGTTCAAGCGATTCGAGAAGGCGGGGGACAACGCGCACGTGGAGAAACGCGGGATCGTCGACCAGGTCATCGAAGAACTCACCACGCACACCTGGATCGAGGAGAAGATCTTCTATCCCGCCGCGCGCGAGGCCGCCCCTGACACGAAGGACCACGTCCTGGAGAGCATCGAGGAGCACCACGTCGTCCTGTGGATGCTCTCCGAGCTCAAGGAACTCGACGCGAGCGACGAACGCTTCGACGCGAAGATGTCGGTCCTCATGGAGAACGTCCGCCACCACGTCGAGGAGGAGGAGAAGGAGTGGTTCCCGGAGGTACGCAAGGCCATGGGCCGTAACCGCCTCACCGAACTCGGCGAGCGGATGACCGCGGCCAAGACCAGAGCCCCCGGTGACCCCCTCGCCGTACCCAGCGCGGAGCGGTAGGAGAAGACGCGGCGAGCCGCAGGCGGCGCGGGAGGCCTCGGAGGGCGAGCGGACGCAGCCCTCGACGTCGTCGTTCCCGCGGCCGACGACCTGATCACCCTGACCCCCGGCGCCGAGGAGAGCACCCACCACCGGTGGAACCGCACGGCGACCGTGCTGCCCCACCGAGGCCGCCTCACCCTGGCTTCAACGCCCCGCAGCGCCCCTGCCTGACCGGTCCCGGTCACCGACACCTGGCGGAGGGGGTGAGCGACGGCCTCCGCGGGCTCCCGCCGCCGTCGTTCCGCGCCCCGGCGACGAACGGACGTGACCTCACGACTCTTCGGGATCCCGTCGCTCGAGAGGACTCAGCGCCGGTCCCTGAAGGATCTCGCCGTCGACGGCGAAGCGAGAGCCGTGGCAGGGGCATTCCCATGTGCGTTCCGCGTTGTTGAAGGCGACGACGCACCCGAGATGGGTGCAGACGGCGGACACCGCGTGCAGCCCGCCCCGATCGTCGCGGTGCACGGCGCAGGGGCCGCCCTTCCCCCGGACCACGGTGCCCTCACCCGGCCGCAGGTCGGTGACGGTCCCGCCGGTGCCGTCGCCGAACGTCTCCAGGCGGTCCTTGACGAAGTGCTTGCCCGTCTCCCATTGGGCCTTGAGAATCGTCGGCGCGGAACGGAGGGCCGAACCGAGGCGGCCCGGAGCGTAGAGGTCGGTCCACGGCTCTCGTTCGCCCTGGACGAGGGCGGCGATGGCGGTCCCGGCCATGACCCCGCCCGTCATCCCCCAGCCGGCGAACCCGGTGGCGACGTAGACGTTCTCGCCGTTGGCGGGCATGCGGCCGATGAGGGGCAGGGTGTCCGTGGCGCTGTTGTCCTGCGCCGCCCAGCGATGGGTGATCGAGACGTCGGGGAAGTACTGCTCGGTCCACTCCTGGAGACGGGCGTACCCGGCCTCGGTGTCCTCCCCGGTGCCGGGCTTGAACGCCTCTCCAGTAACGATCAGGAGCCTTCCGCCGTCGGCGAGCGGCGCCGTGCGGACGGAGCGCTTGCCGCTCTCCTCCGTGATGTACATGCCGTCGGGGTCCCGGGGGGCGGGCAGGGGGCCCGCGATCACCAGGTCGCGATGCTGGGTCAGCCTCGTGGCGAGCAGCGTGTGGTCGAAGACGGGGTGGTGGGTGGCCACGACGACGTGCCGGGCGGAGACGGTGGCCCCGGTGTCGGTGCCGAGCCGGCAGGGGTCCCCGCGGTCGAGTTCCATGACGCGGGTGCCCTCGTGGATCCGGCCGCCGAGCGCCACGATGTCGTCGACGAGCCCGCGCAGGTACGCGAGCGGATGGAACTGGGCCTGGTCCTCCACCCTGACGGCGCCGGCAACGGGGAAGGGCAGGCCGGTCTCCGTGACGAACGAGGCGGTGAGGCCGGCCGCCCGTGCCGCCTCAGCCTCCGCGCGCAGGGCGTCGACGCCCTCGGGCTGCCGGCAGTAGGTGAGTGCCGGGCGCCGTTCCAGGTCGCAGCTGATGCCGAGTTCGTCGACCACCTCGACGACGTGCCGCAGCGCGGCGCTCTGGGAGGCCGCGTACCGGCGGGCCGCGTCGGCTCCGTGCTCGGCCCGGAGCGTGTCGTACACGCTGGTGTGGAGAGCGGTGAGTTTTCCCGTCGTATGGCCTGTGACGCCTCCCGCGAGCCGGCCCGCCTCCAGCACGATGACGTCGAGCCCCGCCCGGGTGAGTTCCCACGCCGTGCTGAGACCGGCGATACCGGCCCCGATCACCACCGCGTCCGCCTCCGCCGCCCCCGCGAGCGGGGGGAAGGACGGCAGGATGGCCGTCTCCATCCAGTAGGAGCTACCGCTGTCCGAAAGTCGGTTCATAGTCGGCCCCTGCCCGGTAAAGCCGCCCTGACGCGCCGAGGCGAGATCTTCCGCGCGAAAGCGGGAGGGTGCGAGGGGCTTTCCGGAGCGGCCCCGCCAGAGCGCCGGAGCGCCCCACCAGTGCGCCGCAGCGGCCCCGCCAGAGCGCGGGCAACCGCGCGCACGGCTACTCGTCGGCGGCGCGCAGATGCCCGAAACGCCACTGACGTGGGTGAGAAATCCCGGGCTTCGTTTGGGGACGGATGCTCGCCGGTCATGGCTGAAGCACCCAGCAGAGCCTTCTTGGGAGAGAAGATGACCTCGAAGCACACCCCCGGCACCTCCGAGCCGGGCGAGGACGGGCTGCCGGGCGAGCCCGGCCCGGTCTCCCCGCCCCTGGCCGAGCCGACAAGGCCCGCACAACCGCTCCCGCCGAAGCCGGACCAGCAGGGGCCGGAAACCGTCAGCCCCACTGGCCAGGCCACCGGCGCGGACCAGGCACGCATGGCGCAGAGCGGCGCGTACCTCACCACCGCGCAGGGGACGCGACTCCACGACACCGACCACTCCCTGAAGGTGGGCGCGCGGGGCCCGGTCCTGCTTCAGGACCACCATCTGCGCGAGAAGATCACGCACTTCGACCATGAGCGGATCCCGGAGCGGGTGGTACACGCCCGCGGCGCGGCCGCCCACGGCGTCTTCCAGGGCTACGGCACGGCCGTCGACGTGACGCGGGCCGCGTTCCTGGCGAAGGACGTGGAGACGCCGGTGTTCGTGCGGTTCTCCACCGTCCTCGGTTCGCGGGGCTCGGCGGACACGGTGCGCGACACGCGGGGCTTCGCGACGAAGTTCTACACGGACGAGGGCACCTTCGACCTGGTCGGGAACAACATCCCGGTCTTCTTCATCCAGGACGCGATCAAGTTCCCCGACATCATCCACGCCGGCAAGCCCCACCCCGACCGGGAGATCCCCCAAGCCCAGAGCGCGCACGACACGTTCTGGGACTTCGTCTCCCTGCATACCGAGGCCACCCACCACACGCTCTGGAACATGTCCGACCGGGGGATCCCCCGCTCCTACCGGATGATGGAGGGCTTCGGCGTCCACACCTTCCGCCTGGTCGACGCGGCCGGTGGCACCACACTCGTGAAGTTCCACTGGAAGCCGAAGCTGGGCGTGCACTCGCTGGTGTGGGAAGAAGCTCAGCTGATCAACGGGATGGATCCCGACTTCCATCGCCGAGACCTCTGTGACGCCATCGAATCCGGCGCGTTCCCCCAGTGGGAGCTGGGTATCCAGGTCTTCCCCGACACTCCTGACCAGATGTTCGAGGGGATCGACCTCCTCGACCCCACGAAGATCGTCCCGGAGGAGCTCGCACCGGTCCAGCCCATCGGGCTGATGACCCTGAACGCCAACACCAAGAACTACTTCGCCGAGACCGAGCAGGTCGCCTTCCACCCCGGCCACCTCGTCCCCGGCATCGACGTCACCGACGACCCCCTGCTCGCGGGCAGGCTCTTCTCCTACCTCGACACCCAGATCAGCCGCCTCGGGGGGCCGAACTTCGGCCAGATCCCGATCAACCGCCCGCACGCCCCCGTCAACGACATGCTCCGCGACGGCATGCACCAGACCGCCGTCCACACCGGCGTGGCCCCCTACCGCCCCCACAGCCTCGACGGGGGCTGTCCCTTCCTCGCCGGAGCCGACACGAGCGCCTTCGTCGAGTCACCCGTGACGGTCCCCGAGGCGAGCAAGGTCCGCGAGGCCCCCGCGTCCTTCGCGGACCACTTCACCCAGCCCCGGCTCTTCTGGCTGAGTCTGACCCCGCCGGAGCGCGAACACGTCATCGCCGCCTACGCCTTCGAACTCGGCAAGTGCTACGAGCAGGCGGTCAAGGAGCGCGTCCTCAAGGTGCTCGCCAACATCGACCCCGAGCTGTGCGAGCAGGTCGCCGAAGGTCTCGGCCTGCCGGTCCCCGCGGCCACCGTCCCGCTTGTCGCCGCCGAACCCAGCCCGGCCCTCTCGCAGCTGGGGCGGAGCTGGCCCGTCGACGGCCGCGTGATCGGCATCGTCGCCGACGCCTCCGCCGACCTGGACGGCGTGCGCGCCGCGCGCCAGGCCGTCCTGGACGCGGGCATGGTGCCGCTCGTCGTCGCGCCGGCCGGCGGCGTTCTGGACCCCGACGGTGACCCGATCACCGTGCGACGGACCTTCGCGACCGCTCGCTCCGTCGAATTCGACGCCCTCATCCTCGCGGGCGTGCCCGAGCCGGGCTCCGACGCCTACGGCGCCCGGGACGCGAAGGCGGGCGCGCCCACACGGCAGGGACCTGATCCCCGCGTCGTGTTGCTCCTGACCGAGGCCTACCGTCACGGAAAGGCCCTCGGCGGCTGGAACGGCGCGGGTCGGCTCCTCGCATCGCTCGGCATCGACACGGCCGGGCCGGGCATCGCCCTGGACGAGGACGGCGTGACGGTCGTGGGCGCCGTCGCGGCAGCCTTGGCGGAACACCGGGCCTGGGACCGGTTCCCGCCCGCCGGGGGTCGCTGACCGGTCGCCGAGGTCAAGGGCGCCTGACCTGTCTGGTCCGGTGGACCGCCTACCGGACGGAAGCCGCATGTGACGGAGGAAGCGGCAGGTCAGGGACGTATGTGGTGGGACACCCTCGTGGAGATTGGGGTGCGGCGGGCCGGATCATCGGGTGGCTCCTGCGGTACGAGGTCGGGGGAACGCCGACGCGAGCAGCTCCCGGGTAGGCGCTTGGACCTCGCCCTGCCCGTACAGGGCTGCGGCCGGAAGGGTCTCCACGATCCGGCCGCCGTTCATCACCGCCACTCGGTGGGCGACGTGCCGGACGACGGCCAGGTCGTGGCAGATGAACAGATAGGACAGGCCCAGCCGTTCCTGGAGGTCGGTCAGCAGGTTCAGCACGCCCGCCCGCACCGACGGGTCGAGTGCCGAGACCGGCTCGTCCAGCATGAGCAGCCGCGGCCCGCTCGCCAACGCTCGCGCGATGCCGACGCGTTGGCACTGGCCGCCGGACAGCTCGTGCGGCAGGCGGTCGCCGAGCCGGGGATCGAGCCCGACGGTCTCCAGGAGCTCGGTCACCCGGTCCGGTCCGGCCACCGGGTCCCACCGGCCCTGGACCCGCAGTGGCTCGGCCACCGAGTCGCCGATCCGCAGGCGCGGGCTGAGCGAACCGTAGGGGTCCTGGAACACCGGCTGGAACGACGGCCGAAGAGGCCGCAGCCCGGCCTCGTCGAGCGCGGTCAACTCGCGGTCGTCGAACCACACCTCACCGCCGTCCGGCCGTCGCAGCATCAGCGCGGCCGCGGCCGTGCTGGACTTCCCGGACCCGGAGGCGCCGATCAGCGCCAGCGTCTCGCCCCTGGCCACGTCGAAGGAGACCCGGTCGACGGCGGTCACGGGCGCCGAGCGCCGGGTGCGGCCCGGGTAGCGGACCGTGAGGTCGCGGACGCTCAGCAGTACGGCGGTCATGCGGCTTCCCTTCCCGTGAACAGCTCCTGCGGCATGACCGGCAGGTCCCGCCACCGGTGGCAGGACACCAGGTGTCCGGTGTCGCCGGTCACCGCCTCGGGTTCGGGCGCGAGCGTTCGGCACACCGCGGCGGCCCACGGGCAGCGCGGGGCGAACGCGCAGCCCGTCAGTCCGGCGAGCTCGTCCGGCCCCGGCGGGGCGCCGGCGATCGACGGCAGCCGTCGATCGCCGGTCGGAGTGTCCGGCGGCAGGGACGCGAGCAGGCCCGCCGTGTAAGGGGCCCGTGGCCGGGGGAGTACCTCCTCGACCGGGCCGGACTCCACGGCCCGCCCGGCGTACATGACGACGATCCGATCGGCGTGCCCGGCGACCACCCCCACGTCGTGCGTCACCAGCAGCATGGCCGCGCCGCTCGCCTCCCGTAGTGAGGCGAGCAGGTCGAGGACCTGCTCCTGGAGGGCGGGATCGAGGGCGGTGGTGGGCTCGTCGGCGACGATCAGCTCGGGCTCGTTGATCATCGCCATCGCGATGACGGCACGCTGGCGCATGCCTCCGGAGAACTCGTGCGGGTACGCCCGCGCCCACCGGGCCGCATCCGCGATTCCCACCGAGTCGAGCGACGCCACCGCGGCGGCGCGCGCCTGTCGCCGCCCGAGCCGGCGCACCGAGCGTACGGATGCGGCCAGTTGGTCGCCGACGGTGTGTACGGGGCTGAGGGCGCTCAGCGCGTCCTGCGGTACGAGCGCGAGGCGCCGGCCCCACAGTCCGGCGTACACCGCGCGCGGTGCGCCGATCAGTTCGCGGTCCCGCAGGCGCACGCTGCCGGTGATCCGTGCCGTGCGCGGCGCCATGCCGAGGACGGCCCGGGCGGTCAGCGACTTGCCCGCCCCGGTCTCGCCGACCAGAGCGAGGACTGTGCCCTCGTGGAGGTCGAACGAGACCCCGCGGACCGGGGTCAGACGTTCGTCCGGGAGCTCGATGCGCAGATCACGGACGCGGAGCAGAGGGGGACGGCCGGTCATGTTCTCTTCCGGTTCGGTCTGGTGGCGGTCACGGACGACAGCGACACGGCGAAGCCGGCCAGGAGGGCCAGCGCGAGCGCCGGGGCGAGCGCGGCCCAGGGCGCCCGCTCCACGTACGCCCGTGACTCGTCGAGCAGCAGCCCCCACTCGGGGGCGGGTGGCTGCGCGCCGAGTCCGAGGAAGCCGAGCGAGGCGAGGGCGAGCGCCATGCCGGGCAGCCGCAGCACCGCGTGCCGGGCGACCGGCCCGGCCACGGCCGGCAGGACGTGCCGGGTCAGCACCCAGCGCGGAGTGGCGCCGATCGCCCGCTGCGCGGTGAGGAATCCGGCCGCCCTCGTCTCCTGTACCAGCGCGGCGGCGTGCGAGGCCAGCGGCGGCCAGGAGATGAGCGCGACGGCGACGCTGGCGCCGACGGTGCCGGGGCCGACGGCCGCGGCGACGAGGATGCCGACGATGACCGGCGGCAGCGCGTTGGCGACGTCCGCGATCCCGGCGGACAGGGCCGGCAGGAAGCCGATCGCCACCGCGACGGCATAGCTGACCAGGCAGACGGCGAGCGCCACGCCGACGGTCGCGGCGGCGCCGTGGCCGAGCCGCGCGAGCACGTCCCGCCCGAGCCCGTCGGTGCCCAGTGGGTGTCCCCAGGAGGGGCTGGAGAGCCGGGCCGTGACCTCGACGGTGTACGGGTCGCGCAGCAGCCCCCACACGGTGACGGTGAGCAGGATCCCCGCGAGCACCACCGGCACGGCCCGCCAGGCCCGGCCCGCCGGGCGCCGCGGGGCGGCCGGCAGCGCGAGTGCGGCGGCCCGCAGACCGGGGCCGAGCAGCCGCACGCGTACGAGGTGCGCCAGGACACCGGCCGCGAGGCCGAGCACCAGCAGTGCGAGCAGGGCGCCCTGGAGCAGCGGCAGGTCCTGGGCCTTGGCGGCGCCGAGCGCGGTGCGGCCGATGCCCGGGATCGCGAAGACGCTCTCCACCGCGACCGCACCGCCGGTGAGGCCGACCGCGACCAGTGCGAACTGGGGCGCGATCGCGGGCATGGCCCGGCGCAGCGCGGCCAGGGCGATCCGGGGCGCCGAGACGCCCGAAGCCCGCCACAGGCCGGTCCAGCGCTCCGCGTACGCGCCGGGCAGCGCGTCGCCGGCCAGCCGGCCGAGCAGCCCGCCGGCCGGCACGCCCATGGCGAGCGCGGGCAGCACCATCGACCCCGGCCCCTGCCAGCCGGAGGTCGGCAGCCAGTTCAGCCGGACACCGACCGCGATCAGCAGCAGGGTCGCCAGCAGGAACTCCGGGACGGAGGCGAGCATCGCCGCCGTCGCGCCCGGGGAGCCCGAGGGCTGCGAGGTGCCGCGGGCTCCCCGTACCACCGGCCCCGTACACAGCGCGACCGCGACCAGCAGCGCGACGACCAGCGACGCGCCCATCAGGCCGAGGGACACCGCGAGCCCGGACAGCACCGAGGGCAGGACGTCGGCCCCCGATACCCAGGACTGACCGAAGTCGCCGTGCGCCAGCCCGCCGGCCCACCGGCCGAGGAGGGCCAAGGGCCCGGAGCCGAGCCCCAGGTCGTCGCGGATCGCCGCCAACGCCTCGGCGGTCGCCTCCTGTTCGGCGGACCGCGCGCGCAGCACGCTCAGGGCCGCGTCCCGGCCGGAGAGCCACGGCAGGAGCCCGATGAGCGCGAGGACGGCGGCGAGTCCTCCCGCGCGGGCGAGTGTCGCCCTCACCGCGGTGTCCTCACTTCACGTACGTGTCGGGCGTGACCAGCAGGCGCTCCCGCGGGTCCTTGGCCGAGCCGACGACCCGGGGCGAGTCGCCCTGGATCACCCGCTCGTGCAGCATCGGTACGGCCGCGTCCGTGTTGAGCACCGCGGTCTCGGCGGCGAGGATCGCGGCGCGGCGGGCCGGACCGGAGGGCGTCGCGGCGGCCTTCCGCAGCGCCTTGTCGACGGCGGGGTCGGCCAGTTGGGCGAGGTTGAAGGAGCCGTCGCTCGCGAAGTCGCTGTAGAGGTAGGCGGCGGGGTCGCCGGAGTCGAGGACGGTGGCCCGGGAGAGGACGAACGCGTCGAACGCGCCCGCGAGGGCGTCGGATTCGATGGCCGCGTACTCGCGGATCTCCAGCTTCACCGTGAACCCGGCCTTCTGGAGCTGCTGTTGGAGCGCGGCGGCGACCTCGGGCAGCTCGGCGCGGTCGGTGAAGGTGCCGATGGTGACGGTCCTGCCGTTCGGCTTGCCGGGCGTCGCGGGGGAGGTCCGGCCGACGCGGTGCTCCGCCCAGGGGATGGCGGGTCCCAGCAGCCCCTCCGCGACGTCCGCACGGCCCTCGTACACGCCCTTCACCAGGGACTCGGCGTCGACGGCGGCGCGGGCGGCGGCCCGCAGCGCGGGGTCGGTGAAGACGCCGCGCTCGGTGTTGAGATAGAGGGTGTTGGTGCGCGGCATCGGCACCTCGGCGATCTGCCCCTCGTCGAGGAGCGCCGCCTGCGAGACCGGCACGGACTCGACGATGTCGGCCTCGCCACTGCGCAGTGCGGCGGCGCGCGCGGTGCCGTCCGGGACGAACCGCACGTCGATGCCCGGCGCCTTGGGGCGACCGCCCCAGTAGCGGTCGTTGCGGTCGAGTGTGGCGGAGCTGGTCCCGTCGACCCGCGTGAGGACGAACGCGCCGGTGCCCGCCCCGACCGGGTTCACCGTCTTCCCCTGGTACGCCTTGGCGGCCAGGACGGCAAGCTGCGGCGACGAGAGGCGCTGGGGCACGAGCGGGTCCTCGACGGCGGTGGTGACCGTGACCTTGCCTCCGTCGGCGGTGACGGTGAGCTCGACTCCGTCGAGGATGCGCGGCTTGGGCGCGGCCCGGGCGGCCCTGGTGAGCGAGCGGACCACGTCCGCGGCGGTGAGCGGGGTGCCGTCGTGGAAGGTGACGTTCTCACGGAGCGTGAAGGTCCAGGCCTTGGCGCCGGCCCGTCGCCACGAGGTGGCGAGCGCCGGGCGCGGGTCCCCGTTGGCGTCGAGCGTGACCAGGGTCTCGGCGGTGCTCCAGCGCGACAGCTTGAAGGCGTCGTCGCTCAAGGGGGACAGCCCGGAGCGCGGCGGCTGCATCATCACCACCCGCAGGCGCGGGGACGCGCCCGTGGATTCCTCGGCGGCGGGCGCGAAACAGCCCGTGAGCAGCAAGGTGGAGGCGGCCATCAGGGAGAGGCCGGGCAGGGGTTTGGGTATGCGCACTGAACTTCCAGGTCCGTCGAACGGGCTGCCTATGTACGCACCAGACAGTAGCTGATGATAATCATGTTCAAGTACCGGCATCGTGTTCCCCACGTCGCCGGCGTCGAACGAGACCTGCTCGCGCGCTGCCTCGCGCACTGTCCCGCCGCTCGGTGTGGGCGGGGCGGCTCAGGCGTCCGGGACGGTGCCGAACGGGCTGGTGCCCAGCTGTGCGAGGAGGTCGGCCGGATCGTCGTAGACGGCGACGGCGCCCGCCTCGGTCAGATCGGTACGGGGAAGGCCGCCGCACAGCAGCCCGACGCCCGTGACGCCCGCACGGCGCGCGGCCGTCATGTCCCAGACCGTGTCGCCGACGAACACGGCCCGGTCGGGGGCCACGTCCACGAGGGAGAGCGCGTGCTCGATCGGATCGGGGGCGGGCTTGCCCGCTTCGACGTCGTCGGCGGTGGCGGTTGCGGCGATCGCGTCGTCCGCGTCGACGGCCTGGCGCAGGGCGGTCAGTTCCCGGTCGGTGGCCGAGGTCACCAGGACGACCTTCCAGCCGTCGCCCGCGAGGGTACGCAGCAGCTCAGCGGCTCTGTCGAAGGCCCGCAGCCGCTCGAAGAAGGTTCCGTACAAGGTGTCGTGGGCGGTGCTGAGCCGATCGTCGTTCGACCGCTCCCGGTCCTGGCCGAGCAGGTGCTCCAGGAGCCGATCCCCCGGCAGACCGATCGCGCGGTGCACGGCGTGGGCCGTCACCTGGTGCCCGCCCTGGCGCAGGGCTTCCCACCAGGCGAGGACGTGAAGGTGGTTGGAGTCGACAAGGGTTCCGTCGACGTCGAAGAGCGCGGCGCGGTCCACGGCGGTCTCCCTACAGGTCACGGAGGAGTGGCAGAAGGGTCGTCTCCGCCCGGCGGAGGCAGGGCATCTGCTGGGAGCCGCCGACCTGGACGAGGTCGAGGTCGGTGAACCCGGCCTCGGAGTAGGGGCGTGCCGCCTCGGGAACGGCGTCGACATCGTCCCCGCGGGGGATGCTCCTCGCCACGTCCTCCTTGCGGGTGTGCGCGGAAGCCTGGGAGGTGGCCTGCGCGGCCGCTCCGAGGACGCTCCACGCGTACGGAGCGTGTCCCGGCGACTCCAGCCAGCGGAGGGAATGGTCGGAGATCACGGAAAAGTCGAAGCCGGCGTGTTCCGCCGCGACCACGCGCCCGACCAGCTCACGCGGGCCCGACTGTTCGGTCGTCATCGTGTGCCCGATGCGCATCATGCCTCGCGACTTGCCGCGAACGGCGGGCTCGAAACGGGCAGATCGGCAATCGAGGCGACGGGCGAGGGGGCCGAGGCGGTGGGCGGCGCGGTGGCCCGTGACAGGGGCCCGTCGCGGTCGGTCCCCGGCAACCTCCCCGTGGTGGTGGCCACGGGTGGGCGGGCGTGGACGGGGTCCGCCCGCCCCCTCGCTACCGGGGGCGGGCGGGCTTCCTGGGGCGGTGCCGGAGAGGCGGGCCGGACACTCACGTGCCGGCCGGGGCTTCGCGACAGGGGCGACCAGTCGGTCGGAACCGGGTGGTCAGCGCCGGCCCGGGTCATGGGGGCCGGGCGGCATCGGCCACGGCTCCTGTGCTCCCGAGGGCGTGCCCGTCGGGCCGGGAGTGCCCATCGGACCGGGAGCCTCCCGGATCGGCGCGTCGGTCGGCGTCGGTGCGGCGGCCGGGGTCGTCGGCGTGTCTGCGGCGTCCGACGGACGGATACGGCCGCGCCAGGCACCGGTCTCGTGACCGTGCTCCTCGATGAAGCCCTTGAACCGCTTGAGATCGCCCTTGACCCGCCGGTCCAGGACTCCGAGCGCGTCGGCGGCCTTCTCGGCCATGCCCTCGGGCTCCATGTCCATGGCCAGACTCACGCGCGTGTGGCCCTCGTCGAGCCGCTGGAAGGTGACCACGCCCTTCTGCTGGACGTCGCCGCCGACGGTACGCCACGAGATCCGCTCGTCGGCCAGCTGGTCGACGATCTCCGTGTCGAACTCGCGCCGGACACCCGCGACCTTGGTCTGCCAGTGGCAGTGCCGGTCATCGATCTGTGTGACGTCCTCGACGCCCTCCATGAACTTCGGGAACTCCTCGAACTGCGTCCACTGGTTGTAGGCGTTCCGCAGGGGAACGTCCACGTCGATCGTTTCCTTCACCATGCTCATGGTGATGCCTCCTGCCTGTGTAGCGGACAAATCGGGGTCACTCCGCGCGTACCCGGCGACGCCGAGCCCAATCGGGGTCTCCTGATCCGCCCGTCCTCCGGTTCCCGGCTGACGTCTCCCGTCTCCGGCCTATGCCGCGTCGTCCTCGGCCGCCTCGATCGCTCCGTCGGGCATCCGGTGGACGATCGTGAAGCGGTGCTTCACCTGGGCGTGTTCGCGCCCTGCCGCGTCACTCATGCGCCCCGTCACCTCGTAGGTACCGCAGTGGGCGCGCCCCAGGGGCAGCCGTTCCGGCGGCAGCCGGAGCTCGTAGGGGCCTCCGGTGCGGAAGCTGCCGAGAGCGGTCCGTCGCGCGACGGGATCCTCACCTTCCCTGGTCCTGACGGTCTCGAAGACCAGCCCGTCGGTGTCCGCCGCCAGCCGGAAGGTGAGCGCGATGCTGACCACCGTGCCCTCCGCCAGTTCGTACGGGGCGTCGGCACCCGGACCGTCAAGCGGCACCGTGAACGTCCCCAGCTCGTCGGAGACGAGAGACAGCTCCATCAGTTCGAGGATCCGCGCGGCGGGCGGCATGGGGATCATCTCCGGGAGTGGGTGCAAGGCGCCTGCCCGGTTCGGCCGCTGACAACCATGGCCGGCGTCAGGCGAGTCCGACGCGGGCACGGTCCGGGACGACGGTGAACAGGCGAAGGGCGCCCGTCAGCAGGAACAGGTGTCGCAACTGGCGAGGCATCGGTCCGATCAGGAGCACGTCGTGGTGGGAGAAGTGCGCGGAGAGCAGTTCGTGGAGGAAGAACGAGTCCCCGAAGGAGACCCGCGCGAGGTCGAGCACGGTGTGGGCCGCTCCTTCGTGCCGTGCGTCGGTGAGGGCCTCATGCAGACAGGACACGGTGCTGACGTCGAATTCGCCGGTCAGAGCCAGGAGGGCCGTGCCGGACTTGGGTGGGGGTTCCCGGACGACGAGGGCCCTGCCGTTCCGCGCGCGGTAGGTCCGGTGTTCCGTCGAGGGACCCGGCGTCGCGGGGGCGGGGCGTCGGTTCCTGGTCATGAGGGGGGCCTTCCACCGGTGCGTCGCCGGTGGACGACGCGGGTCAGGATCGCGCGGAGACCGCGCCGACGAGATCGCCGGCCTGGGCGCCACCTCTACCTGTCCTGGGGATCGCGGTGGAGGCTTCTCACGGGCGCGTGCCCGCTTCTCGGTCCCGTAACCGTCGAAGGAGCGATCCCCTGCCCACCCCTCTCAGCAGACCCCTGCTCACCCCTCTCAGCAGGGGCGTAGGGCCGTAGGCCCCCCGACACCCGGCGCGCATGATCCCGTGGAGAAGGGGCAACCGCGGTAGGACCGGAGGTCACGCGCAGCGGATGGCCCGGCGGGCCCCGGACACATCGGAGGTGGCGTCATGGTTCCCCTGCTCCTCGTCCTGTTGGTGATTCTGATCCTCTTCGGCGCGGGTTTCGCGCTCGAGGTGCTCTGGTACATCGCCATCGCCGTGCTCGTGTTGTGGCTGCTGGGTTTCCTGATGCGGAGCGGCGGCGGTCGCTGGTACCGGTGGTGACCCCCGGCCCGCCCATGAGCCGCGCCACGGACGACATCCGTGGCGCGGCTCATAGGGGAGCCGGAGCTCAGTGGCATCCGAACCGGCATCCGAACCGGGCTCGCGAGTAGAATGCGGAGCGGACACGAGCGCGTGCCCGGACGTCCACCTGTGGTGGAACGGAGGTCGTCGTGACGGGTTCCGCGACGCCTGCTGGGCCACCGTACGGCGCCCTGGTGGATCCCGGATTCGCCGCTCTGCTCGCCGAGAACCGGTGGTTGCGCGACCGGCTCGCGCACCGCCGTCTGCTCGATCTCGCCGCCGGCGTGCTCGCCGCCCAGATGCGGCTGCCCACCTCCGACGCGGCCGAGCACCTGACCGCTCTCGCACACGCCACCGGTCTGTCGGTCGGGGACATCGCGGCGGACGTCGTGAACGCCCTCGCCGGAGGCGACGGGCCCGCTGCCGCCGTCCCCACGGAGAACGGCGGCACCGCCGCCCAGCACCTTGCCGAGGCCCGCCGCGCCCGTCGTGTCGCCGTGGAGGCGGCGGCCGCGTCCACCGGGTCCGAGGCGGCGCGCACGCTGGTGCGGGACGGGCTCTCCCCGTACGGTGCGGACAGCCTCTGGCTCTGGCAGCGGGTCGACCACGGCTGTCTGCGTCTCGCCGGGTACGCGGGGGTGGGCGCCGCCGAAGCAGCGGCATGGCAGTGGATCCCTCCGGCGGCTCCGGACCCGTTCCGGTCCGTCCTCGCGGACAGCGAACCCGTCTGGTTCGAGAAGGGGCCCGTCCGCGGAGAGATCCTGCCAGGGCCTTCGGCAACCGCGGCACGCGCTCTGCTGCCGCTGCTCCGCCGCGGCAAGCCGGTCGGCCTGGCCCTGGTCGGCTGGCCGCGCCCGACGGCCCTCGACGGAACGCTGCGGCGGGCCCTCTCAGGGCTCCTGGAAGTGGCCGGCACGGTGCTGGACACCAACGACTCGGCGCGGCCGGCCGTACCCGTACTCGTGGACGTCCTCGACTCCCTCGCCCATCCGGCGATGCTGCTCCACGTCCACGGCACGACCAGGGCGCCGACCGTGGACCATCTGAACGGCGAGGCGGCCGCCGTGCTGGGGAGAGTGCTCCGCGAGAACGACGCCCCGCTCGTCCGGCTCTTCCCGCTGGTCCACACGGAACTCGCCCGGATGGCGCGGCTGGCCGTCGGCACCAAGCGCGCCCAGCGGGCCGCGCGGCTCCCGACGCCCGCCCGGCCTGGGGAGCACGCGCCGCTGCTCGACGTACGGGCGCTGCCGGTCGGCGAGGAGCGCGCCGTCGTCATGTGGCACACCGTGACGGATCCCGGCCTCGCCGCGGCCCGCGCGACGGCTCGGCTGCAGAGCGTGGCCACCTTCCAGGACAGCCTGACCGGCGGCGAGACCTCCTGGTCCGAGCAGGCCTACGCGGTGTTCGGCCTGGACCGGGACCAACCGCCGGTGCCGCTCCTGGGCATGCGGGCGCGGGTGCACCGGGACGACGGGGAAGCCCTCACCGGCCTGCTGCGGACGCTGACCGAACACCAGACGGGCGCGCAGACCGTCCTGAGGGTCGTCCTTCCCGGCGGGACCGTACGTCACGTACGCGTGGCGGCCGAGCCGCTGATCACCGAAGGAACGGTCACCGGGATCGCCGGGGTCTACCAGGACGTGTCGGACAGCCGCCGTGCCGAGGCCGCGTTGACGGCGACCCTCGACCACCTCACCGCGCTGCACCAGCAGGCGGAGACGCGCCATCAGCTGGCGCTCCAGCTCCAGCGGGCGATCGTGCCCGAAGTCCCCGCGTCCATGGAGCTGCCCGGCGACCTGACGGTGGCCGTCCGGTACCGGCCGGCCACCGAGGAGTTCCGGGTCGGCGGCGACTGGTACGACGTGCTGGCGCTGCCGAGCGGCAAGATCCTGGTCGCGGTCGGTGACATCGCGGGGCACGGGATCGACTCCGTCACCGGGATGGTGGCGCTCCGCAACGCCCAACGCGCGCTCGCCTTCACCGGTGACTCGCCCCGGCGGCTGATGGGGTGGCTCAACGAAGTGACCCTGCGGACCGGGGGCGGCACGACGGCGACGGCGGTGTGTGCCCTGTACGACCCCGAGGACCGCGGCCTGCTCTGGTCGAGCGCCGGACACCTGCCCTTGATGCTGGTGCGGGACGGCCGGGCACGGCTGCTCGACCCGCCGAAGGACGTGCTGCTCGGCGCGGTGCCCTCGTTCCCCTATCGGGAGCAACGGATCGGCTTGCGCCCCGGCGACACGCTGCTGCTGTACACCGACGGGCTGATCGAGCGCCGCCACGACGGGATCGACGAGGGCCTCGCACGGCTCGCCGCGGAGGCGGCGCGGCTCGCGCCGCGCGGGCCCGCCCGGCTGGTGGACGAACTGCTCAGCACGGCGACCGGGGACACCGACGACGACACGAGCCTCGTCGCCGTGCGGGTGGGGGGCGGTCCGCCGGCCCCGCGGTGAACCTTCGCGTTTCGTCGGGGGAGCGGTCAGCCCTTGAGCCAGAAGCGGATCTTGGCGGTCAGTTCGTCTTCGTCGACGGGCTTGGACACGTAGTCGTCAGCGCCGGCTTCCAGGGCGTCGGCCCGGTCGTTCGGCATGGCCTTCGCGGTGACCGCGATGACGGGGAGTCGCGCGCGCTCCCGTAGCTTCCTGATCGCCTTGATGGCGGTGTAGCCGTCCATTCCGGCCATCATGACGTCCATCAGGACGAGTCGGACCTCGGCGTGCGCGGCGAGCACGTCGAGACCGGCACGACCGCCGTCGGCCGTCAGCACGGACAGACCGTGTCCTTCGAGGACTTCGGCGAGGGCGAAGACGTTACGGGAGTCGTCGTCGATGACCAGCACGGTCGCGCCTTCCGTTCCCTCCCCGGCGCCGGCCTCGGCCTCGTCGGACCGGACGGTGGGAGAGGCGGAGCCGGCGGCCTGCGGCGTACCGCCGTCGGAGGTCGTTCCCGGTGCCGCGTCGTGCGTCGACCCGGGTACGGGCAGGTAGAAGGTGAAGCTGCTGCCGTGGTCGGGAGTGCTCTCCGCCTTGATGGTGCCGCCGAGGAGCCCGGCCACCTCCCGGCTGATGGACAGCCCCAGGCCGGTGCCGCCATGACGTCGGGCGGCGGTGCCGTCGCCCTGCTGGAACGCCTCGAAGACGAGTCTCAGCTGCTCGTCGGGGATGCCGACGCCGGTGTCGGTCACCCGGAAGGCGAGTACGAGCCGGCTGTCGCGCAGGCCGGCCGGCGTCTCGTCGGTGGTCGCCCGTTCGACGGTGAGCGCCACCCGGCCCTCGTCGGTGAACTTCAGGGCGTTGGAGAGCAGGTTGCGCAGGATCTGGCGCAGCCGTGCCTCGTCGCTGTTCAGTTCGTCGGGTACGTCGTCCGCCAGTGTGACGGTGAACTCCAACCGCCGCTCGTCGGCCACCGGTCCGAACGTGGCCTCCAGGTACTCCGTGAGTACGCGGAGGCGGAACGGTTCGCGCCTGATGTCCATCTTGCCCGCCTCGACCTTCGACAGGTCGAGGACGTCGTTGATCAGCTGGAGCAGGTCGGAGCCGGCGGAGTGGATGACCTCGGCGTAGTCGATCTGCTTCTCCGTCAGATTCCCCTGGGTGTTCTGGGCGAGCAGTCTGGCCAGGATGAGCAGGCTGTTGAGCGGGGTGCGCAGCTCGTGGCTCATGTTGGCGAGGAACTCGGACTTGTACATGGAGTTACGGGACAGCTGCTGGGCCCGGGCCTCCAACTCCTGACGTGCCTGCTCGATGACGAGGTTCTTCGACTCGATGTCCTTGTTCCGCTCGGCCAGGAGAGCCGCCTTGTCCTCCAACTCCGCGTTGGAGCGCTGGAGTTCCTGCTGGCGCGTCTGCAATTCCTTCGACCGGGAGCGCAGCTCGTCCGCGAGCTGACGGTACTGTCCGAGGAGTTCGTCGGTGCGGAGATTGGCGACCAGGGAGCTGAGGACCGCTCCGGCGCTGTCCACGAACCGGTCGAGGAACTCCCGTCGCAGGCTGGTGAAACGGCGGAGCGAGGCGAACTCGACGGCCCCGAGCACCTGTTCCTCGACGACGATCGGCAGGACGATCAGCGTGCTCGGCTCTCCGGAGCCCGATCCGGAGACGACGGTGGCGTATCCGGCGGGCACGTGGTCGACGACGAGGGCGCGCCGGTCGCGTGCGGCCTGCCCGACCAGTGACTGGCCGAGGTGGAAGCGGCGCGGCGCGGTGTCCGGGGCGTCGGGGGACCCGTAGGCGGCGGTCATGACGAGTTCGACGCCGTGTTCCCCGTCCTCGGCGAGGAAGAAGGCGCCGTACTGGGCGGCGACCAGCGGCGGTACCTCGGACATGATCAGTTCGGCGATCTCGGGCAGGCTCCGGGTGCCCTGGAGGAGGCCGGTGATCCTGGCGAGGTTGGTCTGGAGCCAGTGCTGCTCCTCGTTGGCCCGGATCGTGGCGCGCAAGGACCCGACCATCGCGTTGATGTTGTCGCGGAGTTCCCCGACCTCGCCGGGTGCGTCGGCCGTGATCGAACGGGTGAGGTCTCCCTCGGCGACGGCGCTGGTGACCTCGGCGATGGCACGGACCTGGCGGGTCAGGTTCCCAGCCAGTTCGTTGACGTTCTCCGTGAGCCGCTTCCACGTGCCGGAGACACCCTCGACCTCCGCCTGCCCGCCGAGTTTGCCCTCCGTGCCCACCTCCCGGGCGACCCGGGTCACCTCGGCGGCGAACGACGACAGCTGGTCCACCATGGTGTTGATGGTGGTCTTGAGCTCCAGGATCTCGCCGCGGGCCGACACGTCGATCCGGCTCGTCAGGTCGCCCTGGGCGACGGCCGTGGTCACCTGGGCGATGTTGCGCACCTGGTTGGTGAGGTTGTCGGCCATGGAGTTGACGTTGTCGGTGAGGTCCTTCCAGGTGCCGGAGACGCCGTGGACGGTGGCCTGGCCGCCGAGTTTGCCCTCGGTGCCCACCTCCCGGGCCACCCGGGTGACCTCCTCGGCGAAGGAGGAGAGCCGGTCCACCATGGTGTTGATGGTCTCCTTCAGCTCCAGGATCTCGCCGCGCGCGTCCACCCGGATCTTCCGGGTGAGGTCGCCAGAGGCGACGGCCGTGGCCACCTGGGCGATGGACCGCACCTGGGAGGTGAGGTTGTCGGCCATCGTGTTGACGCCGGAGGTCAGTTCCCGCCACACCCCGCGTGCCCCGGGCTCGCGGATCCGGCCGCCCAGCAGCCCCTGCCCGCCGACCTCGCCGGCCACGCGGGTGACCTCGGACGTGACGAGCGAGAGCCGGCCCACCATGTCGTTGTAGACCGAGGCGATCTCGGCGAGGATGCCGCCCCCGGTGTCGGGCAGCCGGACGGAGAGGTCGCCGTCCCGTACGGCGGTGAGTCCCGCGAGCAGCTGCCGCAGGCCGTCCTGGCCCAGCTCCGCGTGAGCGGGCACCGGGTCGGAGGGTGGTCTGCGCTCTGCCATGAAGGACCTCGCACACGGCGACGATCGTGGTGCGGGCCCGGGTGCGGGGTACACCGTGGAGGTCCCATGCCACCTTTCCACTGTAGGGCGATCACGGACTCCGGGCTCAGCGCGGTAGCACCGTCACCTCGAACCAGACCGCCTTGCCCCCGCCCCGTGGGGCCCAGCCCCACGCCGCCGAGAGCCGTTCCACCAGATAGAGCCCGTGCCCTGAAGCGCGGCCCGCACGGTGCGGCCCGTGAGGCCGGGGCGGTGCCGGGCTCGTGTCGCTGACCTGTACCCACAGGCGGCCGTCGGTGCGGGCGAGCCGCAGTTCGCTCGGGGCGCCGCCGTGGGTGAAGGCGTTGGTGGCGACCTCGGAGACCAGCAGCAGGGCGTCTTCGACGGCCACCCGCCCAGGTCTGCCCGCCGCTCCGAACCACTCGGTCAGGGCCCGCTGCGTGAGGTCACGGCACTCCCGCGCCGCCCCCGCGCCCTCCGCCAGCTCGTAGCGGCGGGTGCGGGTGGTCGCACGTTGCGCGTTCCAGGCGGTCATGCTCGGCCGGTACCCGGCCCCGTCACGCCGAACCACGGGTTGCCGAGTCTTTGTCCGCCGGGGCGCCCGATCCCTCCGCGCCGTCGCTCGGCGGGTCCTCCCCTCGCCGGTCGGCGAGCGCGGCGCCGGGGTCCTCGTACACCTGGAAGAGCTTCAGCGCACCGGTGATCTCGAACATGCGGTCCACCGGAGGGCGCAGTCCCGAGAGCTCCACGCGTCCTCCTCCGGCCGCCATCCGCAGCCGTGCTCGCAGGAGTACGTTCAGTCCCGTCGAGTCGCAGAACCGCAGTCCTGAGCAGTCGACGACGAGCCGAGCGACCGCGTGATGCTCCTTGAGCGCGTTCCGCAGGGGACCCACCGTTTCGTGGTCGAGCTCACCGCTCAGCAGGAGGACGACCGTGTCCGGACGCCCCCCAGGCCGGGTCTCCACGAGGAAACGGGAGCTTCCGGCTTCCATGGGGTTCACCTACCTCATCGCGCCTGCCCCTTGTTCCGCTGCTGCCCCGGCCGCCGCCCACCCATGCGCGCGGAGGCACTCGGCGCGAGCGAAGGGGTCCGTCGGGGCGACGGACGGTCAGGCGCTGTCGTCGGCGCCGTGCGGCAACACGTCCAGGAGCTCCAGCAGGTACAGGAAGGCCATGGCCATCGGAGCGTCGCCCGTGTCCTCGCGCACCCGTGACCAGTCGACCCGCTCCCGCAGTCCCCGCGCCATCGGCAGCAGGGTTCCGAAGTCGCAGTAGTGCTCGGAGAGCGCCAGCAGACGGGAGATCATCAGGTCGCTCGGGGCGAGCACCGGCATGTGCACGGAATCCACGGGAAGGGTCTGGGCACGGGCGAGCAGCTCGGACGTGACCGGCCGCCCGGCGAGGGCGAAGATCAGGTCGATCTCCTCCCCGCCCGAGCGGGCCTTGACGAGCCAGTCCTCGGGCGGGTCGACGATCCGTATGCCATGTTCCCGCAGGGACCGCGTGACCACGTCCGCGTCCTCCCGCCGTACCGCGAAGTCGGTGTCGTGCTGGAGGCGTACGGGGATGCCGTGCGCGTAGGCGGCGACGCTGCCGACCAGGGCGAACGGGCGACCCGAGGCCTTCAGTACGGACGCGACCTCCTTCGTCGTCTCCAGGATCGCCTGCGTGTGGTCCGCGGGCAGGTCCGGCGCGCGGCTGTCGCCCGCTCCTCGCGGCGCGCTCTCCGCGCCCTGCGGAGTCTCCCCGGTCGCGGGCGGACCGGGATCGGGGGACCCGGCTTCCGGCTGGGCGGGTGAGGAGTGCGCCGCTCCGGCCGACCGGTACGCGGTCGGCCCTTCCGTGAGGTTCATGGCCTGCTCCCGTCTCTTCACGGCCGGTGGCGATCGCCCCTCGGGGCGGAACCTGCGTCTACCCCGCACCGCGACCGTCATCCGTGCGTGCGCGTGCCGATGGCCCTGACGGATGCGCCGACAGGAGGCCGGCGCCGGCCTGCGGTGCGTACACCCCGGGGGTCTGCGCACCCGCCTGGCTCGCGAGCGGCGGCCTCAGGTCCTCTGGCCACCGTCGGTGGGACGGCCGGCAACGTGGGCACCCACCGGGATCAGCCCCGCACCGTGGCGGCGGCCAGCATGTCGACCACCGGGGTGAACCGGCCGTGACGGCGGAACACGGCACGTTGGCGGGCAGCGCCCCCGCCGTCCGCTCGGACCCGCGCCCACTGCGCGCGCGCCCAGTCCGTGTCGCCCGTCGCGTCCAGGGCGGGCCGGGCGAAGTCGATCAACCCGTCCAAGAGGTCCACGGCAGGGCGCTCCCGGCCGTCCACCGGGTCCAGGCCGATCCCCGTGATGCCCTGCGCGGCCGCGAGCCGATGGGCTCGGACCAGGCGCCGACCGGGAATGCGCGGTGGAGGGACCGAGGCCTCCACCCGGGGCAGCAAGCGGCCGGCGAGCCCCCGGACCAGGATCGCGAGCAGCACGACCGTGTCGAGTTCCGCGTTGACGTCGGCCACCCGCACCTCAAGGGTGGGAACGTGCTCCGATGGCCGGGCGTGCCAATACACCATGCGGGCGTCGAGGAGCGTGCCGTCCCTGACCAGCCGCTCGACATGGGCGACGTACTGGGCCTCGTCGAGGACGGGGGTGGGGCCGACGGTCGGCCAGCGGGCGTGCTCGACGGCACGCCAGCTCTGGTAACCGGTGTCCTGGCGGTGGGCGTAGGGGGAGTTGCCTGCCAGTGCTTGGACGACGGGCAGCCACGGCCGCATGTGGAGCGCGAGGGCGAGGGCCCGCTCACGGTCCAGAGTCCCGATGTGGACATGGCATCCGCAGACGAGCCCGTCGTCGCGCGGGAGACCGTCCTCGCGCGTGATGAGGTGAGCGAAGTGTCGAGCCATCAGACGGTACCGATCGGTGTCCGTCACCGTGAGCGGCTCCTCGGGAGGCAGGACGGGAGTGCCGCACGCGACGGGCGCGCAGCGCGCGTCCCGCGCGACCGCTCCCACGACCCCACGCAGCCAGGACAGCTCCTCACGCAGGTCCTCACGGCACGCGGCCGGCCGCGTACACGTCTCGACCTGGGAGTTGAAGAACTCGGTCTGCACCTGCGCACCGAGCTCGCGAGCCGCACCCCGGATCACCTCCGGAGCCCGGTTGACGGGTGCCCGCGTCACACGGTCGACCAGTACGAACTCTTCCTCGACACCCATCGTCAGGGTCTTCATGGGGGGCTCCTCGCCTCGCCACGCGATTACCCGGCGTCGGCCCCGCCATGCCGGATCTCCCGGTGGCGCAGGGTTCTCCGGCCTCGCGGACGTCCGGACCGGCGGCGTCCACCGGACGTTCTCCGCCTGGCGTGCTCCTCCGAGCCGTGCGCGACGACGACGTCCTGGTTCTTCGGGCTGCCGGCCATCGTGACCGTCCTCCTCGATCGAGTTCCCGCGATCCGACGTTTCCCAGGAGCCACGTCCTCGCCTCGGCCGCCTGCGGCTATCGGGCGCTGCCGGCCTCGGCGGTGCCCTGCGGTTCGGCGAGGAGCTCGAGAAGGCCGGCGATCTGATGTCCGGCCTCGGCGGGATGACGGAAGTGGGAGTCACGCACGATGCCGTAGCGGTTGCGGCGGCCGTCGTCAGCGCGGCTGCGGACGAGATAGCCGGCCTCTTCGAGATCGGTGACGATGGCCTGCACCGTCCGCTCGGTCACGCCGCAGCTCGACGCGATGTCGCGGAGCCGTGCGCCTGGGTCACGCGAGATCGCCAGCAGCACCCGGGCGTGACTGGTGAGGAATGTCCAGTCTGAGCGAGTAGCTCTCGTTTCACCCATGTGAATATCGTGCACCCGGAGACGGCACCCTCGCAATCACAAGATGTGAATTTCGGGTAATTATTGACACATAACTCTACGAGACAGACAATTTCAGTCACAGGGCCGCCTCGGTCCAGGAGGGCTCATGACTCCCATCCCCGAAGTTCCCCGCCCCGCTTCCCCGTCGCACGGAGAAGACGACGGAGGCATGACGGTCTCGATGAGGCCGAAGGCGGGCGGCGCCGTCGTCAGCGTCCGCGGAGAACTCGACATCGACAGCGCCACGCACCTGCGAACAGCGCTCATGCGGGCCATGGAGGCCTGCGAGGACGGCGGCGGGCTCACGCTGGACCTGTCCGGAGTCACCTTCTGCGACTCCACCGGCCTCAACGCCCTGCTGCGCGCACGCCGGCGAGCCCTCAGTGAGCACCGCTCCCTGACCATCACCGCCACCAGTCCCCAAGTGACCCGCTTGCTGGAGATGACCGGGGCCGCACAGCTCTTCGCCGTCAAGTCGTAACGGCACCTGCCGCCTGCCCCGGACGGGCGGCCGCGGGCGCCGGCCCGGAGCTGACGTACGGCTCCGCCCGCTCTGCGCCGGGCAGGCGCGTGGGTGTCGCGGCTCCGGGTAGACGCCCTGGCGGGCCGACCGCCGAGAGGAGCCGATCATGCGCGCGACGATCATGCGCACGACGATCGTGTGCGTGACGATCGTGTGCGTGACGGAGCCCTCGTACCGGATCGAGCAAGGCCGGATCATCTCGTTCCGTTCGGGTAGTCGCAGATCCCGGCCCCACGCGGCGGCACGGTGTGCGACACCGGAAGGGAGACCGCGATGAACACCGGCGAGGACGAATACCGGATCGCCCGCTTCAGGGACCGGCTCGCTCGCGGGCACGCGGCCGAGCTCGGCGTACGCGTCGAGATGCGCGGCGCGGCCGTCCTCCTGACGGGCACCCTCCCGACCGCCGACCGCCGGGACGAGATCCTCCGGATCGCCGGCGCGGAACTGGCCGGCATCCCGGTGCGCGCCGACCTTCTGGTCGCCTGTACGGATCCCCCCGACCGACCCGAGGAGCTGCTGTGACGTCCCAGGGCGAGCAGGACGGAGCGGTCGTCCGGGTGGCAGCGGTGGGTGACATCCACCTGAGCCCGGACTGCCGAGGCCTGCTGCGCCCCTCCTTCGCGACCCTGCCACTCTGCGCGGACGTGCTCCTCCTCGCCGGCGACCTCACCCGCCACGGCACGGTCCCCGAGGCCGAGGTGGTCGCCGAAGAGGTACGGGACCTCGGCGTCCCCGTGGTCGCCGTGCTCGGCAACCACGACTACCACTCCGAGCGGGAGGCGGACGTCGCACGTGTCCTCACCGACGCGGGGGTCACTGTCCTTGAGGGCGACAGGGTCCTCCTGCCGGTGGCCGGCGGAAAGATCGGCGTCGCCGGGGTGAAGGGTTTCTGCGGAGGCTTCGCCGGTCGCAGTGCCGGAGAGTTCGGTGAGCGCGAGATGAAGGAGTTCGTCCGGACCGCGCGCCGTGGCGCCGAAGGCCTGTACCGGGCCCTGAGCAGTATGGACGGCGACGGCTGCGGGGCCAGGATCGCCCTCACCCACTTCGCGCCGGTGCCCGACACCCTCGCCGGCGAACCGGTCGAGATCTACCCCTTCCTGGGCAGCTACCTCCTCGCCGAGGCCATCGACGAGGCGGGTGCCGACCTCGCCGTACACGGCCACGCCCACCTCGGAACCGAGCACGGCATGACGGCGGGCGGGATACGCGTCCGCAACGTCGCCCAGCCGGTCATCCGCAGGGCGTTCGCCCTCTACCACCTGCCGCTCGCCCGGAAACCGGCCGACTCCCCGGTGACCCGGTGACCCGGTGACCCGCCGCGTGGAGCAGCAGGCGGCGTTCCTCTTCCGTCAGAGGGGTCAGCCCGGTGGGCCTGCCCCGGATGCGATGCGTGCCGAGGGTGGTGAGACTGACCCCATGGCACACAAGGCATTTCTGGAGGGTGGGCCGGGCGACCTCCCCGAGCGGATCGTCCCGGTCGAGACCCCCGGCGAGGACCTGAAGATCGCGCATCTCGGCGGATACGAGCACTTCAGGGAGACCGCACGCCGAGAAGACACCGCGGAGGGGACCCTTCGGGTGTACGAGTGGTGGGAGCGTACGGAGATCGCCGGGTAGCGGGGCCGGACGGGCTCGGCCGGGCCCCGCAACAAGCGGAAAAGCCTACTGGCCGATGCGCCGCCACTGCTGGCCCGTGCCGCCGTTGGACTTCTGCTGCTCGCCGGATCGCCACGGGCGCGCCGCTGAGAGGCCGCTCACTGGCGCCGGATGCCTCCAGCCCGCTCCCACGCCGGGCGCGGCCACATGCCCGCCGAGGTCGGGAACCATGTGTCAGACGCCCCTAGTGAGTCCCACCGGCATCCGCCGCCCCGTGGTGCGCGGGGTCGGGTGCGCACAGCCAGCCGTTGACCGCGAAACGGCTGTCCGCGTGCTGCCTGCCGGGGCACACGACCGGTCGTACCTCGTGCCAGGCGGTCGGCAGGAAGAACACGATGCTGTCGTGCTCGGGCTCCCAGTCCCGCCAGGAGCGTTCCTCCCAGTCTCCGGTCGGCTCCATGTGCAGCGGCAGGGCGGCGTCGAAGACGCGCAACTCGCCGCCGTCGAACGGACGGGGCGTGCGGTGCAGGTAGTACACGAAGGTGAGGAGACGCCGCGGGGCGTACGCGGCGCTGGTGTCCTGGTGCGGCCGGTAGAAGTCCCCGTCGTTGTGCACGTTGAGGCCGTAACGGGGTTCGGTGTACCGGCAGTCGACTCCCAGGGTGTGTTCGACCGCTTCCCGGACGTCCTCGATGGCCGCCAGCAACTCGGGCGCCGCGAAGTCCTGGTACGACCGGGACCGGCGCATTTCGGGGACCAACTCCCCGTCCCGGATCTTGGAGGGCTTCAGCCTGTCGCCCGTGGTGGTGATGGCGCGCTCGAGGAGGGCGTCGGCCGTCCGCTCACCCAGGAACCCCGTGATGCGACAGACCGTCGCAGGAAGCCGCCAGATCGCGTCCGTGGACACCGGCGACAGACTGTCCGCCGTCATCGCCCCACCTCGGACGGGGTCATGGCCGTGGCCTCGCGCAGACGTCCCACCTCGGCCGTCAGTTCCTCCACACGGCGGTGCAGCGCCTGGACGCACACCAGGGCGACGCCGAGGCCGTCGACGACGGGGATCCTGGTGTCGTCCTGGTTGAAGCCGAAGGCGGCGTGCCAGTCCTGGGCCATCGGTCCGAGGTGACGGACGTCCTCGGGTTCCCAGAGATAGCGCCAGGTGCTGACGGGCAGCGCGGCCACGGTCTCCAGGACCTCGAAGCCGTTCACCGCACCGGCCGGGGCGACCGCGGCACCTTCCCGCGCCACGGCCGGCCGACTGTCTGGGGCGGGGGCGTCGGCCGCCCGGGGCCGTCGACGGAAGATCCGCATTCTCATCGGCTCCAGTCGACCGGGACCACATCCCGCTTCAGCCCGCGGTCGCTGCAGAGGGAGCACGGGCCGCCCGGCACACCGGGTGCCTGGTCGGTCCCGATCGTGATCGCTCCGTGGGCACCGGCCGGGGCGTGGACGCCGTCGCCGATCATCGAGGCTTCGTAGCCGCCCAGCAGTTCCTGGACGGTTCCGGGGCCGAAGTTCTCCGGAGCCGTGATGGAAGCCACGCCGTCGTAGTCGGTGTAGGCGGCCCCGAGCGTCCGGCCGCCGACGGTCGCGAACACGATCCGCGCACCGCGAATGGGTTCCCCGGTGATCGCGTCGGACGCCATGGCCTGAATGTTCTCCAGTTGCATCTGGGTGATGTTCAGGGTGGCCTGGCTGGCCACGAGCCTCACCGGCTTGAGGCTGGGGCACTCCGCGCCGCTGCAGGGCACGGGGGACGCGGGCGTCGCGGTGGCCGTGACACCGCTCCCCGCACCCAGCGATGCCAGAGCGGCTGCCATCACCGCGACGGTCTTACGGCCAACAGAACCCATGTCCACTCCCTGTGGAGCCGCCCGGGCGCGCTCCGTACCGGCGCGTGACGGCCCCGGAACGGTCTGGGCGCGTGCGGCACTCGACCGGTGCCGCCCCCTGCGGGCGACCCGAACGACCGTAGCCACACCCGTCCGGTCCAGGCGTCCGATGAACACGAGTACGCACCATCTGATGAACCGATGGCGGCGCTGTGACGAACATGGACGATTCATACCGGCCACCTCGCGGCCGGCGCCCTGGCCGCAGAGAGCCCGAACCGGCCGTCGATCGCGGACAGGCCGATGAGCCCATGCGCGGGGGGTGCGACTGTCGTTCGGGCATGCGATCCGGGGTGCCCCCGGTAGCCATTCAGCGCCACATCCACCGTTCGCGGGGCCGACGGGAATGACGCAGCGCCGCTCGCCCCGGAGGGCGATCGGCGCTGCGTCAACGAAGGGGGACGGGGTGCGGGGCGGGCCTCAGGCGCGCAGCCTCCCCGGTATCCAGCGAAGCTGGGCCGCCTGCTGGAAGGAGCCGCCACCCTCGTGGTCGTTGAAGTCGTAGACCTCGATCTCCTTGTCCTCCTCCGCGTACGCGTTGAAGGCCGCGAACACCGTCGACGGCGGGCACGTCAGGTCCTCTAGGGCCGTCGAGAACAGGGCCGGCGCGGTCGCGCGCGCCGCGAAGTGGACCCCGTCGAAGTACGCGAGCGTGTCCCGCGCCCGCTGGACGCGGCCGCGGTGGGCCTTGAGGTAGTTGCCGATCTCGCGGTACGGCGCGCGGTCCGTGATCGTCGTCGCACGCGGGAAGTCGCAGAGGAACGGTACGTCCGGGGCCACGGCCACCAGGTCCCGCACCAGCCCCGCCACCGCCAGGGTGATGCCGCCGCCCTGGCTCCCCCCGGTCACCGCCGTGCGGCCCGCGTCCACGAGCGGGTGGGAGCGGGCCGCCTCCACGGCGCGGACCGCGTCCGTGAAGAGCCGCCGGTAGTAGTAGGTCGCCGGATCCTCGATGCCCCGGGTCATGAAACCGGGGGAGGCGGGCGCGCTGCCGACCGGGTCGGCGGTGTCGCCGGTGGCCCACCCGCTGCCCTGCCCCCGGGTGTCCATCACGAAGTGGGCGAACCCGGCGGAGGCCCAGAGCAGATGTGTGTGCGGCAGTCCGCGCCCGCCTCCGTACCCGAGGAACTCGACGACCACGGGGAGCGGTTCGGCGGTGCCCGCCGGGAGCACGAACCAGCCCTTGACCGGCTGACCGTCGAACCCGGAGAACGTCACGTCGTACGTCTCCACCGTGGCGAGCCCCGTGGCGACGTGCTCGAAACGCGCGTCGAGCGGGTGCGCGCGCGTCTCGTCGAGGGTCTTCGTCCAGAAGGCGTCGAAGTCCTCGGGCTCCACGGACGCGCTGCGGTACGTACGGAGTTGGTCGATGGGCAGGTCGAACTGGCTCATGGGCACCGCCTGGTGGGTGAGGGGTCGCGTTCGAAATCTCGACCGGTCACTCCGGTCCTCCCTACCCTAGTCGGCCTCCACCGCCGATTCATATACGTGAACCATCGGGTCGTTCGAAGCAACGGCCCACCGACACTTCACGCCGAGTGCGCCACCAGACGCCCCCGGACCTGTCCCCGTGGCATCCTCGGACGATGCCCCACCGCGTCCGGCTGCGGGCCTTCGTCGTCCTGCGCGGAGGGACACCATGCTCATCAGCCACACCGTTCGCCACGACATCCTGCACGTGATGCTCCACCGCGACCTGGACGTCACCAACCGGGCCGCTGCCGCCCTCCAGATCCAGGCCCTGGTCCAGGCCCACCGGCCGACGCGCGTGGTCATCGCGCTCCCGGCGGCCGACCCCACCCCGGCCACCCTCAGCGCCCTCGCCCGCGCCCACCGCATGTGCGGAAGCCTCGGCATCCCCCTCACCCTGACCGGCGCGAGCGCCCGCACGAGCCGCCTCCTGGACGTGAACACCCGTGGTGCCGGGGAACGCGAAGATGCCCTCGACGTACGCCCAGGTCTCGCCGCTGCCCTCCCGGCAGCCGGACTCGACGTTCTGGAAGCCGCGGAGGCTGACGGCTCCCTCGGGCCGGGAGGCGAGAGCGGTCATTGACGCCCGGCTCCTCACCCGGCCTTCGCCGCCCTCGCAGCCAGCAGGGCGGTCGGCCGGACTCCGAGCGTTCCACCCTTAGGGCCTGTCGTTTGGATCATGCCGGGCTCGCGGCGCCTGGCACCGCGCCTCGCCGCGTTGTCGTCACTCGCCGACGTCCCCCGTAGCCCTTCGGGCACGGGAGGTACCCCCACCGCGTCGACTCCCTCCTCCGCCTTGCGATGCACGCCACCAGACGCCGCTCCCTGATCCGGCCTCATCCAAACGACAGACCCTAGGCCTGGGTGCTCGCTCCGGCCGTGCGAACGTCCAGGGGGACGCCGCCGATGCGGTAGCCCTGTTCGTCGAGCAAATGGCCGCTGAGCTTCAGCGGCCACAGCGCCACGGCGCGGTCGGTGATCTCCAGGCCGGGAACGCGCTGGGCGAGTCGTACCTCGAAGCGCTGCACGTCGGTGAGGGACTTCACCCAGGCGATGATGAGGACGTTGTTCCGGCCGGTGACGCCGGCGCACAGCCGTACCTCCCGGGCGCCGGTGACTCCGCGCGAGACGCGTTCCAATTCACCCGCGGCCGCCCGCCCCCATTGGATCACCGTGACCGGCCACTCCGACAGCGGGCGTGCGACCTCGCAGCGGGTCTGGAGCATGCCGGCGGCGAAGAGCCGGCCGAGCCGTCGGCGGACCGTGTCCGGGCTCGCCCCGCAACCGTCGGCGAGCGCCCGGTAGGTGGCGCGGCCGTTCATGGAAAGGGCGGCCATGAGGGCGTGGTCCAGGTCGGTGAGCGGGAAGACAGGTGCCTCGGTGCGGGCGGTGTCGGTGTCGGCGAGGCGGGCGATCTGGGTGCGGTCGAGGGCGCGCAGCCGCCAGCGGCTGCCCTCCGTGTAGACGGCGCTCGCGAGATGGGTGCGGCTGGCGGTGACGCCTGGCATCGCGCCGATGCCGCGGGTCATCCAGTGGGTGAGTGCCGCGAGGTCCGGGGCCATCACGGTGAGCAGCAGGTCGCGGTCTCCGCTGACGTGCTCGACGGCAGAGACGTGGGGGAGCCTGGCGAGGGCCTGGGCCACGGTCAACAGGCTGCCGCCGGCGCAGTCCACCTCGACGAAGGCGAGCAGTCCCTGTCCCGCCGAGGCGAGGGCGGGCGACGGGGAGCAGCTGATCCAGGCGGCGCCGGCTTCCGTGAGCCGGTGCCAGCGGCGGGCCACGGTCACGGCGTCGAGGCCGAGTACCGCGCCGATCTCGTTCCACCCGGCCCGTGGGGCGATCTGCAGTGCGTGCACCAGCGCCTGGTCGACGTCGTCGAGCGCCCGGACCGAACCGTGCGCGGAATGCTGCGTCATTCGATGTTCCTTGCGGTTTTCCTGCGATTCGGAACCGACGGGATGGTGAGCACTTCACTCTTGCCCCACCGAAAGCCGGAACCGTACCAGGAGGTTGACGCAGCATGTCCGTACTGGAACGCGCCAGGGAACTCCAGCCCGATCTCGTGCGGCTCCGCCGCTCGCTCCACCGCGAGCCGGAGCTCGGTCTGCGGCTGCCGCGTACGCAGGAGAAGGTCCTCGCCGCGCTCGACGGTCTCCCGCTCGACATCACGCTCGGCCGGGAGCTGACCTCCGTCACGGCCGTGCTGCGGGGTGGCCGTCCCGGCGGGGCGGTCCTGCTGCGGGGTGACATGGACGCTCTGCCGGTGGGTGAACTCACCGGGGTGGAGTACGCCTCCCAGGTGCCGGGCCGGATGCACGGCTGCGGGCACGATCTGCACACCGCCGGACTCGTCGGCGCGGCGACGCTGCTCGCGGACCGCCGGGAGAGCCTCCAGGGCGACGTGGTGTTCATGTTCCAGCCGGGTGAGGAGGGACACAACGGCGCGGGCGCGATGATCGACGAGGGTGTCCTGGACGCGGCGGGCAAGCCCCTCGACGCGGCCTTCGCGCTCCATGTGTCGGCCAACCGCCTGCCGGGCGGCTGGGTCGCGTCCCGGCCCGGCACCGTCATGACGGCATCCGACGTCCTGCGGGTGACGGTGCGGGGCGAAGGCGGGCACGGTTCGGCTCCGCACCACGCCAAGGACCCGGTGCCCGCGGTCTGCGAGATGGTGACCGCGCTGCAGAACTGGGTGACGCGCACCTTCGACATCTTCGACCCGGTGGTGGTGACCGTCGGACGGCTGCACGCCGGTACGCAGCACAACGTCATCCCGGACACGGCCGAGTTCGAGGCGACCGTACGCAGCTACTCGGAAGCCAACCACGAGCGGCTGGCCCAGGGGCTGCCGCGGCTGGTGCGCGGGATCGCGGCGGCGCACGGCCTGGAGGCGGAGGTGGAGTACGAGATGCTCTACCCGGTCACGGTCAACGAGCCGGTCGCGACGGAGTTCGCCATGGAGACGGCGCGCGACCTGTTCGGCCCGGGCGAGGTGTGGCAGGCTCCCCAGCCTGCCAGCGGTTCCGAGGACTTCTCTCTGGTGCTGAACAAGGTGCCCGGCGCGATGCTGCTGGTCGGCGCGGCGCCCGAGGGCGTGGATGTGGAGAAGGCGCCGCAGAACCACTCCCCGCGGGCTCTGTTCGACGACCGGGTGCTCCACCGCCAGGCGGCGCTGCTCGCCGAGCTCGCGGAGCGGCGGCTCGCCACGGGGACGTCCGCGTGAGGGCGCCGCGCGGGACGGAGGAGGTGGCGGCGCCCCGGGTCACCGCCGTCGTCGGTCTGCTGGTCGTCTTCGAGCTGGTCAGCGGCTTCCTCCAGGGGTCGGGCCCGGCGCTGGTGCCGGCCGTGCAGGACTGGCAGTCCATCAGCGCGTCGCAGGCGCAGTGGTACATGGCGGTCCAGTTCCTGGCCGCCGCGGTGGGGGTGCCGGTGTTCGGGCGGCTCGGTGATCTGTACGGACACCGTCGACTGGTCCGGATCGCGCTGGTGTGCGTCGCGGCGGGCACCGTCCTGGTGGCCCTCGCACCGAATCTGACGGTGCTGCTGGTGGGTCGAGCCCTCATGGGTCCGCTGGCGGCTCTGCTGCCACTGGAGATCGGTCTCGTACGGGACCGGCTCGACCTCGAGGGCGCCCGGCGGGCGGTAGCGCTCCTCGTCGGCGCGCTCACCCTCGGCTCGCTCCTCGGCCACGGCCTGGCGGGCCCCCTGCTCGAACTCACCGGTGGCGTCCAGGCGACGCTCTGCGTCCTCGCCGCGATCGCGTGCGCCTGTGTGGCCCTCTCGTACTGCGCGATCCCCGAGTCCCGGAACCGCGCGCCCGGCCGGATGGACTGGACAGGGGCACTCCTGCTCGGCCTGGCGCTGCTGCTGTTCCTCGGCACGATGGCGCGCGGCCAGGCGTGGGGCTGGACCTCGCCGCTCACCCTGGGCGGCCTCGCCATCTCCCTGTCCCTGCTCGCCTGGTGGGTCCGGCTCGAACGGGACCGGCCGCACGCCCTGGTCGACGTCCGCGCAGTGGCCCACCCCCGGTCCGCGCCGTACTACGTCTCCGGTTTCGTCTTCGGCGCCGTGATGCTGGGCGGGCAGGCAGTCGCCATCTCGTACATTGCCGCGTCGACGGCCGACGAGGGGTACGGATTCGGGCTCACGACCTGGGAGATCAGCGCGTGGGGCGCGGTGCCCCACGTCCTGGCCTTCGCCGGGGCGAGCCTCGTGGCCCGAGTGGCGGCCCGCACCGGCTACCGTCGCGTCCTGTTGCTCGCCTTCACGCTGATGGCCGCCGGCAACGTGGGGCTGATCGCCGGCCACACCACGCTGCCGCTGTTCGCCCTGGCTTCCGCCGTTTCCGGCTTCGGCATGGGCCTGGCCATGGGCGGCCTGCCCACACTGATCGTGGAACGCAGCACCACGGACCGCACGGCGAGCGCGACCGCCGTCTACAACAACCTGAAGACCCTGGGCGGCAGCGTCGCGGGCGCGGGCTCGGCCGTCGTCCTCGGCTCCCTGGTCGTCGGGGGTACGGACGTCCCCGCGCTCTCCGCCTATCTGACGATCTGGGGACTGGGCGCGCTGCTGTGCGTGGGCGCGCTGATACTCCAAATCCTGACCAACCGTCAGGCGGATGCCTCGGGTGCGGCGAAGAATCGCCGCTCGGATACTCGTACGCACAGCGACGCGGGCACGTCAGCCGGAGCGTAGCGGGCGATGCCGGAGATCCGTCCCGGCGGCTGAACCAACAGCTGCCGGCTCCATGTGATCCGGCGGGCGGCGAGGAGCCTCCCCGGACGGCGGGCGACGCCCCGGATTCGGCCGGGTCAATGGTCCTGGTGCCTCGTGTGCTCCGGGTCTTCCAGGTATTCAGTGCACTCCGGGTTGTGGCAGGGGCCAGGGCGCCACACGGGCACGAAGACTCCGAGAGTCTTGTGCCGCCTCTTCACGGTCGTGCTCACGGGCCGCTTGCAGACCGGGCAGACAAGCGCTCCTTGGGGACCGGTCTCATGCTCGGCTTTACTCATCCTTTAACGATAGGCTCTGCGGTCGCAAAAGGGACAGGGGGATGTGCGGCCATCCCCTGGCTCTGATCAGCCCCCGGTCGGGGGCGGGTCTTTCCGATCGTGGTCCTGCTGGGTATGTGCGCCGTCGTCGGAGCCGGGGTGCTCGTTGGTTGCCGCCGAGGGCAGCGATGCTGTTCCGTCGTCCGGACGAGCAGATGCGTGGCCGGGCGGGGCGGGACGGAGCAGGCTGAGGGCTACGGAACCGGCCAGGACGACGACGATGACCGCGAGGCTGATCGGTGAAGGGATCTCCGGGATGCTGGTGCTGATCGTCTTGTGGGATGCCTGGAGGATGAGCTTGAGGCCGATGAAGGCGAGGATGATCGCGAGGCCCTTGTTCAGGTAGTGGAACCGGTCCAGGAGTCCGGCGAGCATGAAGTAGAGGGCCCGCAGGCCGAGGATGGCGAAGGCGTTGCTGGTGTAGACGATGAAGGCGTCGTCGCTGACGGCGAGAACGGCGGGAACGCTGTCGACGGCGAAGATCAGGTCGGCCGCCTCGATCGCTGCCACCACCGCGAGGAGCGGGGTGGCCACGCGTTTGCCGGCTTCCTTGACGAAGAACTTCATGCCCGCGTACTCGTCACGGACCGGCATGATCTTGCGCAGGAGCCGTACGGCGAAGCTCTTGCCCGGGTCGAAGCTCTCCTCTTCGCCCTTGAGGAGTTTGTAGGTGCTGTAGAAGAGGATGGCGGCGAAGGCGAAGAGTACGGCGGTGAAGCGGCTGACCACGGCGACGCCGAGGGAGAGGAAGACGCCGCGGAAGATCAGGGCGCCCATGACGCCGAAGAACAGTACGCGGTGCTGGTAGGCGCGGGGCACCTTGAAGTAGGCGAAGATCACGGCGAAGACGAAGAGGTTGTCGACGGACAGGCTCTTCTCCAGCAGCCATGCGGTGGTGTACTCCGTGCCCGCGGTCGTACCGAGTACGAGGAAGACGACCGCGCCGAAGGTCAGGGCGAGGCCCACCCACAGCGCGCTCCACGCGGCTGCTTCCTTGAAGCCGATGACGTGCGCGGTGCGGTGGGCCAGCAGGTCTACCGCCAGCGACACCACCACCGTCGCGGCGAATGCTCCCCACAGCCAGAGCGGGACCTCAAGCACGCCCATCACTTCCCCACGGCCCGTGCGGTCACACGGGCCCCTCTATCGCATTCTGCGTCCATTCGTTCGCTTGAGCGATCCAGAGGGTTCTGGCGCGCACTCCGGCCCCCTTCGGAAGTCGTCAGACCCTCTGGGGCCCCATGAGGCGCACGAGGAGGTCGTCGAGGCTGCCGAGCCCGGTGCCCGGCCGGGGCCGTGGTGGGCCCCGGCCGGGAGTGGCCGCGGATCAGCCGGATCGGAAGGACCGGGTGGACCGAGTGGGGAGCAGGAACCGGACGGCTCAGCGATCGCCCGCTCAGGCGGCGATGGTGAGCTTGACCGGTTCGATGCCGGTCGCGCTGTGCCGTTCGGCCCAGCTCTCCAGCGCCGTGCGGCAGGCGTGGTCGAGGTGGTGTAGTCCCGACAGGTCCAGCTCGACCGGGCGGTCCTGGGGGAGTGACTCCAGGCTGTCGAGGATCTTCGGCAGGCGGAGGAAGGTCGCGTTGCCCGCCAGGTACGCCCGGATGGGGTCGGCGCCCTTGTCGATGACCTCCAGCTTGACGTGCGAGGCCTCCCAGGCGGTCTTGACGATCGCCAGGGCGAGGCCGATCAGGACGCCCTCGAACATGTTCACCACGACGATGGCCACGGCCGTGACCACGAGGATCACCGCTTCACCCTTGTGCCCCCGCCACAGCCCCGCGATCTGGCGGAACGGGATCAGCTTCCAGCCCGCGTGCACGAGGATGCCGGCGAGGGCCGGCAGCGGGATCAGCGCCAGGGCGAACGGCAGCGCGGCGGCGAACAGCAGCAGCCACACGCCGTGCAGCACCCGCGACGCCTTGGTCCTGGCGCCGGCCTCGACGTTGGCGGAGCTGCGTACGATCACCGCGGTCATCGGCAGCGCGCCGAGCAGGCCGCAGACCGCGTTGCCCGTGCCCTGGGCGAGCATTTCCTTGTCGTAGTGGGTGCGCGGGCCGTCGTGCAGCCGGTCCACGGCGGCCGCGCTGAACAGGCTCTCGGCCGAGGCGATCAGCGCGAACGCGATGATCGTTCCCCAGATGGCGGGGCTGCCCAGCTCGGCGAAGGCATCCGAGCCGGGCGGCTGGACGACGCCGAGCAGGCCCTCCACCTCGACCGTGGCGACCGGCAGGCCGAGGCCGAGCGAGGCGACCGTCGCCAGCACCACCGCGGCGAGGGCGCCGGGCACGGACCGCACCCGCTTCGGCAGCTTCTTCCACAGCACGATGACGGCGATGGTGCCCGCGCCGATCGCGAGCGAGGCCAGGGCCTCGGTGCTCCCGAGCGCGTCGGCGAACGCCCGGGGCAGGCCCACGATCTTGCCGACGCCGGTCCCCGGGGCCTTCAGCCCCGCCGCCGCGTAGATCTGGCCGGCGATGATCACCAGGCCGATGCCGCAGAGCATGCCCTCGACGACGGAGACGGAGATCGCCCGGAACCAGCGGCCGACCTTGAAGAAGCCCATGGCGAGCTGGAGCAGACCGGCGACCAGCACGATCACACCGAGCGTGCCCACCCCGAACTCGCTGACCGCCTCGAAGACGATCACGGTCAGGCCGGCGGCCGGACCCGAGACCTGAAAGCTGCTGCCGGGCATGAGCCCGGTGACGAGCCCGCCCACGATGCCGGTGACGAGCCCGAGCTCGGCCGGGACACCGGAGGCGACCGCCACGCCGACGCACAACGGCACGGCGACGAGGAAGACGACGATGGAGGCGAGGAAATCCTTGCGCAGATGGGGGAATTTGCGCGTCAGAGACATGGCGCTCCTCACAGCGCCTCGAACGAGTCGGTCTCCATGCGGTGTTCGCGCACGGCGCCGGTGCCCACCTCGTAGTACCAGCCGCGCAGGCGGAGGCGCCCCTCCGTCAGCCGCTTCTCGACGCACGGGTAGGAGCGCAGGCGCAGCATCTGGGTCAGGACGTGGTTCCGCACGGCCTCGGCGACCGTCGGGTCGGCGGGATCGGAACACTCGGGCTCGTCCGCGGCGTGCGCGAGCCAGTCCCGTACGGCCGGTACGGCGGTCAGGTCGTCGCCGCGCACTATGGCGCCCACGGCCCCGCAATGGGAGTGCCCGCAGACCACGATGTCCTTGACGCCGAGGACTTCCACGGCGTACTCGATCGTGGCCGCCTCGCCGGTGGGGGTGCCGGAGGCGTACGGGGGAACGATGTTGCCCGCGGTACGCAGCTCGAAGAGCTGTCCGGGGCGGGCGCCGGTGATCAGGGCAGGCACGACCCGGGAGTCGGAGCAGGTGATGAACAGAACCTCGGGCGACTGGCCTTCGGCCAGCTTGGCGAACTCCTCAGGGCTCTGTCCGAACATACGGGCGTTGTCGATGAGGGGCTGCATGACGTGACGATTCCTCCTGGCGCGCCGTGGGGGCGCGTCGGACGGGCAGGACGGTTTGGCGTGGGGGGCTGCTCCGCTGATCAGCAGCGGAAGGTCTGAAGTGCCGCCGGGGAGTGGGCCGTTGAGGATCTCGACGTGCGACGGGGCGCGGTACGGGGTGTGCCCGGCTCGCCGGCCTTCGAGGTCTGCCTCAGATATGGACGGTCGAGTGCCCCGGGTGCGGAGTCGGCGGCGGTGCGGTACCGGTCGCGGGCGCGTAGGGGACCGGTCGGGTCCCCGTAGTGGCCGGCGTCCCGGCAGGCGGCGATCTCTTCGCGCGGCGCCTGCCCGGAGGGCTTGATTCCGGGCTGACTCTCGGCCATGGCGTGATGCGCTGTGTGCGCGGACGCGAAGGATGGGGTGGGCGCGAAGACCTGGAGGCCGAGCAGGACGGAGGCGAGGATCGACACCAGGGTTCGGGCCGTCACACCTCGGAACATAAGCCTCCCTCCAGGCAGTCCACGTCTCTAGAGCGTGCAAATGCTTGGTCAACGATCAGTCAAGAAACACAATAACCCTGCAAAATCGTTTGCAGGGTTAACTCAAGGTTCCGCCCTGAAGAGAGCCTCAAAGACGCGCTTTGGGTGGCGTGAACTGGCCTCTGACGGGAAGTCGGCTGCCCAGGGGTCCGGACACAAGCTCGACGAGCCGCCAGGTGTCCGGGGCGGCGCCTTCAGCCGGCACGAGCCGAGGTCCGGCGTCCCGGTCGCCGTGTTCGGGTTTCCGACCTGGGCTTCTGGCGTGATCAGACCGACTCATTGGGCCACTGAGCCCTTTCGAACCTGACGTCGCGCCCTGCGGCGCGAACCAGGCCCATGCCGACACGGACTGCGGCTGCGCCAAGCGCGGCGCCGCCGCGCCGGTGCGTGGGGCCACCGAGACGGGGTAGGCGCACCTTCCGGAACGACCCGGAGCCGTACGCGCGCGGAAAGGAGACGCCATGCCCCTGGAGTCCGGATCCCGGCGGGCGTCACCGGGCGGCGACGGTGCGGCCGGGTTCCGGCTGCTGCTGGTGCGCCACGCGAAGGCCGTGCGCAAGGACCGGCGGATCGACGACTTCGACCGCGAGCTGAGCAAGCGGGGCAGGGGCGACGCGCCTCGGACCGGCCACTGGCTCGCGGACTCCGGTCCCAGGCCCGACGTCGTGCTCTGCTCTCCGTCGCGCCGGACCCGCCAGACCTGGCGGCTCGCGGCCCCCGCGCTGGGGGACCCGCCGCCCGTCGTCTACGACGAGCGCCTCTACAACGCGCCGCCGAGCAAGCTGGTCTCCGTACTGGCGGAGCGGGGCCCGGGCCTTCGTGCCGTGGTCCTCGTCGGCCACAACCCGGGGATCCACGAGCTGGCCGCCGGCCTGTGCGGGAGCGGCCCTCCGGACCTGCTGCGGCGGGTGAGGGCGGGCTTCCCGACCTCGGGAGTGGTGGTGATCGAGCTGCCCGGCGGCTGGGAGCGGCTGACCCCCGGCAGCGGAAGGGTGATCACCTGCTGGTCACCGGCCGACTGACCCCGCCGGCCCGGACGGAGGGTCCGGCCGGTTCCGCCGGCGGCTGGGCGGTGCCGTGGCGGGCAGGAGCCCCGCACACGAGGAGGAGGGTGCGGAACGATGACCGGTGACGGCTCGTACGAGCGCGACCGCACGTACATCACGACCCGGATCACGGCCGACGGACGGGACGGTTATCCGGTGGAGCCCGGGCGTTACCGCCTGATCATCGCCCGCGCCTGCCCGTGGGCGAACCGGAGCGCGATCGTGCGGCGTCTGATGGGACTGGAAGGCGTGCTCCCGATGGGGATCGCCGGACCCCTGCACGACGAGCGGAGCTGGTGCTTCCACCTCGACCCCGGAGGCCGGGATCCGGTCCTCGGGATCGAGTGGCTGAGGGAGGCGTACGTGGCGCGCGAACCCGGCTACGCGAAGGGCATCACCGTGCCCGCGATCGTCGACGTCCCGACCGGCCGGGTGGTGACCAACGATTTCGAGCGGATCACGCTCGACCTGGGCGGCGAGTGGACGGCCCATCAGCGGGACGGGGCGCCGGAGCTGTATCCGGAGAGGTGGCGCGACGAGATCGACGACGTGGCCGGCCAGGTGTACCGGGACGTCAACAACGGCGTCTACCAGTGCGGCTTCGCCGGTGACCAGGCGGCGTACGACCGGGCGTACCGAAGGCTGTGGGAACGGCTGGACTGGCTGGAGGAGCGGCTCGGACGCCGGCGCTATCTGGTCGGCGACACCCTCACCGAGGCCGACGTCCGCCTGTTCCCGACCCTCGTGCGCTTCGACGCCGTCTACCACGGCCACTTCAAGTGCAACCGGCACCAGCTGAGCGAACTGCCGGCCCTCTGGGCCTACGCGCGGGACCTGTTCCAGACGCCCGGCTTCGGGGACACGATCGACTTCGCGCAGATCAAGGCGCATTACTACGTCGTCCATCACGACATCAATCCGACCGGGATCGTCCCCCGGGGCCCGGACGTCCGCGGCTGGCTCGCGCCGCACTACCGGGAGGAACTCGGCGGCCGGCCGTTCGGCGACGGCACCCCGCCCGGGCCGCCGCCCCCGGCCGAGCGCGTGCCGCCGATCGGCCCGGAATTCGATACGGATCGCCATGTTTGAATGCGCGCCGATGGCGTAGAAGCACTTGCGGAAGACGCAAGCAATCGAAATCGACTTTTCGCTACCACCGCCCGCCGTTCGGTGACCGGGAGGAGAGGGCCGTGACATTCGGATCGCGCCGCCACGGTCGCTGGAGAAGGCGTCGTGCGTGGGCCCGACGGACTCCGGGGCCCTCGTTCGCCGAGGTGTCGTGCGCGGGGCGAAACGGGAGCTCCGCCTGATGGCCTGGAGCGTCCGGGACGTCGTTCCGGGCGGTATTCCACGCCGCGCTGCCGACGGCGGTCCGGCGCAGGCTGCAGGGTTCCGGAGCGGGCCGGTACGAATACAGCAGGATTCACGACACGGGACGGAATGAATCATGGGAATCATCGCCTGGATAATCCTCGGGCTTCTCGCGGGCATCATCGCCAAGATGTTGATGCCCGGAAGGGACCCGGGCGGCTTCATCATCACCACGATCATCGGCATCGTCGGCGCCGTGCTCGGCGGTTGGCTGGGCAAGGTCATCTTCGGGGTGGACTCCGTCGACGGGTTCTTCGAGCTGTCCACCTGGATCGCCGCCATCGTCGGATCGCTCATCCTCCTGGGGCTCTACCGGCTCTTCGCCCGGCGCAGGTGACGCCGTCCGCGGGCCCGGCACCCCTCCGCTCCTTGTCGGCCGCCCCGCTGCTGCCCCCGACCGCTCCTCAGCGGTCGGGGGCAGCAGTGTGCCGAGCGGGCCGAGGTCCAGGTTGAGCTCTTCGAGGGTGTAGCCGTGCTCCTCGCACAGTTCGGTCATGCGCGCGTGCGGGGCGAGGAGGGTGGCGCCGAGTTCCTCCTCCTGTTCCTCGGTCAGGTCCCCCGCGCCGACGCGGGGGAGGGCCTGGCGCTTCGATGGGGTGCCGCAGGAGTTCGACGACCGTGAGCACGTGAGCACGTGCTTGAGGAGATCGTCGCCGACGGCCTCGGGATCGGTGCGTACGCGGTGGGCCGGGGCCCCCGCCGCGGACTCCTCGTGAGGAGCCTGGAGGAGCCGGAAGGCCCGGGCCAGGGGACTGTCGGCGATGGACAGGACAAGGTCGCCGGTGATGACGACGCCACCGGCCAGGAGCCGGTCGAGGAGGTCCACGAGGGCGACCTGCCGGCCGGGGAGCGACTCGGGGACTCGTTACCGCGCCGCTGTTCCTGCCGACGCCGCTTCCACTCCGCGGCACCACGGTCATGGCCGCTTCGCCTCGTCGCCGACCCGGTCAGGAACGGGGGAGCGCGGGCGGACTCTCCTCCGGCACGGTGCGCGCCGTGATTGCTTCGCCGATGCCGGGGTAGCAGCGCCAGCATCACGGTTTGCCCTGTTTTCGTCCCGTCAGGAAGGTAGATTCATGTCACTCTCCCTAGTTACCGCCTCCGGACTCGCCGCGTCCGGATCGTCCTCGCTGCTCCTGATCCTGGTGGGAGTGGTGGTGGTGGTCGTGCTGCTCGCCGCGTTCTGGTGGGGTTCCCGGCGTGTCGCCCGCAGACGGCGGAACGCCCCTGTCGCCCAGCCGCCGGCCGCGGAGGCGAGGCGGGATTCCTGGTCCGCCCCGGAGGATGGGCCGGAGCGATGAGGAGGGACGCGTACGTTCCGCGATTGAGCTGAGGAGACGCCATGGGTGAGAAGAAGCAGCGCAGGACGGACGAGGGCCGCGGTAGTCGGCCGCGCACCACGCCTGCCGACGCGGTGGGGGAGAGCGGCGACGAGGAGGCCCGGAGGGAGGCCGACGAGGCCGTGTCCTCCGGGGGGCCCTCCGGAGGCGGGCGCGACGCCGGCGAGCGCCGCGGAACCGCCGGCCGCGAGGCCACCGACCGGAAGGGCGCCGGCGGTCACGCCGCCAAGAGCCAGCGCCCCGGGATAGGCCGCGAGGAGCAGACGCGGAGGCACGACGGCTGACGGATGTGCTGGATCAGGCGCCCGCAGCGCCTCGGGCCGGGGAAGACCCTCGGGCAGGGCGCGGACGAGATGTCGGCCAGGCGCCGCTCGCCGAACAGCTCGCCGGTGGCGGGGCGCGCTTCGGTGACGCCGTCGGTGAAGAGCCGCAGCCGGCGCCGGGCTGCAGTTGGGCCGTATGGACGGGTGGGGGACCGACGCCGTAGCCGGTCAGTCCGAGGGGCGGATGGGGGGGGGCTGTTGAGTGCGCCGGTCACGATGCGCCGGTCGCGGATCAGCAGCGGGGCGGGGTGGCCGCGTTGATCCACCCCCGTCGGCCGGTGGCGGTGTCGAGGTCGCCGATCACGCAGGTCAGCAACCGTTCCGGGATCCAGTGGTCCAGGATGTGGTCGATCCCCACCGCGATGTCGTCGAGGCCGCCGTCGGCGCGCCGGGTGGAGCGATAGGCGCCAGCGCCGCGGCGCTGCAGCCGCCGGACGCGAGGTCGTGGCCCTGGCGTCGGGCAGCATCAGATGCCGTACGTCTCCCGCCAGGCCGTGGTCGTACGCGTCCCCGCCGACGTCGTACGCGGATTCCAGGACGGCGCTGGAGTCACCGCCGCCGTGCCGATGGTGCGCGGCGGCATGAAGGCCCACAGCAGCTCCGCCCGCAAGCCCATCGACCGGGTGCGCACGGTCCGCGCCAGGACGTCGCCGAACGGCTGCTGGGTGGCCAGGATCATGGCGGCCAGCCCGGCGAGGGCCTCGCACCGGTGCAGGAGTGACGCGTCGATTTCCGGGGTGGTGACCCGCAGGACGCCATCCGGCCGATGCCGTCCACGACCGGGATCCACCCCGTACGCTCCCCGCCGCCGGAGTCCGGCCGGCTCAGCCGCACCGACTCGGTACGGTACGCGTGTCCCGCGAGCGAGTTGTCGACCGGCAGCGTCTCCAGGTCCGCAGTTCCGTCGTCGGCCGTGAGTCGGGACGCCTGCTCAGGGGTCGGGAGCGCCACCAGACCCTGCTGCGGTAGGTCGGCCCCGTAGACCCGGGCCCCGGTCAGCCCCAGCCGCCGCCCGGCGTCCGCCACGAGCAGGGGGATCGCGCGGGGCGCGAGCCGTTGGGACGCGGCCGGCACGTCCGCCAGGACCGCGCCCAGGGTGTCACCGTCCACAGGCACCGCCCTTCGCCGCCGGTCACCGGCGGACCTCGCTGACCCTCCCCTCATGCGCCGGTGCGCGCTCGGGGGTCGTCTCGCCGTCCAGGGCGATGCGAGCGGTCACCCGCTTGCCGACGGACTCCCGCCGCACCTCGAAGTGCCTGGCGACGGACGTCACGACCTCCAGGCCGTGCCGACCGACGCGGGCCGGGTCGGCGTCCCCGACCACCGGTAGGGCCGGCTCGCTGTCCCACACGGTGATGGCGATCAGCCCGCCCTCCAGCCGCAGCTCCAGCAGAACGGGTCCGGGGGCGTGCTTGAAGGCGTTGGTGACCAGCTCGCTGGTGACGAGCCGGGCGGCCTCCACCGCGCAGGGCGGCACGGGCCGGCCGCGCCGCGCGAGACCTTGCAGGAAGGCCACGGTGAGGCGACGGGCTCGGGAGGGCGAGAGGTCGCCCCGGGTGAAGGCATCGGTGATATGCGCGTCGTCGGTCTTCCGCATCGTTCGCTCTCCGTCTCGCACGGCCGGGTCTTCCGGAGCTCTGGGCGCGTCCTGCCCGTGGGCTGTCCTTATGCCCCGATATCTCCACTTACTGCCCTGCGGGGTGATCGGATCCGACCCCCGCCCTCACCTCCGCCCTCGCCCCCGCTCTCATGTCCGCTCGCCTCCGCATGCCGGCCCGGCCCGTCCTGGGTGCCCGGTTTGCCTTCCTGGGTGAGGGGCACGCGGACCTCCATGAGTCCCGGGCCCCCGAAGGGCCGGGACGGAAGAGCGCGACTCCGAGAGTGAACGCGAAAGGGTGAGAACCGATGTCGATCGGAATCGTCCTGGTCGTCGTCGCGGCCGTCGTCGTGGTCGGGTTCGCCGCCGCTGTGGCGGTGGACCGCCGGCGGCGATCGCGACTGCGCGACCGCTTCGGGCCCGAGTACGAACGGGCCGTCGAGGCGACCGGCAGCAGACGGGCGGCGGAGCAGGAACTGGACGCCCGCGAACGCCGCTTCGCCGACCTGGAGATCAAGCCGGTGCCCGGTGAGGCGCGGGAGCAGTACGCGCGGCGGTGGATGCGCGTCCAGGAGGAGTTCGTGGACCGGCCCGAGGCCGCCGTCCACGACGCCGGCGAACTGGTGGCGGCCCTGATGCGCGACCGGGGTTACCCCGACGAGGGCTACGAGCAGCGGCTGCGTGACCTGTCGGTGCGGCACGGCCGCGCCCTTGAGTACTACCGGGCGGCCCTGGAGGTCCACGCGTTGAGCACCCACAACGCCGCCACCACCGAACAGCTGAGGGGCGCGATGATGCACTACCGCACCCTCTTCGACGACCTGCTCGCCGACGGCGAGCCGACCGGCACCCGCCGGTCCTGACGCGGAGGCAGGAGAAATGCGACACCACGAGACGTCCGAGCGCACGACCCGGGCGCCGGGTCGACGACACCACGCGGACCCGACGGGCGAGTACCCCGAGCGGTCGGAGGGCCGCCCCGAGCCGGCTGACCGCCCCGAGCCGCGGACCGAACAGGGCCGGTCCGGTCCCGGCCGCCCCGGGCCCGCGACGACCGGAGGCGACGCGGTGCGCCCGCCGGAGCCCAGCCCGACGGTCGCACCGACCTCGCCGCGGCCGCCCGGTGTGGAGGAGGCGGACGGGCGCCGGCAGGTCGCGCCCCAGGCCCCGTCCTCCGTCCCGCCCACGCCGTCGGGCCCCGCGACCGGTTCGGCGGCCCCGGGCAGCCCGACCGTCGAACCGACCCCGCCCCGGCCCGACCAGCCTCAGCAGGGCGCGGCGCAGCAGGGTGGGCCCCGGCACGACCAGCCCCGGTATGACCGGCCCCGGTACGACCAGCTCCCACAGGGCGGGCCGCAGCATGATCAGCCGCAGCCCGGCCGGCCCCGGCACGATCAGTCCCGGTCCGGCGGCCCCGGCGGCCCGCCGCCCCCGCCCGCGGCGTCCCCGCAGGTACCGGCTCAGAGGACGCCTCTCGCGTACCCGCCGACCATGTCCCAGACCCCGCCCCTGCCCTCCGCGCTCCCGGGCCCGGCGCCCGCGGCCCACGGCGGTCACGCCCGGCACGCCGCCCCCGCCCCGCAGGAGCGGTCGCAGGGTCCGGACAACGGACGCGCCGCGCGAACCGGCGCCGCCGGAGCGGACGCGGAGGGGATCCCCGATCTGCTCGGCCCGGCCGAGGAAGGGGAGTTCCGCCGCCGCTGGCACGAGGTCCAGGGCCGGTTCGTCGACGACCCCCGCCAGGCGGTCCACGCGGCGGACGTCCTCGTCGGGGACGTGATGAGGACCCTGGCGGACACCTTCGCCCGGCACCGGCACACCCTGGAGGGGCAGTGGAGCCAGGGGCTGGAGGCCGACACCGAGAGCCTGCGCCTCGCGCTCTGCCAGTACCGCGCCCTGTTCCAGCGCCTGTTGTCCACCTGACGCCCGGGGGTGCCCCCCCGTTCCCGTGCCCGGCGGTGCGATCGGCCTCGCGGCCCGCACCGCCGGGCCGGCGGCATGTCCGGCACCGCTTCCCCGCAGGCGCTCCTCTCCGGCGATCCTGGCCGTACGGCGCCTTCGCGCGGCGGTGGTGCGCGCGCCGCGCACGCGCCGTACGCACACCGACGCCCCGCGCGGTACCTCGCGCGGGGCGTCGGCGGTCCGGCTGTGAGGGCCGGGCGGGCAGGCGTCAGCGGTGGCGCAGCCTGCCGAACAGGGAGCGTGCCTGGGCGCGCCTGCGCGGGTCGGCTGCGGCGCGGCGAAGGGACGCCGCCGCGCCACGGCCCCGGGGGCTGCGGGCGAATCGCTTGATGCGGTCCAGCAGTGCGGTCATGGGATTCTCCTCCTGTGTCGAACGCGCGGGACGATTCCCGAGAGGGCGCCACCTACCGGAGGAACGCGGGGAGGAGGCCGGCGAACCGCCTCCGGTCCCGGCCTCCGGCAATGCCCCCGCCTTCCTTCCGTGTCCTGGCACTCCGTGTTGCCCCAAGCGGCCGTCTCACACCCCAAGGATTCTGATGAGTCGTCAAGTAACGGTTCTCAGACGGTCGTTCGCGTGTGGGGTGGCGACGCCGGTGCGCTCGTCCGGGTCCCGTCCGCCGCCCCGTCCCGGGCGGGGGCGCCGCCTCACCGGCGGGCGTCCGCGGGCCGGAACACCTTCACCGCCACGGGGCGCCGTAGCCGCAGGTCCAGCGCCCATGTGGCGTCCGGATGTACGGGCCTCGCTCGGACCCGTATCGGGGGCTCCCTGGGGGTGTGGCCGGCCCTCTGCCGACGGGCCGGGAGGGACCCGGTCCGAAACGTCTCCGAGGACGGCGGAATGATCCCCGGAGACCCGGGTACTCGGACGCTGTCCAACCCGCAGGGGAGGAGCAACCAACCATGGGTCTGGGACTGTTCATCATCATGATCGCCGTCGGCGCCATCCTCACGTTCGCGACCGACTGGGAGCTCGCAGCGGTCGACCTCGATCTGGTCGGCCTGATCCTGATGGGCGTCGGCCTGCTCGGGACCGCCGTCTACACCAGCGTTCTGCGCCGCCGCCGGGTGGTGGTCCCGCCGGTGGCGCCCACGGTCACCGACGACGACCGTCGTGGCCTGCTCTGAGGCGGCTCCGCACGTCCGGCGCCGCGCCCTGTACGAACACAGCGAACAAAGGAGTGACAGCGATGACCGACCATCTGTGGTCCTTCGGCACCGAGTCCGGCCACCTGGCGGGTACCGACCTCACCGGGTGGCGCGTCGAGGCCTCCGACGGGCACATCGGCAAGGTGGACAAGCACTCCGACGAGGTGGACGACTCCTACCTGGTCGTCGATACGGGCGTCTGGATCTTCGGCAAGGAGGTGCTCATCCCGGCGCGGGCGGTGACCCGCGTCGACCTGGAGGAGCAGACCCTCCACCTCGCCCTCTCGAAGGAACAGGTGAAGGACTCGCCCGAGTTCGTCTCCGACAAGCACCTCGCGGACCGCCAGTACCGCGAGGAGATCGGCCAGTACTACCGCACGTCCTGGCCCTTCCCGGGAGGCACGGGCGGCCTCTGACGGGCCGCCGGTCCATCCCGGTACGCACAGCGCAGCAGTACGTCCCCGACGGGGAGTCGCTCCCCGTCCGAGAGAAAGGTGTCGCCATGTCCAAGGTGGAGGAGTCGGTCGAGGTCGAGGTCCCGGTGCGCGCCGCCTACGACCAGTGGACCCAGTTCGAGACGTTCCCGCGCTTCATGGACGGTGTGGAACGGATCGAGCAGCGTACGGACACGCTCACCCACTGGGTCACAGAGATCGGCGGGGTGCGGCGCGAGTTCGACGCCGTCATCACCGAGCAGATCCCGGACGAACGCGTCGCGTGGACGACGGTCGAGGGCGAGGCCCACCAGGCGGGCGTCGTCACGTTCCACCGTCTCGACGCCACCCGGACGAAGGTCATGCTCCAGATGGACTTCGCCCCCGAGGGGCTGACGGAACAGGCGGGCGACAAGCTCGGGTTCGTCAAGCGCAAGGCGGCCGACGACCTCAAGCGGTTCAAGTCGTTCATCGAGGAGCGCGGCGGCCTGCAGACAGGCGGCTGGCGCGGATCGGTCTGAGGACCCGGCGCCCGCGCGCCCTTGGCAGGGGTGACAGGAGTCGAACCTGCGGCATCCGGTTTTGGAGACCGGCGCTCTGGCCGGCTGAGCTACACCCCTTCGGCGTGCGGGAAGCGTGCCACGCCGACGGGAGGCGTCGCCACCGGATATCGCGGCGGGGAACGGACGACACCGCGCGCCCGGTACCTGCCGGTTGACCGTGGATCGGACGACCGCCCGCCCGGGGCGTAGCCGGTCTCCCGGTCGGCGGACGACCGCCGGCCGAGAACGTACCCGCCCTCGTTCCGTCCGTCCGGCCGCGCCGACGCGCGGCAGGCACGCGTCTCGGCGCGGCCGGACGCGTGCCTGCCGCGCGTCGGGCGAAGCAGGGTGGCGTGGCCGCCCGAGGGGCGAGTAGGCGGGGCCACGGCACCGCCGCAGGACCACCCCCTTTCCCTGCCGTCGGCCCGCGGCCACCCTCCACGCCATGCGCCGACGGCCTCGCGACCGCCCCGCTCGGGCCCCCTCCCGATGCGGGGCGGTCGCATGCCCGGGGCCGTCCTTCGGCGGGCTACTTCAGCTCGATCTCGACGAACGCCAGCGGGGCGGAGCCCGCGTTGACGACCTCGTGTTCGCCGCCGGCCGGGCGGGCGTAGGACTCGCCCGCCCGGAGCTCGGAGACGGTGACCGTGCCGCCGGCGCCGATCACCCGGGTCCGCCCGTCGGTGACGGGGACGACGACGTAGTCGTACGCGTGGACGTGGCGGCCGGTGGACTGACCGGGTTCGAAGTCCCAGCGGGTCACGCGGGTCCGGTCGTCCTCGTGCTGGATGCTCGCGCGGGCCGTGGTGGTCACGGGGCGCTCCTTTCGGCGTCGTCGTCTCCGGGCGCCGGGGGAGCGGAGCCGCCGGCGCCCCCGGGCGGCAGGGTAGCCGCCCGGGCCCGCCCCGGGCGAAACCGGACCGGGTGGCATGGATCCCGGTCGGCGGGCATGCGGGTGTCGAGCGATGGGACACGCTCATGCCGGACGATCCACGGTTCCCCCCTTCCCGTGGGTCGGCGGCACCCGCGAGCGGCCCGCACCCCGTGAAGGTGCGGGCCGCTCGCATGCCGCCCCGAGCCGGCGCCCCGAGCCCGCGCCCCGGTGGGCCGGACCGCCGAGCGGTCTCCCCGCATCCTCGGGGTTTGACCCCGGGAAGAGCGGTAAGCCGAACTAGTAGGCACCGGAAGCAGGGTGACGGACAGTCGGCCCATGGAACCCACCCAGGAGGCGCTCATGTCGAACCCGACCCGAGTCCTCGTCCGTGTGGCGCCGTGCGCCGCGCCGGTGGGACCGACCCGGCCTCGCCGCCTCGCCCACCCCTCCGGTGGCCCGTCGGGACCGGGGACGGCCCCCGGGCCCCACGGGCATCGGCGCGAGCCGCCGCACCCCGGGATCCCCACGCCGGGCATTCCGATGCTGGGTATCCCCCTGCACGGCATCCCCGTGCGGGGGCTCCCCGCGGGGACGGTTCCCACGCCCGCGCACTCCGGCCGGACCGCCGCGGCGGAGCCCTCCGCACCGGTCCGCCCGCCCCGTCGCCCGCCCCGCCCTCCGGTGACGTCGCCGTCGCGGCCGCCGGAGGCCGCAGTCCCGTCCGAGGACCCCAGTGCCTCGGGCCGGAGCGGGGAGAACCGCACGAACGCTCCCGCCATGACCCCCGACGCGCCGCGCGGACGGGACGGACGGGACGGGCAGAAGGGGCTGAACGGGCGGGCCGACGGTCCCGCCGCCGGTGACCGCGGGCGGCCGCCCGGCGACGGCGGGAACGCCCGTCGCGGATGGTGGCGGCACCACGCGCCCCCGCGAACGGCCGGTACGCCGCGGGCCTGACTCCGCGCCGTGCCGCGCCGGACGGAAGCCCCCACGCTCGACGGGGGCTTCCGCCGTGCCGGCCCCGCTCCAGGGTGCCGCGCGTCCGCGCCGTGCCCCCGAGACCCGGCGCGCGCCCCGCACCGCCCCGCGACTCGCCGAGCCGCCCGCGGTGCGAGGCGTCCGCGCCGTCCACAACCGGGCATACGGCGGAGCGCCACCGGACCGGGTGGTGCGCGTCCGCTGCTGCCCCCTGCTTCAGAGGAGGATCTTCATGAACGAACGAAACGGCGGTACGCCGGAGGACGAGCCGAGGGAGGCGCGGCACGGCGGGAAGGCACAAGAGCCGGACAGCGGCACCGGTGCCGGCACCGGCAGGCACGACGGGCGCGGCGAGACGGAGGAGGAGCGCGCGGACCGGCGCTGGCAGGAGCTCCTCCAGGAGATACGGGTCGCCCAGACCGGCGTCCAGATCCTTCTCGGCTTTCTCCTCACGGTGGTGTTCACCCCGCTCTTCCACGATCTGGAGCAGACCGACAAGACGATCTACCTGATCACGGTCGTCCTCGGGGCGCTGGCGACGGGCGCGCTGATCGGCCCCGTCTCCTTCCACCGGATCGTGTCGGGGCGGCGGGTCAAGACCCAGGCCGTCGTCTGGGCCTCCCGGCTCACCTTCACCGGCATCCTGCTGCTGCTCGCGACGCTGACGGCCGCCCTGTTCCTCATCCTGCGGGTGGCGACGCACGACCCGTACGTGCCCTGGCTGGTCTCCGGCGTCCTCGCCTGGTACCTGATCTGCTGGTTCGCCCTGCCCCTGTGGGTCCGCACCCGCTACGCCGACAGAAGCTGACCGGAGCCGACCGGAGCCGACCGGAGCCGACCGGAGCCGACCGGAGCACGACCCGGGAAGACCCTCCGACCCGAGGCGCGTACCGGCCCGGGAACCGCCGTCGGCGGGGGAGGACGACGACGGAGAGGGGCGGGGCCCCCCCGGGGGGGGCCCCCCCCCCCCGGGCCGCCGCGGGGCCGCGGGGGGGGGCGGAGGTGGTGTATGGGGGCCGAGACCTAACCAAAACCACCCCCCCGGCCCCCCGGG
>NZ_JBHXRL010000029.1:0-93710 GCF_042717315.1 Streptomyces sp. NPDC058650
GGGGGGGGGGTGGGTTGGGGGGGGGGGGGGTTGGGGGGGGGGCCCGGGGGGGGGGGGGGGGGGGGGGGGGGGGGGGGGCGGGCGGCCCCCCCCCCCCCCCGCTCGCGGTGAGCCGCCGTCCGCCCCCCGTCGTGGTCAGCCGCCGTCCGCCCCGTCCGCGGTAAGCCGCCGTCCGTCCCCGTCGTGGTCAGCCGCCGTCCACCCAGGTCGCGTGGAAGCCGTGCGGTACCCGCACCGGCAGGGGCACGACGGCGGCCGGGGGGCCGGTGAAGTCGGCGGTGTCCAGGACCATCAGCTCGCCGCGGCCCGTCAGCTCGTCGGTGACCATGCTCAGCAGCCAGCCGTCGGCTTCGGGGGCGCGGGGCTCGCGCGGGACGAAGACGGCTTCGCCGCTCGTGCGGCCCGGGGGCAGGTGGTGGGTGTCGGTCCGTCCGGTGGCCAGGTCGTGGCGGAGCAGTGCCGGTCCGCCGAGCAGTTCGCGGCCCGAGGATTCCAGGGCGGTGGCGAAGGCGAAGCGGTGGCGGGTGCCGCGGATCCTGTCGTCGATCACCGGTGATTCCTGGAGGAGGCCGGAGAGCTGTTCCTCGACGACCGTGCCGGCGGCCGTGTCCACCGTCCAGCGGGTCAGGGTGGAGGGTGTCTCGCCGGGGCGGTGGGGGTCGCGGTCGAAGACGCGCGGGTGGCGGATCACGTCGACGACGATGTCGCGGCCCGTCTCGTAGGCGTTGACGGGGTGGAAGACGAAGCACGGCGGCAGTTCGACCCAGAGGATGTCGTCGGGTCCACCGTTGCGCGGCAGCAGCCCCAGGCGGGCGCCGTGGCCGTCGTCCCAGGTGTAGGGGACGCGTGAGCCAGCCGCGGCGGCGGCGGGGCTGAAGACCACGGGGAGGTCGTAGACGAGCGCGTAGTGCTCGGTCAGGGAGAAGGCGTGCATCATCACGGGCCGCTTGAGCGGCACCGGGACCGAGCGGCGTACCCGGCCGTCGACGTCGACGACGAGGTAGGTGGCGTAGGGCGGTTCGTGGGACGTGGCGATCGCGTGGAGTTCGCCGGTGAGGGGGTCGTGCTGCGGGTGTGCGGCGAACCCGCCGCCGAGGGTGCCGTCGAAGTCGATGCGGGCGACCGTGTCGAGGGTCGCGTCGATCTGCAGCGGGCGCGGGCCGCCGTCGCCGAGGGCGAGGGTGCGGCCGGCGTGGTGGACGAGGTTGGCGTTGGCGTTGTCGTTCGGGCCGTAGCGGGGGCCGGGGGCGGGCAGTTCGCCCAGGATGCGGGCGGCCCGGTCGGTGCGCAGCCAGCGGTTGCGGTACCACTGGGCGCGGCCGTCTCGCAGGCGTAGAGCGTGCACCATGCCGTCTCCGGCGAGGGGATGCTCGCCGGGGGGCCGTCGCAGCGGGTTGGCGCCGATGGTGAGGAAGGTGCCGTCCAGCTCCGCGGGGAGTGCGCCAAGGACGCCGGGTGCGGGGACGAGGGTCTCCCGTGTGACGGGGGGGACGGCGCAGAGGCCGGCCGGTTCGGCTTTCGATGCGATCATCGTTCCGCCCCACATAACGTATCGCTGTTACGTAACATCGTTTTGGTATATGGTGGGGGACGACCGAAGGGACGTCAAGAGTGAGTCCGCGTCAGGCGAATCCAAGACTCAGGGCCGATCTCGTCGAGGCCGCCGCACGGCTGCTGGCCGAAGAGGGGCCGCAGGCGCTGACGACCCGCCGGCTCGCCTCCGCGGTGGGTGCCTCGACGACCGCTGTCTACACCCACTTCGGCGGTATGGAAGACCTCGTGCGGGCGATGGTCCACGAGGGGTTCGCCCGGCTCGACCGGCGGATGAGCGGGGTCAGCGCGAGCGGTGACCCGGTGGCCGACATCGCGGCGCTGGGACTCGCCTACCACGGCAACGCGCTGGAGCACCCGCACCTGTACGGGGTGATGTTCGGCGGGGTGGGGTTCGGCGGGTTCAGCCTCACCGAGGAGGACCGTCAGCACGGCCGCTACACCCTCGAACCGGTGGCCCGGGCGGTGGCGGCGGCCATGGCGGCGGGCCGCTTCCAGCAGAGCGACGCGCGGCTGGTGGCCCATCAGATGTGGATCGCGCTGCACGGGCTGGTGACGCTGGAGCTGGGCGGCTTCCTCATCGCGCCCTACGACGCGGGGCGCTGCTTCGCCGCACAGGTGCACGGGCTGCTGGTGGGCGCGGGGGACGATCCGGCGGCGGCCCGGCGCTCGCTGGAAAGCATCGGCGCGCCCGTCGGCGACGGGCGCCCCGAAGGGGCGCGGTGATCCGGGGGGGGCCGGTGATCCGAGGGGCGCGGTAGTCCGAGGGGCGCGGTGGTCCGGAGGGCGCGGTGACCCGGGGGCGGTGACCCGGGGGGCGCCGTGGTCCGGAGGGCGCCGTGGTCCGGAGGGCGCGGTGGTCCGGAGGGCGCGGTGGTCCGAGGGGCGCGGTAGTCCGGGGGCGCGTTGGTCCGGAGGGCGCGGTAGTCCGGGGGGCGCGGTGATCCGGGGGGCGCGGTAGTCCGGAGGGCGCGGCGCGCACGCGTGCCGGGCCGTGGTCGCCCTGGTACGGCGGCCGCGGCCCGGCTGGTGTGCTCTGGGCTGCGCTCAGACGGCGGAGGGTGCCAGGCGGTGGAATCCGCCCCGGTAGAACAGCAGGGCATCGGCGCCCGGCGCGCCGCCCGCGTCGAGGACGGAGCCGAGCAGGATCGAGTGGTCCCCGCCGTCGTACACCGCCTCCAGCCCGCATTCCAGCCAGGCCAGAGCACCCGAGAGGATCGGGGCGCCGGTACGGCGGCCCGGCTCGGTGTCCACCGCTTCGAACTCCCGCTCGCCGCGCGGTCGTCCGCGGTCGGCGAACCGGCGCGCGAGGTGTTCCTGGTCCGCGGCCAGGACGGAGATCGCGAACGCCTTCTCGTCCAGCACGAGGTCGTGCAGCGCCGCTGTGCGCAGGACGCACACCAGGACCAGCGGGGGGTCCAGGCAGACGGAGGTGAAGGAGTTCGCCGTCATGCCCCGCGGCATCTCGCGGCCGGCGGTCAGGACGGTGATGCCGGTCGCGAAGGACCCCAGTACGCCGCGCAGTTCGCGTTGGCCGTGCGCCCGTGGCGCGGGCGCGTGGCCGTCGGCAGGGGGGTGCGGGCCGTCGACGGGGCCGTCGGCCATGCCCTCACCCCCCGCCCGCCGCCGCCGCGAGCGGCCCGGGGGGAGCGGAGCCGGACGCGGGCAGCGCGTACGGTTCGAGCGCGCGGCGCAGTTGCTCGGGTACCCGGGCGGGCCGGGTGTCGGTGTTGGGGCCGCGCATGCAGACCACGCGCTGGCGGCCGCGGGCGACGAGGTCCTCGGTGACGGGCTCGCCGTCACCGCCGCCTTGCGTGGTGCGCAGCCGTACGTAGTCGAAGGTGAAGCCGATCTGGGTCTGTGTCAGGTCTTCCAGGCGCATCCGGATCGAGAGCTGGTCGAACGCGGTGATCTCGGCGAAGAACTCGCAGCCCACCGAGAGGGTGAAGAGTTTCAGGTCGTCGCGGATGTCGTCGAGGACCTCGGGGGCCCGGTCGTGGAGGAACATCTCTCTGCACCGGCCTTGCCAGCGTACGTAGTTGACGTAGTAGACGTTGCCCACCAGGTTGGTCTCCTCGAAGCCGACCAGGTGGCGCAGTTCGTAGTAGGGGCGTTGTGCGCCCATCCGTGCCTCACCCCTCCTTCTCTGTCAGTACGGCGAACACCGCCGTGTGCGGCGTGGTGCGCAGCAGGGCCGCGGCGGTGGCGATCTGGGCCGTGCCGGAGCGCAGCACCACCCACCGGTCGGGGGCCTTGGTGCTGGTGTCCGCCGTCAGTTCGACGTGTGCGCGGCCGCGTTTGCGCAGGCATTCCACGGCGCTCCACACCCGGGTGGCGGCGAGCGAGAGCTGTTCGCCGTGTTCGGCGGCGATCAGCAGGGCCAGCGCGAGGCCGCCGGTGCCCAGCAGGGCCTCCCACTCCTCGGGTCCTCGGTCCTCGACGTGCTGCACGTCGCAGGCGAGCGGCCACTCCCCCGCCACCGCGAGGGTCACCCCGGCGCCGTGGGAGGAGGAGACGTACGGGCCGCCGTCCACCTCGGGCCGTCCGTCGGGGCGATGACGCAGTGTCACCGGGTGGCCGAGTGCCTGGCCGAGGGTGTGGGCGGTGCGGGCGCGGCGTGTCTCAAGGTCGCCGTCGGCGCCGTCGGCGCCGGGGTGGACGGCGATGCGCACCGGCACGGGCAGCAGCGCGTCGAGGCGGCGTTCCAGGTAGGGGCCGAGCAGTGCGGGTTCCCAGGGGCCGAAGCCGTCGAGCTTGCGCACGGCGCGCAGGGTCAGGCCCGTCCAGCGTTCGGTGATCGTGCCGTGCTCGTCGCGGACGTCGAGGTCGTAGACGTAGGTGTCGCCGTCGCGGGAGCGTTCGGCGGCGTGCAGGACGACCCGGCCCGTGCGCGTGGCGGGGTCGGCCAGGTGCAGGCGTTCGACGCCCACCGGCAGCAGGGTGGCGTCCGGTACGCAGGCCTGGATGGCGTGCATCAGGGCGTCTCGGGTGCCCGGGTCGGCCAGGACCAGGTCGGGCGGCAGGTAGCCGGCGAACCAGGGCTCGGTGGCGGTGGTGGAGATGTCGGCGACGCATGCGGTGGCGGCCAGGTGGCGGTAGCCGGTCAGGCGCTGGAAGCGGGCGCCCTGGAAGAGGACCGGCCCGTACAGGTCGCGGGCCGGGTCGAGTGCCGGGGCGACGCCTTCGGGCGGTGTCGGCCCCTGCGGCGGTGTGGGGTGGGGTCCGTAGCGCAGGACGGCGCGGAAGTGGTCGGCGCGGAAGTCCGTCTCGCTGCTGCGGACGACCGCTTGGACCGTGTCGGGGCCGGTGGCCAGGACGGCCACCCGTACGGTGGTCGTGCCGTCGGGTGGGACTGCCACGGGACGCAGGAATTCGGCGTCTTCGAGGACGGGGACGGCGTCGCTTCCCGTACGGCCGGTGAGGGCGGCGGCGGCCTGGGCCATGGCTTCCATGCCGAGGACGGCGGGCAGCAGCAGGGTGCCGTCCAGGAGGTGGTCGGCGAGGTAGGGGTCGGTGGCGGCGGACAGTTCGCAGTCGGTGACCAGTTCGACGCCGGGGTAGTGGGCCTGGACACGGTCGACGAACCGCAGCAGCGGCAGTTCGCGTTCTTCCAGGGCGATGGTCGGCAGGCCGCCGGCGCGGCCCATGACGACCAGGGTGTCGGGTGTGTCCGGGTCGGCCAGGACCCGGCGGAGCATGGCGACGCCCTCGTCGGCCGGGATCGGTTCGATGCCCTCCCTGATCAGTGATTCCAGTACGCCGAGCCGCTCGCCCATTCCGGCGCCGGACCATACCGACCACTCCAGCGCGATGCACCGGCAGCCGGGCAGGTCCTCGCGCAGCCGGGTGATCCGTTCGGTCAGCCAGTCGTTGGCGGTGGCGTAGTCGGCCTCGCCGCGCAGGCCGGCGCGGCCGATGATGCTGCCGAAGGCGACGACGAGGCGCAGGTCGGCCGGGTCGACGGCGGCCAGGACGGCTTCCAGGCCGGCGATCTTGACGGCCAGGGTGCGGCGGAAGGACGCCTCGTCGAGGTCGGCGAGGGCGCGTGGTTCGTTGCGTCCCGCGCCGTGCAGCACGGCGGTGACGGGGCCGAGCCGCCGGCGTATCTCGTGGACGGCGGCCTTGGTGTCGCCGGCGGAGGTGACGTCGGCGCGGGCGTAGTGGAAGCGGATCCCCGAGGCGGCCATCCGGCCGAGGTTGGCGGCCAGTTCGCGGTCGGTCTCGGGATCGGAGCGGCCGAGCAGGCCGATGGCGCAGCCGGAGTCCTTGGCCAGGGACAGGGCGCACTCGGCGGTGATGCCCTTGCCTCCGCCGGTGACCACCAGGACGTCGGCGGCGGTCAGCGGGGAGGAGGCGGGCGGGGCGGGGGTGGTGGGTGGGGCGGGTGGCAGGGGGGTGAGGACGGGGACCCTGCGGATGCCGGCGGTGTCGTAGTGGACCTCGCTGAAGCCGGTGGTGGCCGCGATGTCGGCGACGATGCGGCCGGTCAGCTCGCCGAGGGGCGGCAGGCTGTTGAGCGGCAGGGTCAGGACGGTGGTGGCGGTGGCGGGCGCCTCCAGGTGGAGTGTCTTGGCCAGTGCGGCGGCCCCGCGCCGGTCGCCGACGGCGACGAACCGGGCGGCGGGCGCGGTGGGGTGCAGGGCGGCGCGGGCGGCGGCGAGCATCAGCGCGGCATGCTCGTCGTCGCAGTCGGCGGGCAGGCAGAGCAGGACGCCCGTGCCGAGCCCGGCCGTTTGCAGGGCCGCCGCGAGCGGGGCGGCGAGCGGATGGCGGTCGGGGGCGAACACGGCCCACGGCGCGCCACCGCCTTCGCCGGACACGGCCCGGCCAGGCACCGGCACGGATACGGGTGCGGGTGCGGGTGCGGCGGGTGTCTCGACCAGGTCGAGGCGGAAGGCGCGGACCCAGGGCGCGACACCGGCCGCGGCGGTCGTGCGGTCGGCGTCGGCGGGCAGGGCGGTGCCGGACAGTTCGTCGAGCAGGACCGCCAGTTCGGCCAGGGTGGAGGTGGCGAACGCGGAGGTGGTGGCGACGGCGTCGACTCCCAGTTCACGGGCGGCGTCGTTCATGATCTGGCCGACGGTGATCGAGCTGAGGTGGAGCTCGTCCAGGGGGTTGGTGTCCGGTGAGATGGCCGAGGGCGGCAGTTCGGCACGGGCCGCGGCGAGCCGCATGAGGATGTCGAGGCTGGTGGCGCTCTCGTTGCCGGAGGCCGGCTCCGTGCCGGCGTACTGCCCCTGCGCTGCCGGCCGTGGGGTGTCCGCGCCGGTGGGGGTGTCCGCGGTGAGCGGCAGGTCTTCCCCGGGCGCCGACTCGCACGGGCTGGCCAGGAAGCGGAACTGCTTGGTCAGGGGCAGTGGGCGGGTGAAGCGGTCGCGGAAGAGTTCCGCTCGGCGCACCGGGGCGCCGAGCACCCAGGCCGCCGCCACTCCGTGGAAGAGGCCGGCCAGGGAGGTGCTGTCGGTGTCGAGGGAGATGACCGGTACGTCCACGGTCTGCGCGGCGAGGCCGCTCAGGGTGCGGCCGGGGCCGACTTCCAGCAGCAGGTCGCTGTCGGCGGCGACGCCGGTGACGGCCTGGGTGAAGCGCACGGGGTCCAGGACCTGCCGGGTCAGCAGCTGCGCCAGGTCGGTGTCCGGGGCGAGGGGTGTGCCGGTGACCGTCGAGACCACGTTCCGCTGCAGGGGCTGGAGGCGCTCGTGCGCCAGGTGCTCGGCGAACGCGTGCGCGGCGGGGGCGACGGCGGGTGAGTGGAAGGCGTGGCTGACGTTGATGCGCTGCGCGCCCAGGTGCTGGGCCTGGGCGCGTGCGCTCACCCGGTCGACGGCGTCGGCGGGCCCGGAGACCACGGTCTGGTGGGGGCCGTTGTAGCCGGCGATCACGACGGGTTCGTCGTCAAGGAGCGGTTCCACGCTTGCGGGCGGTGCGGCGATGCTCGCCATCGCGCCTCCGCCGTCGCTCGCCGCGGCCATCACGGCGCCGCGTGCCGCCGCGGTGCGCAGCAGCCCGGCCTCGTCCATGGCGCCGGCCCAGTGCAGGGCCGTCAGTTCGCCGAGGCTGTGGCCCGCGGCGGCGGTGGCGTGGATGCCGAGGTCGGCAAGGACGCGCAGTCCGGCGACCGAGGCGGTGACGATCCTGGGCTGGGCGACTTCGGTGGCGACCTGGTCGCCGCCGGCGGGGAGGTCCTGGGTCCGGTAGAGCTCGTCCACGGCGGCGAAGCGGGCGCGCAGGGCGCCTCCGTCGCCGCGGCGGCCGGCGCCCTGGCCGGGGAAGAGGAAGCCGATGCGGGGCGGTGTGCTGCCGCGGCGGCCGAGGAAGAGTCCGGCGGCGGGGTCCAGCAGGGTGTGGGCGCCGTCGTCGAGGTGTGCCTGGAGTGCGGTGAGGCGTTGCTGGGCCTGTTCCGGGGAGGAGGCCACGACGGCGGCGCGGACGGCGGCGCCGTCCAGGTCGCTTTCCAGTGAGGCGGCCAGGTCGCCGAGTTCGGCGTAGGACAGGTGTCCGGCGAGGTCGGCGAGCGGGGTGAGGCGGTCGCGCAGTGCGGTGGTGGTGTCGGCGTCGATGAGGAGGAGTTCGCAGTCCTGGCGGGAGCGGACCAGGCGGACGGTGGATCGTGGCAGGGCGGTGCGGCGTACGCCGTCGGCGTGTTCGAGGACGATGTGCGCGTTGATGCCGCCGAAGCCCATCGAGGAGACCCCGGCCCGCCGGGGGGTGTTCTTGGGCCATGCTTCGGCTTCGCGGGGTATCCGCAGGGCGGGGTTGTCGCCCAGGAGTTCGGGGTGGGGATCGTGGTGGCCGGTGGCCGGCGGGATGATCTGGTGGCGTACCACGAGTGCTGCTTTGAGGAGTCCGGCGATGCCGGCCGCGGCTTTGGTGTGTCCCATGTTGCCCTTGATGGTGCCCAGGGCGACGGGCGGCGCGTCGGGGTCGGCGGCCCGGCGGGCCTCGGACAGGGCGCGGAGTTCGGTGGCGTCGCCGACGGCGGTGCCGGTGCCGTGGCCTTCCAGGTAGCCGACGGTGTCCAGGCCGAAGCCGGCGGTGTCGTAGGCGCGCTCCAGGGCGAGGCGGTGGCCGCCGGCCTCGGGTCGGGTGATGCCGCCGCGGCCGTCGGAGGACCAGCCCCAGCCGGCGATGGTCGCGTAGCGGAAACGTCCCTGCGCGCGGGCGTCGTCGTCGCGCATGAGGACGACGGCGCCGCAGCCCTCGCCGGGCCAAAAGCCGTTGGAGCCGCGGTCGTAGACGCGCATGTCCGCGGTGGCCAGGGCGCCTGTCTTGGCGAAGCCGATCACTTCGAAGGGGTCGATGCTCAGGTCCACGCCGCCGGCGATGGCCACGTCCCACTGCCCGGAGGTCAGGGCGTTGCAGGCGGTGGCGACGGACAGCAGGGAGGAGGAGCAGGCGCCGTCGACGGTGAATCCGCCGCCGCCCAGGTCGAAGTGGTTGCAGATGCGGCCGGCGATGGTGTTGGCCAGGCCGCCGGCCAGCGTGTCCTCGTCGATGGGCGGGAAGGGCTGCTTGTAGCGCTGTTCCAGGGTGGTGAGGAACTCGGCCAGTTCGGCATCGGCCCAGCCCTGCTCGCGCAGTGCCGCGCCGACGGTGCGCCGTACGTAGGGCCAGCGCAGCCGCATGAGGTTGGCGCGGGAGAACTCGCCGGTGAGGCTGTTGCCGAGGACGGCGCCGGTGGTGGGTGCCGGCAGTCCCGTACCGTCGGGGAATCCCGCGTCCTCGAGGGCCTGGGCGACGGTGTCGAGGGCCAGCCAGTGCGTCATGTCGGTGGCGCGGAAGGTGCTGCCGGCGATGCGGTGTCTGACGCGGTCGAACTCGAAGCCTTCCAGGACCGCGGCCTTGCGTGTGTAGTGGCGGTCGGGGGCGGTGGGGTCGGGCGAGTAGTAGTCCTCGTGGCGCATGCGTTCGTCGGGCAGACGGCGAAAGGCGCGCCGTCCGGACAGGACGTTTTGCCACAGCTGCTCGGGGGTGTCGGCGTCGGGGTAGCGGCAGGCCATGCCGACGACGGCGATGCGGGTGCGTGGGCCGCTCATGCCGCCACCGCCTCGGATACGGTGGCGGGGCCGGCCGTGGCGGTCGGTGCCGTGGCGGCGGCCCGCTTGCGGCGGCGCTGTATCAGGTGGGCGACCCACCAGCCGGCGCCGCGCAGGCCGCACACGATGGTGACGGCGAAGAACAGTGTGTAGACGACGTTGAAGACCATGAGCACCCCGTAGACCATCGCGACCGATGCGCCGAACATGAACTGGTTGCGTGCTTTGGTCGGCGTCGTTCCCGGATCGCTGATCATGTAGTTGGTGAACAGGACGAACGCCACGCCGCTCATGACGCCGACGGCGGAGTACACCGCGACGTCCCAGACGAAGTGGCGGATCACGCCCTGGATGGCGAAGCCGCCGAGCCAGCCGACGATCAGCGCGACGCGTTTGGTCAGCAGGGCGTTGATGACGGTTCCCGCGGTGGCGATGATCAGCGGGATGGCGACCCGGAAGAAGTTGTTGGCGTGCTCGGTGAACTGGTACGGCGGGGCGATGCTGAACCAGGTGCCGAAGCAGACCAGCGAGACGGTGATGCCGAAGTTCGACGGGTTCATGTAGTGCCGCATGCGGCCGGCGATGGGTGCCTGGAAGACGTGCTTGCCGCCGACGCCGACGACCACGCCGAACAGGACCGGCAGGAACAGGTCGTTGCCGTAGGTGAGCATCGACACGGCCAGCGAGGTGATGTGGGCGGGCAGCAGGAACTCGTACACCCCGCGGGCGCCCCGGCCGCTGAAGCGCGGGGCCCGCTTGTAGGCCCAGGCGCTGATCGTTTCGAGGACGAGCTCGGTGGTGTATCCGCAGAGCACCGCCAGGACGGGCCAGAGCCAGGGCTGCTCGAAGCCGAGGAGTGTGTAGCCGAAGATGTTGAAGACGCTGATGGAGATGGCGAAGTTGCGCAGGGCGAGGTAACGCGGGTCCGGTTTGGCGGCGGGCGGCGCCGCACCGGGGTGCGGTGCCGGCTGCGCGGTGGGGTGAGCGACCGACGCGGTCATGTGCGCGGCACCTCCTGGGCGTCGCCGGTGAGCATGAGGGTGTGGGAGCCGGCATCGAGGCGGCGCTGCTGCCGGTGGACGGTGCCGTCCGCGTCGCGCCAGCGCAGGTCCACGGTCACGGGGCCGTCGTAGTCGCCCAGGCCGAAGCGGACGTCGAAGCTGCGGAAGCCGCTGTGGCCGCTGCCGCCGTCGAGCTGTGCGATCTCCGTGCCGTCGGGTGTGGTGGCCCGCACGGTGGCGTTGTAGGCGGGGGTGCCCGCGGCGGCCAGCGCGCCGGACGAGCCGCCGGTGTCGCCTGTGGCGGGGCGTACCAGTGACAGGGTCAGGTGGTTGCCGCGCTTGGGGGCGGTGTTGGCGTAGAAGGCGGGCGGTCCCCACTGGCGGGCGACGGCGAAGTCCAGGGCCCCGGTCCCGGTGGTGTCGCCGGTGGCGACGGCCCGGGTGGGAATGGGCACCGCGAGGCCGAGCTTGTCGCTGATGTTGGCGTAGGTGCCGTCGTCGGTGCGGGCGTAGAAGGCCAGCTTGTCGTCTCCGGCGATGTCGTCGCCGGGCTGGACGTTGGGCCACATGTCGGGGTTGGACAGCAGGACGTCGTTGGCCATGGCCATCTCCTGCAGCCACGGCCACCGGTCGATGTTGCCCTTGACGAAGCCGTCGGTCTGCACGACGTCCTGGCGGCCGGAGTTGCTGAAGTCGCCCAGCTTGACGTCCCAGTTCCAGCCGGTCCACGCCAGGCCGTACTTACGTGCCTCCTGGGTGAAGGGGGCGACGCCGTCGTCGAGTTGGCGGTCCATGTCCGCTTCGTCGGTGCTGCGGTTCTTCCAGACGAAGTTGGACTCCTCCAGGCCCCAGGCCGCGGTGATGTTGCTGACCACCATGTCGAAGCGGCCGGTGCGGTCCAGATCACCGAAGTCGACGCCCATGCCCTTGAACGATCCCCTGCCCAGCACGAACGACTTGGGCGCGGTGGCGGTGCGTTCGCCCAGGGCCTCGGTGAAGCGGATCTGGCCGGGGCGGGAGCGGTTGTAGAGCAGGTGGTCGTTGCCGAAGTCGTTGGCGATGTACAGCTCCGGCAGGACGTCGCCGGTCAGGTCGGCGCCGGCGATGGCCAGGGTCCAGCCGGTGGCGGCGTCGTAGGGGATCGCCTTGGGGTCGGTGGTGTAGGTGGCGGTGGGCTGGGTGCCGGTGGTGGCGGACGTCCAGCGCAGCACGTGGTCGCCGCCGGCGTTCTCCGCCCTCGACAGCGAGTCGTTCATCACGACGTTCTTCAGGCCGTTGGGGTCCAGGACGTCGGAGTCGGGGAAGTAGTTGCCGATGACGATGTCCGGGTGGCCGTCGCCGTCCAGGTCGCTCACGTGTACCGCGTCGGTGTTCCAGCGCGGTCCGTGGTAGAGGCCGTCCTGCGACTGCGAGGGCACCAGCTCACGCGGAACGTAGGCGTTCGGTGAGGGTGCAGCCGCGTCGGAGCGGGCCAGGAAGAGGATCGGGGTGCGGCCCCAGTAGCTGACCAGGATGTCCATGCGGCCGTCGGCGTTGAAGTCTCCGAAGGTGCAGCCGGTGGGTGCCATGGCGTTGTCCATGGGCAGCGGCGAGGCATCGAGGAGGAACGGGGTGAACCGGTCGGCCTGGTGCGCGGTGGGCGTGTACGTGACCGTGACCTGGTCGGTGCGGGTGTCGACGATGCACATCCCCGACGCGCGGCCGTTGCCGGCGACGTCGTTGATGGCGATGCTCGCGCCCACCGACGAGATCCAGGAACGGATCTTCTCGTAGGCCGGGTTGACGGTACGCACGCTGCGCTTGGGCAGCTTGTCGTAGCCCGGGGGCATGGCGATGGGCATTTCCTTGAACCGGTAGGCGGCGGCCACCTTTGTGCCGTCAGGAACAGCGACTGATGCCCGGGTCGCGAAGAACAGCGATGTCACGACGAGAACCGTCACCAGCCCCGGCACAAGTCTGCGAATCTTCTGGCTGTATGCCACGATGCTCCCCCCTCTCTCTCTTGTGGAAGTCAGGGTCGGCGTGCAAATCACGGGATTGTTCTATGGATACGATCCGGGTTCACCGTGCGGGTGGCATCTCCCGGCTTGCTAGCCGGGGTCTTCGCACTTCAGGAGATCCGGCGGGGTCGCGGCAGCGCCGCGGCGGCGGGGTCGCGAAAGTGTTCGGTCACCGCTCGGTGCTCACCGCGAAGGCGTTCTTTTCGCTGACGCGGGCCGCTTTCGGCGAGATGCCGTGAGACGTCCTGAGATGCCTCGAGACGACTCGAGACGGCCTGAGATGCCTTGAGATGGCTTGAGGCTTGAGATGGCTTTGGATGCCGTGGGGTGGCGACGGAACACGTTTTCCGTGCACCGGCCGAATACGGCGGAACGCTCGCGGAACTCACCGCTTTCGAAACGACGACGGGGCGCGGTGGCAGGGGGCGGCGCGGCGGCGACGCGGTGCGGTGACGCGGTGGGGTGGCGGCGCGGCGGTGACGCGGTCCGGTGACGCGGTGGGGTGGCGGGGCGGCGCGGCGGCGACGCGGTGGGGTGGCGGCGCGGCGGCGGGGGGCGGGGCGGCGGGGGCGGTGGCGCGGCGGCGGGAGGAACCGCGGGATGGCGGGGTGTGGCCGGCCCGGCGGGTGCGTCGCTTTCGGTGTCCGGGCGCGTCGCCCGGTACACCCCGCCCGGCACTCGGCCGGTACACCCGCCTAGCACCCGGCCGGTACACCTGCCCGGTACACCCCACCCGGCACCCAGCCGGGCTGCCCCTTCCCCTTCCCTTCCCCTTCCCTTCCCTCCCCTCCCCCGCGGGCGCCGGGAGGTCGTGGGTCGGCGTCACCGGGATGGTGGTCGACGGCTTGGCGCGGCGTGGGGGTGGCTGGGGCCGGGGGTGGCTGGGTCGGGGGCTGTGTGCCGGGACGGCCGGTCGTGGCGCCCGACGGCTGCTCGTGGCACCGACGGCTGCTCGTGGCACCGGCGGCTGCTCATGGCACCGGCGGCTGGTCGTGGCACCGGCGGCCGGCTCGTGGCGCCCGGTGTTCGGGTGCCACGAGCCGGCGGGCATGGGGGCTGGGTCAGTGGCCGGCCTGTGCGAACTGGCCCGGCTTGCGTCCGGGCCCGGCCGGGCCGCGGAACGCCTGGGCGATGTCGAGCCACTGGTCGGCGTCCGGTCCGGACGCGGTGAGCGCGAGGTCGTCGCGGTGCCGGCGCCGGGTCGCGAGCAGGCACAGGTCGACGGCGGGGCCGGTGATCCGCTGCTCCGCGTCGAGAGCACCGAGGGTCCATGCCGCGCCGGAGGGTGCCGTCAGGTCGAAGCGGAACCCCTTGACCGGCTGCGGCAGGCCGTGGGACTCGTAGCCGAACTCCCAGGTGAGGGCGGTGAATTCGGCGACGTGCCGGATCCGGTCGGTGTACTGGCGGTCTGTTTCGAGGGTGTCGGCGACGTCCTGGCCGTGCGCGAACATTTCCATCATGCCCGCCTTCGCCAGCACCGCCGCCGGGATGGGGCGGACCAGCCATGGCACGAGCTGTTCCAGGGGCACCTGGTGAAGCGCCCGTTCGGTGGCCGTCCGCTGGGTGCGCCAGGCGTCCAGCAGCTGAGGGCCGTCCAGGGACAGATACGGCTTCAGGCCGTTTTGGACGGCCTCGTCGAAATTGGTGATGGCAGCGGTGAACGCCTTGAACCCGGCGGGGTCCGCCGCCGCCTTCTCGGCCATGCCGAACACCATGGTCAGGTGGCCGATCTGGTGCCGGATGGTCCATCCCTCGGCCGGTGTCGGCCGCGCCCACTGGCTCTCGTCGGCATCCACGAGCAAGGAGTCCAGGGCGTTGCCCTCCTCCACCAGATCGCTGAGGACATCGTTGTGCTGTGTCATGCCTCGTTCCTCTCTCCGGGCGGCTTGTCGCGGGGCCCAGTCTGCGGCGAGGCGAGGCCCGGCCACTTCTTTGTCCGTGCTGTCGGCGCACCACCGGCCCGCAGGCGCAACCACAAAGAAGCCATCGGCCTGTCGTGGTGGCGATGATGGTGCGACCATCGGGTCGTTCGTGGAGGCGAGTGTGGCGAAGGCTCTGAGATCGCTGAGGCGCATCATGCTGGCCCCCGACCTGGCCGAGGTGTCGTTCGCGCGGCGCGGTTTCGCACCACTGCCCGCCGGCCATGGCGCCGCCCGGCTTCAGGACGTACCGCGCGCCGTCGTGTGCGGCTTCGAATGGGCCATGGAGGCGAGCGGCACCGCGGAGATCGCGCACCGCCTGGAACTGCTGGATGCCGAGCAGCGCGGCTTCGGCTACGAGGGCGCCACCATGGCGTTGACCGTCACGGACGTGATGGGCCGCGGGCAGCGCACCCGGGAGCTGCTGGAGGGTCCGGGGCGGCCGCACATCCTGCTCGCCTACATCGGTATCGGCTTCGCCATGGCGCGGCTGCCGCGCGTGTTGTGGAAGAAGGTGCTGCCCGATCTGACCGGGCAGCCGTTTCATCCGGTGATGAGCTGGCTCGCGGTGGACGGCTACGGCTTCGACCTGGCCTTTTTCCACACCCGCCGCTGGGTGGACGAGCAGCGGGTGCCGGCGAGTTATCCGTGGCAGGGCGCGCCGGAGTACTTTCCTCGCGCTGTCGACCAGGGCATCGGCCGGGCCCTGTGGTTCATCCACGGCGCCCGGCCCGAGCGCGTCGAGGCGGCCATCCGTTCCTTCGCCGGGCACCGGTGGCCGGATCTGTGGAGCGGTGCGGGGCTCGCCGCCGCTTTCGCCGGCGGCTGCGGGGCGGACACGTTCGACACGCTGCGGCGCCTGGCCGGTCCTCATGCGCCGGACCTGGCCCAGGGGGCGGTGTTCGCGATCCGTGCCCGTGATCTTGCGGGGTACGTGCCGCGGCACACGGCCGTCGCCGCGAGCGCGCTGACGGGTCTTTCGGTCCAGGCCGCGGTCGCGCTCGCCGACAGCAGCGCCGTCACCGAGGACGCTGCGGGGCCGGTGCCGGCCTATGAGCACTGGCGGCGTGCGGTCCATGCCCACTTCCGGCCCGAAACGGCCATGAGCCGGTGACGATCTCGGTCGCACGCCAGGAACACAGCCGACGAAGGGGAGAGACATGCCAAGCACCATCGGCAGGCTACGGCGCCGGTTACTGACGCCCAGCGTGAGCCAGACCCTGCTGGAAACCCGCGGCTTCCACCACAAGACGCCCGAGGCCAAAGACCTGCTCGAGACGATCGGCGGCCGGTTCCTGGAGGGCTACGGCCACGCCATGGCCGCCCGCACCACGGCCGAGGCCGAGACGCACCTGGAGGCGATACCGGAGCGGTTCCGCGGCTTCGCCTACGAGGGCGCGGGCATGGCGTACGCGGTCCTGGACGCGATACCCGGCGGGGGCACGGGCGGTGTCGAACGGCTGCTGGCCGGCCGCGGCGGCGCGCACGTCTACATGGTGTACGTCGGTATCGGCTGGTCGATGGGCCGCCTCCCGCGGCGCTGGTGGGCGGATGTCGAGAGGCTGGACCCGCTGCTGCGCTGGCTGGTCCTGGACGGCTACGGCTTCCATCAGGCGTACTTCCACACCGACCGGTACGTGCGCCGGCAGCACACCGACGAGCATTTCGCGTGGCCCGCGCACGACTTCCCGCACTACACCGGCCGGGCGATCGACCAGGGCATCGGCCGTGCTCTGTGGTTCGTGTGCGGTACGGATCCCGGTGTCGTCGCCGCGACGATCGAGACGTTTCCCACGGCGCGTCATTCCGATCTGTACAGCGGTGTGGGTCTGGCCGCCACGTACGCGGGAGGGTGCGGCGAGGAGGAACTGACGGCGCTGTGGAAGCAGGCGGGGCCTCATCAAGGGGCGTTGGCGCAGGGCAGTGCGTTCGCCGCGGAGACCCGGCTGCGCGCCGGGCTGATGGTGCCGCACACGGGGCTGGCGACGCGGGTGCTGTGCGGGCTGGAACCCGAAGAGGCCGCCGCTGTCACGCAGGAACTCCGCCCGTCGGCAACATCAGCCGCGGCAACAACCGCCCCGGCAGGCTCAAGCGGGGCAAGGTCGGGCGCGGCAGCAACGGCCGCGGCAGGCTCAGGCGGGGCCGGGCCGGCCGAGGCGGGCTCAGGCGCGGCAGCAACGGCCGCGGCAGGCTCGGGCGGGGCGAGGTCGGCCGAGGCAGGCTCAGGCGCGGCAACAGCGGCCGCGGCGGGCTCGCGCGGGGCGGGGTCGGGCGGGGCGGGGTCGGGCGGGGCGGGGTCGGGCGGGGCGGGGTCGGTGCCGGCGTACGAGGTGTGGCGTCAGGCCATCGCGGAGCGGCTCATCGCCGGGACGGAACGCCGGTGACCGGCGTACCCGCGGGCCCGCGGGTCTTCCCCTCGCCGCCGTTGCGTGCCGCGCCGTCGCTGCTGCGGCAGCTGGCCGGGGACCGGTTGGCGATGATGACGGCCGCCGCCGGATACGGAGACGCGGTGCGGCTGCCGCTGGGGCCCAAGACGCTGTACTTCTTCAACCATCCCGATTACGCCAAGCACGTACTCGTGGACAACGCCGCCAACTATCACAAGGGCATCGGACTGGCCCAGGCCCGGCGCGCTCTCGGGGACGGCCTGCTGACCAGCGAGGGCGACCTGTGGCGCCGCCAGCGCAAGGTGATCCAGCCCGCTTTCCAGCACCGGCGGATCGCCCAGCAGGCCGGAGCGGTCGCCGAGGAAGCGGCCGCGCTCGTGACACGGCTGCGGGCACACGCCGGACGCGGGCCGGTGAACCTGACACGGGAGCTGACCGGTCTGACACTGGGCGTCCTCGGCCGGACCCTGCTGGACACCGGCCTGGAGGATTCCGACGGTCTCGGCCATGCCTTCGAAGCCGTCCAGGAACAGGCCATGTTCGAGATGATCTCCATGGGCGTCGTGCCGATGTGGATCCCGCTGCCCCACCAGATGCGGTTTCGGCGGGCCCGGGTCCGCCTGCAGCGGGTGGTGGAACAGCTCGCCGCCCAGCGGATCGCACGCGGCGCGGTCGGCGAAGGAGACGACGCCCTGTCGCGGCTGATCGCCTCGATACGCGCGGAGGCCGACCCGCGCACCGGCCAGCGGCGGCTGCGGGACGAACTGATCACACTGCTGCTGGCCGGTCACGAGACGACCGCGTCCACCCTCGGCTGGACCTGCTACCTGATCGACCGTCACCCCGAGGTACGCGAAAAACTGCGCCAGGAAGCACAGGAGGTCCTGGGCACAAGACTCCCGCAATACGAGGACCTGCGCCGGCTGACCTACACGGCCATGGTGGTCGAGGAAGTGATGCGGCTGTATCCGCCGGTATGGATCCTGCCCCGGCAGGCACAGGCCGCCGACGAGATCGGCGGCTACCGCGTCCCGGCCGGCGCGGACGTACTCATCTGCCCCTACACACTCCACCGGCACCCCGAATTCTGGGACGCCCCAGGGCAGTTCATACCCGAACGGTTCGCGCCCGGACAACGCGGCGAACGCCCGCGATACGCCCACATCCCCTTCGGCGCGGGCCCACGCGTCTGCGTCGGCAGCAGCCTGGGACTGATGGAAGCCGTGTTCACCGTGGCACTGCTGTGCCGGGAGCTGAGCCTGGAGAAAGTGCCCGGACAACGAGTCGTCCCGGAACCGATGCTGTCACTGGGGGTGCGCGGCGGACTCGAAGTAACAGTCCGCACAGTGCCGTGAAACGCCGTGCCATGCCATGCCGTCAAACACGCCGCCACACCATGAAATCCGATGAAGTGCCGCGCGGTGAAGCGCAGTGCCGCGAGATGCCGTGCCGCGAAGTTTCGTGCGGTCAGGTGCGGTGCCGCAAGGCGCCGGGCGGCGAAGCGCAGTGCCACGAGATGCCGGGCGGCGAAGCCCAGTGCCACAAGGCGCCGGGCGGCGAAGCGCAGTGCCACGAGATGCCGGGCGGCGAAGCCCAGTGCCACGAGATGCCGGGCGGCGAAGCGCGGTGTCGCGAGGTGCCGGGTGTGGTGGGGCGGGTGTGGCGGGGCGGGTGCCCCGTCACACCCGGCCGGTCAGCCGGCGGCCGGCACGAGGCCTTCCTCGAAGGCGGCCGAGCGTACCCGCTGCAGTGCCAGCAGTACCGGCGGGTCCAGGGGGCTCGCCCCCCGCAGCCGGAAGTCGACAGGGACGCGGGCCGCCCGGGGAGCGATCTCCAGGGGGCCGACGGAACCGACGTGGACGGCCTGACTGTCGGTGAGTGCCTCCTGAGCCGCGGCCGGCACCGAGTGCCCCAGGAGATACCACGTCCCCGCCGGCACGTCCCGTAATTCAAAAGGACCGGGACAGGTTAAGACCGCACAGCTGACAGGTTTCCCCTCAGGAATTCGAGTAGGAAACAAGCCGAGGAATATGAGACCCGGGTAGGAGGCGACCGGGGCACCCACCGAGCCGCATACCGCTCCGCCGGCCTCACCTTTTTTCGCGGAATCCACCCTGCGTACGAATCCGCCCAGCCTGCGGTACACCGAAGGCGGCAGACCGACACTGCTCGCAAAGCGCGAGCTGAATGTCCCGACGCTGCTGTAGCCGACGGTGCAACTGATTTCGGTGACGGTCAGGCTGGTCGTCAGAAGGAGCCGCTTCGCTTCCTGGATCCGCAGAGCGGAGAGAAAACGCCTGGGCGAGATCCCCGTGATCCGGTGGAACTCCCGAGAGAAGTGAAACTTGCTGTACATGGCAACACGTGCCATGTCATCGATGCTCAGGGACTCGGAGAGCCTTCTTTTCATCTCCTCGATCGACCGCTCCACCGCCTTCTCGATGCCGGCGACCGCACACCCTTCACTACCCATTCTTCCTCCGTAGCCGAGACCAGAATCCGATTACCAGAACGTGGGCCGTGGCGCATGCAGCGACCATCTCACTCAAGCGGAAGTAGCTTCGCCGAATGTATTATTAACGGCACTCTACGCTCCGATCAAGCGTACCCGTCAGGTTTGCCGCATACACACGACGGGAATACATCAGGATTCCGCCGGGGCCTGGCGACCGCAATGACAAAGATGCCGCGGGCCGCCCGGGCGGTCGATAATCGACACCAGCAGCGCCCAATGGAATCCCCCTCCGACCAGCCCATGGACGCTTTTGCGTCCCGCAGGCCGAAAAGGAGCAGCGATGCGACAGGACCAACCAGGCCCGAAACAGGACACAATTAGCACACTGGAGGCGTTCGCCGACACGATAGTCCCCGGCGAGAAGCGAAATCAGGACGATTACGCGGTCGCGGGCGCCGTGACCGGCCCCGGCGCCGTGGCCGCCGGCGCTCTTGAGCTCCTGCAGAACCCGGCCACCGGTCTGTCCGAATCCCTGGACGAGTTCGCCCGGGCCCTCAACGCCCACGCCCAGGCCCACACCGCCCAAAACACACTCACCCCCGACCCCCACCCCGGCCCCAGCCCCGCCGCCGGACCCGGTCCCCGTCCGAGCCCCAGCCCCGGCACCGGCCCCGGCCCCGCCCCGGGCTCCGGCGGTCCCGCCCCCAGCCCTGACCCCGGCTCCGGTCGTCCCGCCCCCAGCCCCGCCGCCGACTCCGGTCCCCGTCCGGGCCCCGGCCCCGACCCCGACCCCGACCCCGGCCCCGGCTCCGACCCCAGCCCCGCCACCGGCACCGGCCCCAGCCCCGCCACCGACTCCGGCTCCGGTACCGGCCCCAGCCCCGCCCCGGGCTCCGGTTCCGGCCCCGACTCGGACCCCGGTCCCGACAATGATCCTGGTTCCGGTGCGGGTCCTGGTCCTGGCTCCGGGGTGCCGCCGTTCGTGGCCCTGTCCTACGCGGAGCGGACCCGCCTGGTGACGGTGCTGACCGCGCCGGGCCACCCCGAGCGTGACATCTGGGTCAGCCTCGCCCTGTTCAGCAACATGGCCTTCGACACCGGCGCCCACCTGCACACCGCCGAGGCGATAGCCGCCGGACACCCCGGGCTCACCGCCATCGGCTTCGCCCCACCGGACGCCGACGGACTGTGGCGCTTCCCCGCCTACTCCTACGGCCGCCCCCTCGCCCGACTCCATCCCGACACCACGCCTTCCGGGAGCCTGAAATGACCGCCACCGAACGCACCGACATCCTCATCGTCGGAAGCGGCTTCGGCGGAGCCATCCCCGCCTACCACCTCGCCGCCGGCGGCGCGAAAGTCACCGTCCTCGAACGAGGCCCCTGGCTGGAATCCGACGACTTCGAACACGACTTCCTCCTCGGCTCCTCCTACACCCGCATCTTCGACTTCGTCGTCGGCGACGGCATGAGCCTGCTCGGCGGAAACTGCGTCGGCGGCGGCAGCGTCGTCTACTTCGCCGCCATGCCCCGCGCACCACGCTTCGTCTTCGAACGCACCGGCAGCATCGGCCGGCGCATGTGGCCCGCCTCCATCACCCGCGACACCCTCGACCCCTGGTACGACAAAGTCAGCGAAGCCCTCCCCGTCACCACCCAAAGCTGGGACGACGTCACCTACGCCGGAGGCCTCTTCGCCGCCGCCTGCCACCACGCAGGACGCACCGCCAACCCCGTCCCCACCGCCGTCGACACCTCCAAATGCACCAACTGCAACTGGATGATGGCCGGCTGCCGCTTCGACGCCAAACGCTCACTCCTGCTCAACTACCTCCCCGCCGCCACCGCCCACGGCGCAGAGATACGCCCCCTGCACGAAGTACAAAAACTCACCCGCACCGACAACGGCCGCTACCGCGTCCACTACAACATCATCGACGACACCGACTACCGCAAACACACCACCGGCGGCACCATCGACGCCAAAATCGTCATCCTCGCCGCAGGCGCCGGCGCCACCCCCGTCATCCTCCAACGCTCCGCCCCCGACCTCGGCCCCATGCCCCACGCCGTCGGCCGCTACTTCTCCGGCAACGGCGAACGCCTCAACACCGCCATCATCAACGAAGAACGCGCCCGCGACCTCCTCGGCCTCGACCGCGGCGACAACACCGCCTACCTCGCCAACCAAATCGGCAAAGGCCCCGTCGTCGCCAGCTGGGACAACCTCGACCCCCGCCTACCCGAACACTCCCGCTTCTCCCTCGAACAGCTCTACTTCCCCCCCGGCTTCGGCACCATCCTCGCCCAAGTCCCCAACACCCACGGCCCCACCTGGTTCGGCGCACAAAAAACCGAACTCATCCGCCAATGGCGCTCCTGGCTCACCATCTTCACCATGGTCGAAGACGACAACGAAGGCACCTTCGGCCCCCCACCCCCCACCGGCAACGCCCAACGCATCTCCCAACAAATGCTCGGCCGCGGCCCCATCCACTACCGACCCACCGCCAACACCCAACGCGCCTGGACCGAATCCGACGCCGTCGTCAAAAACATCCTCGAACGCGACAACCTCGCCCAAGTCATGCCCTGGACCAACGACGTCGTCGGCGCCTACACCGTCCACCCCCTCGCCTCCTGCCGCATCGGCGACGACCCCCACACCAGCGCCCTCAACGACCACCACGAACTCCGCGGCCACCCCGGCATCTACGTCACCGACGGCTCCGCCGTCCCCGCCGCCCTCACCGTCAACCCCGCCCTCACCATCTCCGCCCTCGCCGAACGCGCCATCCCCCACATCATCCAAACCGCCCAAACACAAGGCATCAACATCACCTACGGCGCACCCACCCCCTAACACCACACACACCGTCATCCGTTCCACGGCGCGGTCGGGAACCAGATGTAATCGAACCTGCCGAGAATACGCAGGGTCCAATAGACGAAAGTGAAGATACCCGCGACCAGGAACGCCGAACCGGTCAACGTCGCAGCCCTGCCTGGCTTCGCCGCAAGCCAGCGCTGAAGGCGCCCGCCCACACCGTAGGACAGGGCAAGGAATAACACCGCCATGACCAGCACGTTGCCAATGGACTGCAGACAGAACGCTACCGCCCCGTACAGCGGGTCATGAGTGACGGCGGCGTGCCGGAACAGACTACGGAACAACGGATACGGCCGCCCTATCAGGAACGCGCCGGCCAGTGCGCCGGTCAACACCAGCGGAGCGTTCCGAAACCGCCGGGACACAGAAGCCAGCGGATCGCCGACCACGCCCAAAGCAGCAAGGCCCAGAACAGTCATGATCACTCCGATCAAACCGAAAGTGATCATTGCCTGGACGATCCGAGGGGAAATCCCGCCGGCGACGCCCCCGGATGCCGAAAACTGCGGCATACCTGTCCCGGCCAACCCCACGATCACCCCGTACACCGCCGAGACCGGAATCATCCCGACAGCCATCCACCCCAACGGCTTGACCGTTTGAAGAAACCGGCTCCGTCGCGACTCGCTCCGCCCGACCAAGGGCCCCACAGCCCCGAAGACCGCGATATTGCAGGCCGTGAACGTACCGGCCAAGCCAGTAACGAACGCGAACACCACCCCCGCCGCCACACCAGCGATCGGCGTCGTCTCGGGGTTGTGCCCCAACAGCGTGTCAGCGGTCCTGAACCCTATTTCGTGATCAACGAACTTGGCAGACCACGCATAGGCGATAAATACGCCCCCGATCAGGCTGAGGAGCACGATCAGCCCCCGCCTCCGCGGAAAACTTCCCGAAACGAACAACGACGTAGGACGTAACCCAACAGAAACCGACTCCGCGACCTTCTCGCCCACGCGAATACCCTCCTCAAGCTCGGCGCATCGAACATCACGCCAGCCGAGTGTGAACGACCGCCACAGCAAAAACCACTTCCCCCTTGCCCTCCTCCAAACAACCAGCAAGCCCCCGCCCGTCACACTCCGCACACTGGAAGATGCCAACCCACCAACAGGGGTGCGAACATAACGGCCCCTCAGCCGCCACAGGAGCCGAGACCGCCGCCGAAGAAAGGCACGTTCATGCCGAAAGGGAACCCCTCCCCCGCTCTCAGCGGTCTGACACCGGCGCACAGGCAGGCAGCACCCCAAAGCACGACCGACACACCCCCGACCGCGCCCCCCGCCGTGACACCGGTACCGAGCCGCGAAAGACACGCGGAAGACTCACCACACAACCACGCCACCAACGCCTGAACCGCGGCCAGATGCGCATCTCCGAACTCAGCCGGCACAGCGGAGTCACCGTCGCCACCATCAAGTACTACATACGAGAAGGACTACTGCCCCCAGGCACACCGACCGCGACCACACAGGCCGCATACGACAACCGACATCTCCGGCGGCTGCACCTCATACGCGCCCTGATCACCACACGTGGGCTTTCGGTAAACACCACCAAAGAAGTGCTCCACGCACTGGCCGACAACCAGAACACCCAAACCGGCCACACCATGACCATCGCCCTCAACGCGATCCGCCACCCCGGCCAACCCGCCCCCGACACCACACAACTCGCCCAAGTCGACGCACTCGTCCAAGACCTGGGCTGGGACATCCACAGCACAGCCCCCACACGCACCACACTCGCCGAAACCCTTACAGCACTACACAGACTCGGCATACCCCTGAACCATCAAACGCTCCTGACGTACGCCAAACTCGCCGAACAAACCACAGCCACAGACCTCGAACAATTGGGAGACCTCAACCCCCAGGAACACGCAGAACACGTCCTACTCCTCACCATCCTCCTCGAACCAGCCCTCATAGCCCTACGCAGAATGGCGCACCAACACCACCACACGCGCCAGCCCCGAACCCACAACGAACACCCGCAAGGAAACCGCTGAGAATCTGTTGTCTTTCCGGGTGTGATGGCCGGGTTTCCGCTGGTCAAACGTGAAGTTGCCTCCGCTGCAATAGAGATGACACGTCGTGTTCTCTCTTTAGTGGAGGTGCCAGATGCCGTCGGTTCCGGCGAAGATCGAACGGGTGCGGTCCAAGGCGAAGCGTCTGGCCGCGCGGGGCTGGCTTGCCGAGGACACCCCGGGCTCCTTCAGCGTCGCTGTTTCGCGAGGCGGTGGCTCATGACCATGGTCATTGACCACAGCACCATCGCCTCGGCCGTTTCGGTCCGCCTCTCGTAGTCGCGTGCCAGCCGGCGCGAGCGCATCAGCCACCCGAACGTCCGCTCCACCACCCGCCTGCGGGGCAGCACCACGAAACCCGACAGGTCCGCATCGCGTTTGACGACCCCGTGAGTGCGAGACGCAGTGCCTTCGCGGCGAAGTCGACCAGAGGACCGGTGCAGCCGCCGTCGGCCCAGACCAGCCTGAGCAGGAAGAACCTCCTGGTCAGCCGGGTGAGTAGAACCTGGGCCGCCTCCCGGTCGGTCACGTTCACCACGGTGACCATGACCGTCAACAGCAGCCCTGTCGTGTCGACCACGATGTGCCGCTTGCGGCCGTTGATCTTCTTCCCGCCGTCGAAGCCGCGGGAGGAGGCGGGCACGGACGCGGCGGCCTTGACCGACTGGGAGTCGATGATGCCTGCGGTCGGCTCCGGGCCCCGGCCGGCCGCAGTACGGGTCTTCCCCCGCAGCCGGTCATGGAACTCTTTGACCAGGCCCTTGTCCCGCCAGCGGCGGAAGAACACGTAGACCCGGTGCCGGGCGGGGAAGTCCGCGGGCATCGCCCGCCACTTGATTCCGTTGTCCACGAGGAAGCGGATCGCGTCGATCATCTGCCGGTGGCAATAGCTTTCCGGCTGCCCGCCACGGCCCTCCAGCCAGCCGGGCACCGGCATCGCAGCACGGACCTGGACCCATTCCTGGTGACGTACCCGCTCACCATGGTCGACCGCGTTCCCGTACACATGGGCGAGACAGACACACGACGGGATATCAGGGTTGGACTCCACGGACACCGGCACGGAAGACTAAGGCACAGAGCCTCCTGACGCTCGAATGGACTTCAACACCCATGAGCTGTGCGGGAGGCCCTGCTTTCATTCACCGGCCACGAGCCGATCACCAACCGAGCACCCAAGTTCGACCCGCAACCGAACCTCTCGGTACGACAAATGCTACTTACGCGTCGGAGTGCTCCGGCAGGGCGAGCCAGTCCGACCAGGAGATCTCTCGGCCGAGGAAGCGCGGCTGCTCGAACGGCCAGTCGGCGGCGATCCACTGCGGCACCAGCTCATCGAGGGCCTGCTCGACCTTGCTGTCCACCAGCTCGTCCACCACCCACCAGGAGATCTCGCCGTCCGCGCCGGCCCTCTCCGGTGGGTCGATGTAGACGCAGCCGAGCAGAGCTGTCTCCGCCGCGTCGAGCAGCGCGTAGTTGAAAGACTGGTGTGCGGCGATCTCCTTCTCGTGCCGCAACAGGTCGGCCTGGTCGGCCTCGTAGGTCATGGTGGCCGCAGGCCAGCCCCAGGCTGGGCCGAAGATGGTCCACAGCCGCTCGCGCGAACCCATCACAGCCGGATAGTCGAGCGGGGTGTCCGCCTCCCGGATCGGCCGCAGGTGATGACCACTGCCCGGCAGCGGTACCAGGACGGGATGGACGAAGTTATCGGGGAGCCAGCTCATAGCGCCCGACCGTAGCGGCGCGCGGCCCTCCGTTCCTTTGGATTTTGCCCGCATACCGCCAGGACCGGCTCTCATGCCGGGCAGTGCCCGCGATCACCCGATCGAGTCTCCCGTTCGATCGACAGACTCCATGATCGGTATGGCAACGGCTTCTGACACCACACGATCAGCGACACAGAGGGAACACACAAAACCATGCCCCCACGCACACCCCGACAGACACAACACCCCACACAGCGACTGCCCGCTCGACGACCGGGTGGTCGGTGAAAGCCGGCGCGTTCGGGTAGGGCACGGGGTGATCGGGGCGTGAAACGCGGCGACGGCGTCCAGGACGAGCGGCAGGTCCGGCGAACCCGGCGAGAGGTCGGGGTGTTGTCCGTCGACGTGCTCGATTGCCAGACGACCCAGCCGTGCTCGTCGGGTTCGTCGAGTTCGTCGAGTTCGTCGAGCAGCCGCAGGACTGGCCCTGGGGCAGGGCGCTGTGATCGCCACCTCGGTGCGGTACATGGCGGCCAACGGGTCGTCTGCCGGGACCGGGATGGCCTTCACGACGACCCGTTGGCCGCCGGCCTGCGGCATCCGTCCGGACACGCGCGCCCGGGGTGGAACACCGGCCACGGGCTGGGCCGGACCGGTGGCGGCGAGCCGGTCGGCGACACGGTCGAACGCGGCCTCGGCGTCTGCGTCCCGTACCGCCCCACGTGGAGTCGCCGAGCGCAGCGTCGGTGTTGAGGTCCTGTCGGGTCGTGGAGCCAGCCCCGAGGAGGCTCGGGGGCAACCGGAGCACCATATAGCCGGGGGCGCCCTGGGTTCGTGCGCGGCTCAGGACGGGGCGTTGTACCAACTGTTCGCGCCGCCACCTTCCGACGGGTCGTACGACTGGTGAAGCCCGAGCAGCGCGGCGACCAACCGTGGGTCCCAGCTCCCGTCGAGGACCCGGTATTCGTCCGCGACTCCCCGGAAGACGAGATGCGCCCTGCGTGAGGAGTCGCGCCAGATGACCCTGCGGGGCTTGCCGAAGGCGTCGTCGCCCTCGCCCAGAAGGGACAGGATCAGCCACAGCAGGCTCACGGGCAGACCGACGGGCCACCACACTGCCCACCAGAACAGGCGCCCGCGGAAGCCGCGCACGGAGTGTCCGGTCACCGACTCGACGGTCCAGCACGCCCGGATGCCGCGCAGGGCCCGTCCGGGCCGGTACGTGATCCGGCCCAGCGGGGCGCCGTACGGGTCGTCGACGCGGTAGACGGCGGGGCACCCGCTCATGCGAGAGCTGGTCTGTTCGGTCGACAGGCGGGCGATCGCGGTCTGCCCCTCACCGACGAGGTCGAAGGTACGGGCGGAGGGGTGCACGGCGCCTCCGTGGCCGTCGGGCACGCGGCAGAGCAGCGCGATGGCAGTGTCCCTGTCGCGTCCCACGCTGTCGCCGTGGCGGACGACGACCGGCCAGGACGTCCCGTATCGCACGTTGTACGTCATCCGCCCCTGGGTCACGCTCGTTCCTTCTCCCGTGTCGCTGTATGGCGATGTTTTCCGGCCGTCATGATGTCATTTCGCCATTCGGGGCTGGTAGGCGGGAGATGCTGACTCTCTTTTCGGTGGCCTGGTCGTTCTCAAGAGTGGAAGCGGACGAGAAGCGGGCCGACATCGCTGTGAGACAACGCTCAGGTGACTGGGCGCGAGTCGGCAGCGGCATCTTGCGGGATCCTCGCCGGTGGCGGCGACGTAGTCCTTGCTGGTCTCGTAGCTCTTGACGGTGAGGGTCCCGGGTCTTCCTACCCGCGCGATCGGGCCCGTCGTCCTTCGGGTCCGGCGGGATCGAAAGCGGCCTTGCGGAACATCGGTACAGCCGTTGGCGCTGAGAACGATCATGATCGGCTAGGCCGTGTTTTGAAAGTGGCACGATGGGGTCGACCGCGTACCGATCGAAAGAAGCATCGTGGTTGACCCCGTTCTCAAGCGCGCCCTGCGCCATCTCTGCTCTGTGAAGTCGCAGCAACCGTCCGATGCGGACTCCGTCGAGTTCGCTGACTGGCGGGAGAGGATTGCTGAGGCGTTGGACGCGTTGGCCTGTGTGTTGGTCTTCGAGGAGGACCGGGTCAGTGCCAGAGCGGAGGCAACAGCGGCGCGGGGGCAGGCTGCAGAGGTTCGACGCCGGGGAGAGATCGGGGCTAGCGAGAACTGGTACTACGGGCGGCCGTCCAGATGGTGAGGTCGCGGGCGATGTCGTTGATGCTGGTCGAGGTGGTGACCTCGTGCTCGTTTCGGGTGGTGTCGCAGCGGACGACCTCGTAGCCGCCTTCGTCCAGCACGGCCACGGAGGCGAACCAGACCGGGTCGTCCTCGTCGGGCTGGACGACCACGAAGGTGTTGTCGGAGGCATTGAGGTCACTGATCATCATGAACAGCGCATCCTCGGACGTGTCGTCGATGCGGTCGCCGTTCTCGCTGTCGGCGCCGTAGTACCGAGCCCCCATCTGCGATGTCTCCCCTGTCCCGCTCAACCTGGTCGCGGTCAGCATGGCATGCGGCAACGACAGCTCTGCCGGGTCATAGCCATTCACCGATCGCGGCGATCAGACCGGTGGCCTCGAAGCGGACCGCGAGTTTGTCGAACCGTGTGGCTACCGCCCGGTTGCGCTTGAGCCGGTTGCTCCCGCACTCGACGGCGTGCCGGGCCTTGTAGTCCTCGCGGTCGAAGGCGGGAGGCCGCCCGCCGGCCTTCCCGCGTCGCTTGCGGTTCCTGGCCTGGTCGGCCGGCTCGGGGATCGTGCAGCGGATCCCCCGCTTGCGCAGGTAGGACCGGTTGGCGCGGGATGAGTAGGCCTTGTCGCCCCGCACTCGCAGTGGACGGACACGGGGACGGCCCGGCCCGATGCGAGGGACCCGGATGCCTCCAAGAACGGCTGTGAACTGGGGGCTGTCGCCGCGCTGTCCGGCTGTGACCAGCAGGGCCAGCGACCGCTGGCCTTGTTCGCAGGCCAGATGGATCTTGGTGGTGAAGCCTCCCCGGGACCGGCCCAGTCCGTGGTCGCCGGGCTCGGCCTGGATACCGCCCGGTGGCTCCTCCTGGCCCGGTCCGACACGGCGGGCGCTTGCAGCGTGCTGATGGGCCCGGCAGATCGTGGAGTCGACGTTGACTTCCCACGTGATCAGCCCCGCTGTGTCCGCCTGGGCCTGCAGCTTGGTCAGCAGCACGGACCAGGTGCCGTCACGCTGCCAGCGGCGGAAGAGTCCGTAAACCGTCTGCCACGGCCCGTACTCCCGCGGCAGATCACGCCACGGAGCACCAATCCGCACCCGCCAGCGGATCCCGTCTATCAACTTCCGTCGGCCCACCGGCGGCCGACCCAACACCACAACCGGCAACAACGGCTCCAGCGCCGACCACTGCTCGTCAGAAGGATCCCCTCGCCCCACACCTAGATCATCACGATGTGGGACGAGGCACGGAGGCCACTTTCAACACACGGCCTAGCCGGGCTGCTGGCCGACTACGAGCTGGCGACTGGGGAGACCGACGAGGCCGTCGCCGGCATCGCCGACCTCGGCCAGGGCGTTCCCGTCCCCCCGGGGTGTGCCGTGGTTCCCCGCCGACGTCGAGGAGTGGTCGGTGCGGTGGGTGCTGCTGCACCTGATCGAGGAGACCGCACGCCACGGCGGCCACGCCGACATCATCCGCGAGAGCCTGGACGGCGCCACCTTCTACCCGCTGATGGCCGCCGCCGAGCAGTGGCCCGACCCGTGGTTCGAGCCCTGGGAGCCCGCCGCGCCCGCCGGCTGTGGGCTACGACCGTCAGAAGTCGTGCCCCATCGGCCGGATATGGTCGAGGCGCTCTTGCGGACCGGACCTACGCTGGAGGCATGGCCACCGATCCCTTGCTGAGACAAGGCCCCGACTCGACGGATCTGGTCCTGCGCGTCGGCCCGGCCGGGCCGACGTGGAACGCGCTGACCTCGGCGGGGCAGGCGCTGTTAACTCCGCTCGCTCTGGGCGTGCCGACCCTGCTCGTCGCCTTCTGGATGGCGCTGGCCGGGGCGCGGGCGTCGACCGTGTTCGTGGTGGTGGGGGTGATCGCCGGGCTGGAGTACCTGATCGGCTGGCTGGCGCTGGCCCTTTCCCGGGCCCGGGACATCCTGCGGGTGGAGTTCGCGCCGGCCGGGGTGCCCGCGTCTCTGCGGTTGGTCCGGGCCGCCGGGCCGGACGACTGGCTGCCCGTCAAGACCCTGCGCGAGGTGCGGCTGACGCACAAGGTGGTGGAGCCGTACCAGGGGGACTACAAGCCGGCCGTCTCCACGCTCGCGCTGGAACTCGTCCTGCGGGGCGTCCGGGAGCGGCTCGTGCTCCCGTTCGGCGGCGACCCGCAGCGGCTCGCCGACGCGCTGAAGGCCCTGCTCGGCCCGGCTGGGGTCGTGGTGGAGCTGCGCACCGAGCGCAGCACGCGCGATCGGCCGCAGCCCAACTCCGGCTGGACCTCCGGTGGTTCGGCCTCGGCCGGCTCGGGTGGCGGCTGACCCCGGGCTGCCCGTGGCGCTCCCCGGTTGGGCGTGTTGAGCCGCCGGGTCGGCTCGGCCGCGGCCGGGTCCTCCGGCCACGGGTGGCGGGGATAGCGGCCGCGGAGCTCGGCCCGCACGGCGCGGTAGCCCTCGCGCCAGAACGACGCGAGGTCGCCGGTGACGGCGGCCGGGTGCCCAGCCGGGGAGAGCAGGTGGACGGTCAGCGGTGCCCGCCCGTCCGCCAGCGCGAAGGCGGCAGACCAGCCGAACAACTCCTGCAGTTTCACCGCGAGTACGGGCCGCTCACCGCTGTAGTCGACCCGGACCCGCGAGCCCGGCCATGGGGACCAGCCGGACAGTCAGTATGCAGTCACGCACGTCGCGAATGACGACGCCATCGGCGGCCGCCTCGGCGACGCCCCACGTCACGCCGTTGTCGCGCTGGACCATCGTGTGGCGGGCGTCCTCGTTCCAGATCACCGTCACGGGTACGACGCCGTGCTCGGCGACGACGCCGGACAGCGCCGACACCACCAGGTCGTCCCACTCCGGGGCCGGGCCGCTACAGCTTCACCGCCTCCGCCCCGGCCGGCGGGGCCTTGCGGCCGCTGCGCGACCCGGACGCTGCCGGGCTTGACGATGATGACGACGGTGCAGCGGCGTGAGCGTCCCGGTCAGCTTCCGCAGCCGTAGCCGGTCGCGGACTCTGCTTTGCCGGCTGTCGCCGAAGGGCCCGGTGGCCTACTCGTGGTCTGTGCAGAGGTGGGTAGTCAGGGCCGCACATGCCCACTCCTCCCAGGCGTCGGGGGACCAGCCCCGGTCGCGGACGAAGATCAGGTATAGCTCCGGACTGAGCAGCCCGTACAGCAGGTCGGCGGCGCGGGCGGTATCGACGTCGGGGCGGGCGTCGGGCTTGGAGGTCAGTGCCTTCGCTGCGGCGTGCTGGACGGTATAGCGCGGGTCGGGGCCGGCGGGCCACTGCGCGGCGATCTCCGGGTCCGTGGCCGCCGCAGCCGCGATCAACGGCATGATCGGGGCGACCCGGCCGAGGATGTCGCGTACACCCCGTACGTGGGCGCGCAGTTGCCCGGCCGCGGTGGGCTCGGCGCACGCGGCGCGGAACCAGTCGCGGTCCATCGTGGCGACCGGTTCGACGTCGCCCGCGATGGACGTGTCGACAACGTCCTTGAACAGCGCGCGCTTGTTTCGGAACACGAAGTACACGGTCTGGACGGCCACACCCGCGCGATCCGCAACCTCCTGAAGGCTTGTCGCACCGTACCCCTGCGCGACGAACAGCTCCCGCGCCGCCGCAACGATCTTCTCGCGGGTACGCCGCGAGCGCTCGGCCCTCTTGTCGGGGCGCTTGACGTTCTGTCCGTCGGATCCCTTGACCGCATCCATGCCGGGAGTCTATCTCTAGAGTCAGTCACTAGAGATGAACTCTAATTTCTTGGAGGGGTAGCGATGAGTGAGACTCGGACGGCTGCGGAGCTCGAGCAAGAGGGTTTTGTGCGCCGCGTGTTGGAGGACTTCTACCGGGACGGCAAGCCGCCGTGGGACAGCGGCATCACGCCGCCCGAGCTGGTTGCCCTGATAGAGGGGCCCGGTGCGCTGATGCCGGGCCAGGTCCTCGAACTCGGCTGCGGCACCGGGACCAACGCGGTGTACCTGGCCCGGCACGGCTGGCGGGTGGCGGCCGTAGACCTGGTCGACCGCGCGGTACGGCAGGCTCGGGAGAAGGCCGACGCTGCAGGAGCGGACGTCACGGTGCTGTGCGGGGACGCCACCCGTCTCGACGAGGTGGGCGTGCCCGGTCCGTACGACCTATTCTTCGACCTGAGCTGCTACTGCGGGATTCCACCGCACCGCCGCGACGCCTACGCAGCCGGCCTCACCAAGCGTGCCGCCCCCGGTGCGCGATTGCTGATGTTCGGGTACGGGCCCGGGGCGTTCAACGACTCGTGGTCCGGCGTCACTGCGGACGAACTCAGCGCCAGGTTCGCTGGGTGGCAGCTGGACGACGTGACGCCCGGCACGAACCCGGTCCCGACTTTCTGGTTCACGCTGCGCCGCGGCGCTGACTCTGCATGAGCTCAGTTGTCCCGTCTCATTGGATCTTGCTTTCGTGGGGCCTGCTGACCAGCGATGATGCTCTTTGGCGTGAGAGCGGACCACGCCCGTGTCTCACCTCATCGTGCCCGCGCTGACCGGTCACGCTCGACACCGGCGAGCAGGCGGCGGAGTTCGGTGACGGGCAGCTCGATCACCGGGCGGGTCGCCGCCTTGGACGAACTGGTGCCAGTCGCACCGGTCATCCAGCCCATCGCAGCAGCCGGGCAGGAAGTGACACCTGTGGAGTCGTCGGTGACTCGCCGGCCGACGGCCGCGAAGAGGGTCTCGAAGGTCAGCAGCCCGTAAAGGAACGAGTCAAGTGCGTCGGCCGGACGTGGCGGGCGGTCGCCGTCGGGGTCGGGGTCGGGGTCGGGGTCGGGGGCGGGGGCGGGGTCGGGGTCGGGGTCGGGGGCATTGCAGCCGGCGATGCGCATCACCGCCGTCCCGACCTCAGCGGACGAGAGCCTGCCGCTGAGAGGAAGGAAGCCGAACGGCTCGAGCTTGGCGACAGGCCAGAGGCCGAAGCCGTCAGGGCCGTAAGTCTCCAGGACGGGCTGCATCACGATCACCCAGCGCAGGTTCCCCATCCCCGCCGCATCGCCCTGGTTACGCAAAACCTTCCTATCGGTCAGGGACTCACTGACGCACCTGGTCTTCCCTGCTCCGCGATCGGCACGCTGGCGCCTCCTGCGCGGGCACCCGTTCCGGGGTAGCCGCCGCACAGCACTCCCGAAAGGCCCTCTGGCACTCGCCCCGCGGGCCTTCCACGTACGCGTCCCTGCCGGCTCCCTCACGCCCTCGGATACCGACTCGGCAGCTGGTCCAGCAGCAACTTCCTGCCGCGCGGAAGGCTTTGGTCAAGCTGGAGCTCGCGGCTGACTGGATCACGATGCGGCTCGATACCGCTGCTGAGCCTGCTCGCGACCGCCACTCGGGCTTGCCGAGGAGTTCGTACAGTTCACAAACCCGGAAATTCCTGCTCGGGGTGCTGGTTGAAACGCGTGGTGGCGCGAGCTGGCTTCGCGTTGGCGACTGTCTTGAGGGCTACTTACCAGCCTCCGTTGAAGAGCCCGGCGAGTGCCTCGGGCGAGTGTGTGGCGGTGGTGGTGTTGGCGAATGCGACGACGAAGGCAACCCCCGACAGGAGGACCGACGCCGTGATCCCGAGTTTCATGGCGCGCCGGGACCGGGCGTCGGAGGTGGCCCTGTGCTGCCGCCATTGCACGACGGCGATGGCGGCCAAGGCGACGGTGACAAGGGCAGCCATCGCGGCTAGGACTGCGTGATAGAGGGCGAGGTCGCTGACCATGGCGGTGAGGGCGGGTGCGTGCGGGCCGGCGGGGTAGTCGGCGAGCTGCTGCCGGATCTGGGCGAGGGTGGTGGTGAGTTCACCGTCGGCGCCACCGTTGGTGAGCAGGGGGAGAAGCGACGCGAACGGTGCTGTCGCGCCTTGGACGTTGGCCACTAACGCGACGAGAGCGAAGGGCCCGAGCAGCGTGGCGAGGAGCGCGGGCGGCACGAGGAGGACGCGGCTGGGGCGGTCGACAGCCACCCGGCGCCACTGCCGCCACAGAACGATGCCGAGGGCCACCGTCGCCGCGAGGAGTAGGGCCGACACACCGGCCTTGACAAGGTGAAAGCGGAGCCAGAAGGCGACCGTGGCCTCCAACTGGCGGGGGAAGTCCTGGCTGCCAGACTCCCAGTATCCGACCATGCCGCTACGGAATGACGCCCTGAGGTTCCCTGTGTCGACGCCCTGATGGGCCAGGGAGTTGGGCACGACGAAGAAGGCGGCCAGGAGTGCCATGGTCACCGCGGTCAGGACGCCTATCTGCCGTCGCGGTGCGCCGGTGAGCGGGGGCAGGGAGTCGAAGCTGTTCATGAGGTGCCCCTTGCTGAAGGAGACGGCGCCTTCCGTTCGGATAGAGGCCGGGGGCTGGAGCCCCAGTGACGAAATCCAACGCGATGACGGGCGGCTGGTCTATGCGGCCAACCTCCGACCTGAGTGTGGGGCTACCTACACCTGGCCTAAAGCGTGTCGCAGAAGGCTGCGTTGCGGGCATTTCCCGTGTATGCGTGGGGCGTTGAGGGCTTGGTCGTTGTGGGTGGAGACGTTCACGGGTCTGCGGATGCGGCAGTTCGAGCGGCTGCTGAAGGTCGTGCGTGAGCGGGGCAGGAACGGTCGGCCGTGGTGTCTGCCATTGGCCGACCGGGTGCTGCTGGTGGCCGTGTACTACCGCACGAACCTCACGATGCGGCAACTCGCGCCGCTGTTCGGATGCTCTCCTGCGACGGTGTGCCGGGGCATCCAGCGGCTGCGCCCGCTGCTGGCCATCGAGCCGGGCGTCACCGTGCTCGCCGACGGCGCGTACATCAACACCGGACTCGTCATCCCGCACCGCGAACGCCCCCGGCCGAGCCCTGCTGCCCGGCGAAGAGGAAGACAACGCCGAACACCGCAAAGTCAGGGCCCGCGTCGAGCACGCCTTCGCCCGCATGAAGCACTACAAGATCCTCCGCGACTGCCGACAGCGCGGCCCCGGCCTCCACCACGCAGTCCAGGCCGTCGCCCACGTGCACAACCTCACCCTGGCCGCATGAACCGACGGCCACGATCCCGGCCCCGACCTGCCCGGACACAACCTTCTGCAACACGCTTTACGAGCTCGTGCACGGTAGGGCCTGTCTCTTTGGTCGGCGCGGGGTCTCCGCACGAGCAGGATGCGGCTGGGCTTGTGGGCGGCGGTGTCCGTGCACAAGCCATTTCCTGCTGGGCAGGGGGCGGTCCGCGCCCACTGCACGTCAGTCGACTTCGCACCCGGACCAACGACCACCTGTTCTCAGCGAAACCGTCTGACCCATCACGGTTGGACAGTTGGGCTACCCTCCTTCCTCGTGGACCAGTTGACCGCCGAAGACCCGCCCCACATAGGCCCCTACCGCCTCATCGCCCGCTTAGGCGCCGGCGGCATGGGCCGGGTCTACCTCGCCCGCTCCGAAGGCGGGCGCACTGTCGCGGTCAAGGTCGTGCAGACTGAATTCGCCCAACACGCCGAATTCCGCTCGCGGTTCGCACGCGAAGTCACCGCAGCGAAGCAGGTCGGTGGGGGCTGGACCGCGGCTGTGCTCGACGCGGACACGGACGCCGAGACGCCCTGGGTCGCGACGCAGTACATTCCCGGGCCCGATCTGCACGCCGTCGTGGCCGAGCAGCACGGGCCGTTGCCCGAGCACTCGGTGCGGGTCCTGGCCAACCGGCTCGCGCTCGCCCTGCAGGCCATCCACGAGGCGGGCCTCGTCCACCGCGACCTCAAGCCGTCCAATGTCCTGGTCACAGTGGACGGGCCCCGGGTCATCGACTTCGGCATCGCCCGGGCGCTGGACAGCATCAGCGGGGACAGCCTGCAGACCCGTACGGGCATGGTGATCGGCTCGCCCGGCTTCATGTCCCCGGAGCAGGCGCGCGGGCTCCACGTCACCGCCGCCTCCGATGTGTTCAGCCTGGGTTCGGTCCTCGCCTACGCCGCCACGGGCCGCCAGCCCTTCGGGGCGACCGGCAACGGGCTGCACGCCCAGTTGTTCCGGGTCGCCGAGGAAGAGCCGGACCTGGACGGGCTGCCGGAGGCCCTCCTCGGACTCGTACGGGAGTGCCTGCAGAAGGACCCGGCACAACGCCCCACGCCGGAGCAGGTCGCCGCCCGCACCGCCACAGTAGGCGCCGACGAATGGCTGCCAGGCACGCTGCTCGGTCGACTGGGGCGACACGCGGCACAGTTGCTGGACTTCGACCCGCTGCGCCCGCACACGGCCCTCGTGCCGGTCCAGGGCCCCACCCCGCCGGTGCCTGCCCGGACCGCGCCCACGCCCCGGCCCGTGCAAGCGCCCGCCGCACCTCAGCCGGTGCAAGCGCCTCCCGCATCCCCGCCGGACGCGCTCGCGTACGCGCCCACGGCGGGGCCGGGATACGACGAAACGGCAGGCTCGTACGGTCCGACGCACACCCCCGACCGGCCGCGTCGCCCAGTCGTCGTGGCGGGGGTGACAGTCGTCGTGGTGCTCGTCGCCATCGGCGGACTGCTCGCGCTCCGCCCGTGGCAGGACGGCTGGCGCGGGACGGGGGAATCACCGTCGCTGAGTGCTCCGAAAGCGTTTCAGGGGAGCTGGGAGGCGGCTCTCGACCGGAGGGACAGCGACGGCCTCCGCATAGAGTGGGTGACCGCACGCCTGCTCATCGACGCGACGGGCACCGCCGAGTACTCCCTGCTGAGCAAGGACCGGCTGTGTGTCTGGGACAGCACCATCACCGACACCAAAAGCGACGCGATCAGGCTCGGCGCGAGTCGGTTGAAGAGCGCAAGCCCCAAGTCCGAGGCGGATCGTTGCGAGGACAACACCGGGGACTACGGCTCCTCCGCCCCGGACGGTACGGGGTCGTTCGTAGCCATATGGAACGGGACGTACAAGTGGGAGGACGACCAGGGCTACTACGACCACCACGACGACGGGCACACCCTCTACGAACCTGACACGTTCGTGGAGGCACCGTCCGCCAAGGGCGCGCTGCCGGAGAACTATCGGGGCTCGTGGGGCGGCCGGGGACAGGACGGCACCTACCGCTTCGAAATCACGATGGGCCAGGGGGCGACGAAACGCGACATCCGTCTCGTGTCCGTCAGCGTGATAGGGGAGAGGTGCGTGTACAAGGCGCAGGCGTTCTCCCAGGAGCCGGCCCTGCTCCGCACCACGCCCGCGGAGCTCGCCGACAGCAAGCAGCCGACGGGCTGCGCCAAGAGCGCCCCCTCGTTGTCCTTCCGGAAGAGCGAGGAGAAGGGAAAACGGAAGCTGTCGTACGAGCCCATCGGCGGCGCGGCCACACCCTACATCGAAGCCGGGCACTGGATAGGACTGCTGACCACCCCGGGCACCTAACGAGCTCATGCATGGTCATGGGTGGCGCGTCGAGACCATGATCGTGGATCATGATTGGCTTGGTGGGGATTCGGGCGCGTGCGGCCATCATCCGAAGCCAGCGGATCACGGGCCTGTCGCCCGATGTCATCGCTGAACTGGTCGCCGAGATAGGCCCGTTGTGGCATGAGCGGCACCAGACCGTTCTCGCGGCACGACCCCGGCGGCGGGCGGTCGGTGCCGGGGCGAAACACAAGCTGGTCTTCATCGACCGATTGCTGGTCACGCTGGTCCATCTGCGGCACGGAGTCACCCACGACGTTTTGGTAGGCCTGGTCAGGCTGCTGACCAGGCGGTCGGGCGTGGAGATCCTTGCCGACGCCGGCTACCAGGGCCTGGGCGCCCAGACTGGCGGCCAAGTGGTGACACCACCGCATCGCAAGTTCAAGAAGGACCCGCCGGAGTGGTACGAGGAGATGTATGAACGCCAACGCAAGGCCCATTCCTCCCGCAGGATCCGGGTCGAACACGGCATCGCGCACCTGAAGACCTGGCGGGCCCCTCGCCCGCCACCACGGCCGCCGCGAGCACATGACCGACCTTGTCCAAGCCGTCGCCGGACTGCTCTCACACCAGCAGACCGCCACCCTGTTTGGCGATCCGCGGATGTGAACCCGACGGCAAACCGCAGTTCTCGACGCGCCACCCACAACCATGCACGAGCTCGTTAGAAGTTGTCGTCAAAGGGGCGCGCCCACATCAGGAGCGATGCGAGGGGGACGGCTCTCCCCGTCCCACCCGACGGCCACCCCGGACCAAGATCCACTTTCGCGGCGGGTATCAGGCGGCTGCCGACCGGTCGCGCAGCAGCAGTCCCGCGGTCACGGCGACCGTCGCGGCAGCCAGTCCGTGGACGCCGTACGCGGTCGCCGCCGGGCCGCCTGCGTTCAGCACGATCAGCATGTCGCCGGCCGGGACGACGGCCATGGCCGCCATCGCCAGCCCGAGCGCCTTGCGCTGCCCGGCCAGCAGCAGCGCGAGTATCACCAGCCCGAAGCCGATGTCCCGCATGCCCTTGACCGCCAAGAAGCCCTTCCCCTGGTCCTGTGGCCAGGTCGGCAGCCCGAACCCTTCGGCCGTCGCCTGTGGTGCGAGCAGGTAGCTGATCCCGGTGTACAGGAGGAACAGGCCGCCGAGGACGGCGAGGACGGTGGCGAGGCGCTTCATGGTCATGGCGGGTCTCCTGAGGGTGTCGTACGGCGGAGCGGGACGGAACGGGTCGGCGGCGGGCATCGGATCGCCTTGCGAGGCATCGCAGCCGCATCACTGACAGCAAGGAGCGGGAGGGGACTTCGTCTGTTGCCCGGGCGTCTCGGCGTTGTCCCGAGCAACGTCCTGATGGCTGGGGCTGCTGTTGCTCGCTGGTTTCGGCGATGCCGCCGATGTCGTGGCCGGGCCGGCGGTCGGCGGTCGGCGGTCGGCGGTCGGCGGTCGGCGGTCGGCGGTCGGCGGTCGGCGGCGCAGCATGGGCCGGCCGCTGGCCTTGGAGGTTTCCGGCGGGCGGTGCCGGTGGGCCCGGTCGGCGGCGCACTCGGCGCCGGGGCTGGTCAGGGGCAGATGATGTAGCGGCCGCGGAGGCCGCCCTTGGCGGTGGCCCGGTGGGCTTCGGCGGCCTGGTCCAGCGAGACGACCGCGTAGACGCGGGCCGAGAGTTCGCCCGCGGCGGTGCGGGTGAGGAGGTCGGCCAGTCGTGCGCTGTCGAAAGCGGTGACCACGGAGGCGACCGAGATCCCGCGCTCGGCGGACGGTTCGAGGCCTGGCCGCAGCCCGACGTAGGCTCCGCCGTCGCGGACCAGCTTGAGCGCTGCTCCATTCAGCTGGGCGGGGTCGACGACTGCGTCCCATTCCGGCTCGGCGTGCGTGGTGAAGTCGGCGCCGAGGCCGCGGACGAACTCCTCGTCGCCGGCGCGGGCGAGCCCGGTCACCTGCCAGCCGCGTTCCCGGGCGAGGACGGCGACGTTCGCTCCGACCGCCCCCGCGGCTCCGGTCACCAGCAGCCGGGCGGCCCTGGCGGGCGCGTCGCCGAGCAAGTCGACGGCCTGCGCAGCGGCCAGCCCGTTGAGGGGGACCGTGGTCGCGGCTAGCAGGTCCAGCTCGTCGGGGATCGGGGTGACGTCGGCCGCTGCCACCACGATCTGCTCGGCGTACGTGCCGTAGTCGCGGTCGAAGCCGACCACCAGACCGGCCACCCTGGTGCCGATGGCCAGGTCGACGCCCGGCCCTGACGCGTCCACGACGCCGGCGAACTCCCAGCCCAGGCCCGTGTGCTCGGGCTGATCGACCAGCCCTATCGAGTGGAAGAAGCCCGCCGCGACGCCGAGATCGGTGGGGTTGACCGTCGCAGCGGCGATGGCGACTCGGATCTGGCCGGGGCCAGGATCGACGACTGGAACCTCGATGACCTCGATCGAATCGGGCCCGTTCGGGACGCGGACGACGGCGGTGCGGAAAGTGGGGGTGCCCATGACTTTGTTCCTCTGCGGTGGGGAGATCGTTTCCGTGCTCCATGCTCGTTTCGTGGATTCCGCAGCGGAAGAAGGCACTTGGAAGTGCGTAAGCTGCCTCCAGGTACGGAAGGGGCGATCGATGTCGACGCAGACGGCGGCTCAGCAGCGGGCCGAGGCGAAAGCGAGCTACAACGCGTTCATGGACGGCTGCCCCAGCCGCCAGTTGCTCGACCGCATCTCCGACAAGTGGGTCGCGTTGATCCTCGCGGCGCTCGGCGCCGACGGCCCGCACCGCCCCGGGGTCGACCACGAAGACGGGCCCCGGGCGATGCGCTATTCCGAACTGTCCCGCCGGCTCGCGGGCGCCAGCCAAAAGATGCTCACCCAGACCTTGCGCTCCCTGGAAGTCGACGGCCTGGTGACCCGTACCGTCACGCCCACCGTGCCCGTCACCGTCACGTACGAACTGACCGACCTCGGTTTGTCCCTGAACCACGTCATGGCCGGCCTCAAGGACTGGGCCGAAACGCACATGACCGACGTACTCGCCCACCGCGAGGAACACCACCGCACGGCAGCCGAACAATGAGCTTGCTGGTTGAACCCGCAGTGATGGTCTGCGTGGAAATGTCATGGCTCTTCGTCACTCATGTCGGCACCAGTCCGCCACGGTCTGTCAGCACCAACTACCAGGTCGCTCGGGCTACACCGCTGACGACCCGATGACGACTCTTCACTGGCACTCTCTCGCAGACCTTCAACTGGGTCCTGGCTGCTGGACGGCATGATCCTCGTCGTCGTCCTCAGCCACACCGAGGCCGAGCCCGACCAGACCGTACTGACCATAGTCGCCGGCGTCACCGGCACGGTGAGCCGCGGCGCCGACGCCTCCGACGAAGGCCGCAGGATCTGGTCGCCACTCTCCACCGAACCGCCGCGCGGCCGGACACCTGCCGCCTGACCGAGCTGGAGCGAGCGGGAGGACACCCGGATCGGTACGGCGACCCCCCGCCCAGGCGCGAGCCGGCACCCTACGGGGACGGCGCCGTCGAGCACGAGCGGCCTCGACCGGCTGACCCGCGCGCTGCTGCCGGCGGGGGCGGCCCCGGAGGCGTAGCCGGCCTCAGAGGACGTGCGCCGTACCCCCTACGGAGAAGCCGGGCCCCTTCGGGTGACGGGACAGGCGCCCCTCCCGGCCTCGACAGGCGCGGAGTACGCCGCCGTGCCCGGCGTCGCCGCACCGAGCTGGTCCAGGATCTCGTCGGCGAGCAGATCCTGCGGGCCCTTGAGCGCATCGGCGGCCGCCCGGTCCGAAGGAAAGACCAACTCGGCCGCGATGTTGTCCTGCACGATCCTGGCGAGGTTGTCCAGGGCCACGAAGACCGGGTCCGAGAGCGGCTCGGCGGCCGGCAGGTCGATCAGATGGGTGGCCACCTTCGCCGGGTTCATGCACGGCCTGATGATGATCGAGTTCTGGTTCAGTTCGGACGTGGCCCACTGGGACAGCACGACCGTGTACAGGTCCTGCCACGCCTCCTCGCCGATCCGGGCCCGCCACTTCCGCAGGACGCCCTGCACGCCCGCGATCTGGGCCTCGGCCGCGTACCTCATGTTGGTGCGGATGCCCGCGTACACGCTGGCGGAGAAGTCCTCGAACGACCTGATGTCGAAGGACCGGGCCGTGGTGGAGACCTCGATGAACGAGAGTGCGCCGTCGAGCACCCGCGCGCACGAGACCACCATCTCCGGCGGGATGCCGGCCTGGTCGAGCTGCCGCCGGGCGGCGGCCAGCGTGTCGGCGTACTGCCGGAGCGGTGTGATCCAGTCGGTGGTCGCGGTGTCCTTGAACGCGACCATGGCGAGGTCGTGCGCATCGATGCGGTCCGCGCCGGGGAGGTTCGGCATCCTGTCGCTCAGGTGGGGCGCGATGATCGAGAAGACGCCGAGCGGCACATGGCTGACGGACTTCGCCAGCTCGAACACCTCCCCCACGGGATGCAGCGACTCCTGCGTGCCGTCGTGGACGAGGGTGAACCTTCCGCCCCTGGCGTCGTTCTGGACCACGAGGACGGGACTGAGCTGCGCGATCAGATCCGACTTGAGCGCGGCGTAGTGCGCCCGCATACCGCTGTTGACCGCCACGATCGCGTCGCGGGCCCGACCGCGCCGAACGGCCGGGTCTCCGGCGGGTGCCCCGCTCCCGTCCTCGGCCGCCGCCGGTGAGGCCGCGAGGCCCGCCATGACGCCGGCCGCGGTGGTCCGGCCGAGGAAGCTTCTGCGTGTGGTCATTCTCCGCCTTCCGTAAGGGCCCACTCGCCGGGCGAGGGGCGGGGAACACAAGTGGACGGCGCGCGGCCCGCCCTCCCCGCGGGGAAGGCACCGCCGCGCCGGTGTTCCCGGCAGACAGACAACGATCCCGAGCACCCGCACGCATCGGGTTGTCGCGCCCCCTGGGCCGGCACCCCGCACCGCGCCGTCACCCACCAGAGAGCGGACACAGCCCGGCTGTGCCGCGCGTCAGGATGCGTAGCCTCGTGGAACCGCGGCCGGGCACGTCCGGGAGAGAGCGAGTCTTCGTCATCCGAGGAGGGCTCTACGATCTGCCGACCGGAGCCCCTACAGTCCCGGTCGGCACCCGGCACGTGCAACACACCGCCGGCTCGCCGCCGTCCGCGGCTTCGGCCAGGCCCTCGGCAAACACCGCCGCAACGGTCCCCCGCACGCCTGGCGGCCGCCCTCCGCTGACTCCGCCAGTCCCTGACAGGTCGACGTGTGGTCGCGGCCGGGCGGCTTGACGTAGTGGGAGCACCGGGATTCGGGGCCGTCCGCGTGGGAGGACCGGGCCGACACCGGAATGCCGCACCCCTTGCACGTCAAGGGCGGCGCATGCAGGGGGTGCGGCTTCACGTCGATCGCGTGCCGGTCGTAGGTGGTTCCGGGATCAAGGAGGGGCGGGGCCGGAAGCGTGACACGCGGGTCGCCGAGCCTGGCAGCGCACAGCCCCGGCGCCTGACCTCACGGAAGCCCCGGCAGTCCGTTGCGCGGACCGTGTGCGACGTCATCGTCGTCAGGTCGACCTGGCCGTCAGTGCCGCGGGAACGCCAGTGCCGTCGGAGCCGGCCCCAGCGTCGTCGTGCCAGGGGGCGACCGGTGCCCCAGCCCCGTGCGGTACGCGTCCAACGCGGCCTCGGTGCGGCCGCCGCGGCGCAGAAGGTCGCCCAGCAGACGGCACAGATCGGCGAGGTCGCCGCTCGCACCGCTGCGCTCCAGCAGCCCCAGCGCCATGACGTAGTGCTCCTCCGCGGTCTCGCTGTCCCCCCGCTCCTCGGCGATCAGCCCGAGCAGCCTGTGCGCACCCCCCGCGTGCACCGCGCCGTGCCGGTCACCCAGCTCAAGAAACGCGGAAAGCAGATCCGACGCCTCGCCGTGCCGTCCGAGCCGCCGGAGGACATCGGCCAGCTCCACCTCCACCTGCGCGGTGAACAGCGCCGCGCGTTTGACGTTCAGCATGTCCCGGGCGGCACGCAACTCCTGTTCGGCTGCCGCCAGTTCTCCCTTCTGAGCCTGGACGTAGCCGCGCATCCAATGACAGTGCGCGAGATCGGTACGCAGGCTCAGCTGCTGGTAGATCGCCTGCGCCTTGGCCAGCGAGGCGTCCGCGTCAGCAGTGCGCCCCTCGGCGAGGAAGGTGCGGGCCACCTGCCGGTGCATGCCCGCCACCAGCGCCGGGTCGTCGACCTGCGGAGCGAGCGCCAGGGCGAGCTCGGCGGCGTGCGCGGCACGGGCGTGGGCGCCCATGTCCATGTACGGGCCGATCACGGCGGCGTACAGGACGACCAGCGCCTCGGGGTCGGCCAGGCCGCTCGCGCCGAGCTCGTCGATGGTGGACTCGAGGAGGTAGCAGGCGTAACGCAGCTCCCCGGCCAGGAGGTGTGCGACGGCACGGCCCCGGATCGCGCGTACGCGGCGGGGCAGCGGCTCCTCGGCGAGGAGCCGCTCGGCGGCCTGGAAGTGGTGGCCCGCGTCGACCAGTTCACCGGTCTCCAGAGCACAGTCGCCGAGCCCGAGCAGCGCCTCGGCCTGCTCGGGAACGAGTCCGAGGTGCTCCGCGTCGGTGAGCAGGCGCCGGTAGCACACGGCGGCCTCCTGCGCCGTCCCGGTGGCCAGCTGCCGACGCGCGTCGACGAGAGCGAGCCGCAGCTCCGTGGCGAGGTGCGCGGGCCGGCCGGTGGCCAGCTCCTCATACGACGTACCGAGCCGCTCCGCGAGGAAGCGCAGTGCGGTCTCCGAGGGCCTGACCTTGCCCGACTCCAGCGTCGAGACGTACGCGGGGGTGTACGAAGGTTCGGCCAACTGCCGCTGTGTCAGCCCGCGTTGAGCGCGCAGTCGCTGCACTCGGTGGCCGATCGTGGCCGGATCGTCCATGCGGACCCCCCTGGTTCGTGAACTGCCCAGTATCCAGATGCAGTAGGCATTGCGCACGCCCTCGCCTTCCCCCTAGGTTAAGCGACTCGTTCAACACATTTACTGATGCACTTAACTCGCCTGGCAAGGGGCTGATTTCATGCGTTCAGCACGACGAGGAGCCATGACGGCCGGAGTGGCCGTCGCCCTCACGGCCGTACTCGCCGCCGCACCCGGCAGCGCCGCCGCGAACCCGACGGCACCCCCCACGGCCGGAGTCGAGGTCGAGATACCGGGGCCGGAACACGGGACGCTCGCCGGATCCGGCCACACGCATGTGCCGCCGGAGGGTCGGAACCAGACGGCCTCCCGCCTGACCTCGACCGAGGTGGCCGCCGACGGCGAGGTGGCCAAGATGGTCGACAACGGCCCCACCGCCGACCGGCTCGACATCGTCGTCGTCGGAGACGGCTACACCGTCGCCGAACTGCCCCGCTTCCACGCCGACGCCCAGCAGAAATGGGCCGAGCTGACGGCCGTCGAGCCGTACACCACCTACCGCAACCTCTTCAACGTCTGGACCGTCGACGCCGTCTCGAACCAGTCCGGCGTCTCCGGCGACCCCTCTCCCGACACCGTCCGGGACACGGCCCTCGGCTCGTACTTCTGGTGCGACGACATCGAGCGGCTGCTCTGCATCGACCAGGAGAAGGTCGACGGATACGTCGCGAAGGCGCCGGAGGCCGACCTGGTGCTCGTCCTCGCCAACAGCGCCAAGTACGGCGGCGCGGGCTACAACGAGCGCAGCGAGACCCTCGGCTACGAGGGCATATCAACGGCCTCGGCGGGCAACGAGAAGTCCGGCCAGGTCGCGATCCACGAGACCGGCCACTCCCTGGGCAAGCTCGCCGACGAGTACTTCTACCCCGACTACCCCGGCTACGAGCGGTACCTGGGCCCCGAGCCCGCCGACTCCAACATCACCACCCTCACCGCCGACGAGATGGCCGCCCGGGGCACCAAGTGGCACCGCTGGCTCGGTGAGCAGTCTCCCGACGGCGGCACCGTCGGCACGTACGAGGGCGGCGGCTACTACGTCACCGGGCTGCGGCGCCCCACCGAGAACTCCCTGATGCGCTCCCTCGGCAAGCCGTTCAATCTGCCCGGAGTGGAGGCGATGATCGCCGGCTTCTACCGCGAGGCGCGCATCGCCTCCCCCGTCACGGCCACCGATCGCACGCTCCGCACGGGCGACACCGCCAAAGCCCTCGTACCCCGGCTGACGGGGGCGGACGGGCGTCAGCTCACGATCCGCTGGTATCTGGACGGGCGGGAGATGAAGTCTCTCGCGGGCCGCACCGACGTACGAGTGTCCGACCTGGCCCTGCGGCGGCTCGATCGTCGGACGCACACACTGTCCCTCACCGCCGAGGACCGTACGCCCTCGGTGCGGGACCGCGGCATCGCACGGACGATGAGGTCCACGGTCAGCTGGACGGTCCGGCGCTGACGGGCTCCGGCGGGCAGGCGTCGCGGTTCGTGGCGGGCTCTCGGACGCCGTCGAGGAACGTGACGTTGTGGCGGTTTCACCGGACCCGCGGCATGCTCGCTCCGGCAGCCGTTGCGACTGGAGACAGGTCACCAGGCGTTCGGCAACACCCACAACTACCCATAACACCGTGCCGGTCGGCCTCCACCACGAACCAAACAACCGCCGCGCCCATCGACGCCGTCGCCGCGACGGCGTCGGCACGCTCGGGAGCGAGCCACAGATCGCGGTCCGCTCACGGCGATTCCCGTCGGCATGGGCCGGTCAAGCCGTCGGCGAACCCGCGGACGACAATCGGCTGAGGCGCGCCGTGCGACGCCAGGCGGCCGGGGCTCTGTGGAGTTCCCGGCCGCTGTGGTTCGTGGTGGTCGTGCTCGTCAGTTTCCGGTGGCGTACGGGGAACTGCCCGCGGCCGTACGGATCCCTGGGAGCGCGGAGTACAGGGTCGCCCCGGGGCAGAGCGTGGCGTAACCGTCGCGGTGTCCGGAGACGGTGTTCAAGGTGGCGGCCTGGCCCTTGGTCCACACGCCGGTGTCGGCGGCGGCGGTGAGTGTCACCTTCGCCTCCGGGTCGATGCCGTACAGACCGAGCTTCCAGGCGGCGAGGTCGGCGATGGCCTGCTTGGCCGCGGCCGTCGGCGTGCCGCCGTTCTCGTAGTCGCCGAGCAGGGAGATGCCCGAGGAATAGCTGTTGAACCCGTAGGTGTGCGCTCCGAGGACGGGCCGGTCCACGCCGCCGGCACGGCCCTCGAAGACCGTGCCGCACTTGTCGACGAAGAAGTTGTAGCCGATGTCGTTCCAGCCGTTCGTCCGCACGTGGTACGTGAGGATCGCGCGGATGACGGCCGGAGAGTCGGCGCAGGTGTAGTCGTTCGTACCGGCGGTGTGGTGGATGAAGACGGCGTCGACCTTGTTCAGGTACGAGGGCGGGTCCTGGACGAGGGACTCGTCCGCACCCCAGCCGGCACGGCCGACGATAGCGGGGGCGGTCGGAGCGGTGGCGCTGGGTTCGGGGGTGCGGCCGGGCTCGGTCGTGGGAGCGGGTCCGGTGGGTTCGTCCGTCGGCCCTTCCGTCGGGTCCGTGCCCGGGGCGGACACGGTCGGGGTGGTGGACGGGGCCGGGTCCTGGGGCGCGCCGGTCGAATCCGTCGGCTCCTCGGTCGGAGGCTGCGATGCCTCGCCGCTGCCGGGGTCTCCTGTCGTGTCGCTCGGATCGGCGCCGGGCTCGGCCGTCGTCGGCGCGTCGGTCGGCACCGGATCGGAGGGCTGCGGCGCGGGGTCGGCGGGGATGGTCTGCGTGGCGTCGGGGTAGGCGGTGGGCTTGCCGCTCCCCTTTCCGCTCTCCTTCCTGCCGCTGTTCTTGTCCTTGCCCTTGACGGTCTCACCGGGGTCGATCATGTCGAGGCGGAGCGCGTCGGGCACCGCGGTCTCTTCGCCGTCCGCGACGACCCGCGCCTCGACCCCGTCCGACGGGCCGACCCACAGCGGCTCCGAGGCGCCACGCACGTCCGACTCTTCGCCCTCGGCGGACTCCGGCGCCCGTACGTCGAAGTCGAGATCGCGCCACTCGCTCCACTCGCCGGTGGCCGCCTTGCGGGTACGAATCTGAGCGGTGCCCTCGAAGGCGTCGCCGCCGTCCTCCCACGAGACGCCGATGAGCGAGAACGTCTGCGTCCCGGTGCGCGGCAGCGCGCGCCTCTTCGGGTCCTTGCCGCCCAGGGCCAGCACATGCGCCTTCGCCGGCCCTGTCCCGTCACCGGGCCCTGCGTCCTCGCCACCTGCCGAGGCGGCGACGGCGGTCACACCCGTTCCTCCCAGGACGACGACTCCCGCCACGATCCACGTGACGCGCTTCTTACCGTTTGCCCGCCTGGCGCGGGCACCTCTCGGACTCATGTCCCATCCCTTGTGCGTCGCAGCTGATCCGTATGTCGTGGGACGGGAAACGAGGGGCGGCAGTACAGTTTCGGAGAGCCTGTAATGTCAATCCCTTTTTTGCCTCGGGGAGTTCGGACCCCGCATTCCCGCCGCACAGCGCAGCGGTTATACACGACGCGCCCACTCCGGCACACCCGGACACGCAAACCGGACAGCACGTGTTCAAAAGCGACGCGTCACCTCTCGGCGTTGCCGGTAAGCGATTCGCCAGAGCACGTGGCACGTCCGAACTCGCCTGTGGCGGTGGCGCGCTGGACGTGCTTGCCGCGGATCGCCAGCGTGCAGGCCGCCTGTCCGCCCTTTCCGTCGAGGACGACAGCGACGGTCGGGGCCTTGCCGAGGGGCGCCTGGACAGACTTCTTCCAGGGAAGCGTGACGCTCTTCTCGACCGTGGCCGCGCCGTCCTCGCTGCGGGCGAGGTAGGAGATCTCGGCCGTCCCCGCCCCTGTGACCTCGTACGTCACCTCGGCCGTCGGCGCGGCTTGGGGCTTCGGCTGCTCATCGGTGTCGAGCACGCCGTAGCCGGCGAGCCCGAGACAGGCGAGCACGACGATACCGGCGACCAGCAGCCCCCGTCGGCCCGGCGAGCCCTCGGCGCTTTCGATTTCGCTTTCCTGCTGTGCGGCGTTTTCCGTGATTTCACTGGATGACATGGAAGAGCCCGGCTTTCGGTGAACTGACAGATGAACCGGGCGGTTATACACCACGCCACCGGTCAAGCGCGAGCGGGCGGAAGAATCGGGCGAACAGCACCTCTCCAGCGCATGCGATTGTCCCTTATGTAACCAGGGTTGACTTGGCGTCATAAGGCTGGCTAGAAAGCCCCCCTGCGACTCCGCGAGCTCGCGTCCTTCTGCTTCTCGCGGTCATCGCGCATCGCTCCAAGCCGGGCGGAAACATCCGCTCCGGCTCGTTCGGCGTGCCCATTTCGCGTGCGGCGATTCGGGTACGCCGATACCGAAAGGTATCGTGGTGAAATTTCCACACAGGAGATTCCTCTCCTGTCTGGTCGTATCGGCGGTGGCGGGCACGCTATTGCCGCAGGCCGCCTATGCGGCTCAACCGTCGTCGTCCACGGGCGACGGCACCGGTGTCTTCGACACGATCGCGGGCTGGTTCTCGGACGACGGTGAGGAGGCGAAGAGGCCCCCGGTCGGCGGGGCGTTGGAGATACCCAGCCGGGAGAAGCTGCCGGAGGGTGAGAAGCTCCCGAAGGCGAAGCGGGTCAAGGAGCTGACGGGCAAGCGCACCTCGCAGGCGCGCTTCTGGCAGCTCTCGGACGGCCGGATCGAGGCCGAGCTGACGGCGGTGCCGACGTCGTACAGGTCCGGGAGTTCCTGGAAGCCCGTCGAGACCACCGTGCGCTCCACCCAGGACAAGGGCTTCGACTTCGCCAATACCGCGAACGCCGGCAAGAGCTGGTTCGGCACCGACGCCGGCAGGTTCATGCGTTTCGAGGCGGAGGGCGGCGGGGCGGTCACCTTCGGCCTGACCGGTGCCGGCGCGCTCAAGCCGGAGGCGGAGGGCGACCGGGTCGTCTACAAGGACGCCGTCTCCGGCGCGGACCTGTCGTACCGGGTCGGCAACGGCCAGGTGAAGGAGGACATCGTCCTCGCCGAACGCCCGGCCGGTCCGGTGTCGTTCACCTTCACCCTGGACACCGAGGGCGGTCTGACGCCGAAGACCCGCGAGGACGGCTCGATCGCCTTCTTCGGCGAGGCCCCGGGTACTCCGGTGATGGTGATCCCAGCTCCGTACATGACGGACGCCAAGAAGGATCCGCAGTCGGTCACCGGGGGCACGTACAGCACCAGGGTCACCCAGAAGCTGGTGCGGGACGCCGACGGCAAGGGCTGGAAGCTGACTGTCACGCCGGATGCCGAGTGGCTCGCGGCGAAGGAGCGCCAGTATCCGGTCGTCATCGACCCGACGATCACGATCACGCCGATCGCCTCGGTCTCCGAGGACACGATGGTCCTGTCGGACCAGCCGGCGGTGAACTTCAACAACACCTGGAAGCTGTCGGTCGGCAAGACGGACACCGGCATCGCCCGCTCGCTGATCAAGTTCCCGCTGAGCGAGATCCCGGCCGGGGTGAAGGTCGACGCGGCTCGCCTGAGTCTGTACTACGACCAGTCGCACACGACCAACGGCGACGCTGTCGCTCTTGAGGCGCACCGGGCCACCGGGGCATGGAGCGAGGCGGGTGCTTCGCCCGCGACCTGGTCCAACACCAGCGCGCTGGTCGGTGAGTTGTCCGGCACCACCGTGTCCCTGGACGACGGTGACGCCGGTACGGCCGCGGTCGGCGAATGGCCGCGAGGTACGACCACGGGCGGCGCGGCGACCAACGACGACTACGCCTCCAACAAGAACGCCCTCACGGGCGAGTCGTACACCTGGCAGCCGAGGGTCCCGGAGACCGACACCTACCGGGTGGACGTGCACTACCCGGCCGCCGCGGACGCGGCCACGGCCGCCCCGTACACGGTCACCCACAACGGCGGCACCAAGAACTACACGGTCAACCAGACCGGCACCGGCGGCGTCTGGAAGACCCTCGACGCGGCGGAGCTCAGCTTCGCCAAGGGCAACGCCGGGAAGATCGCCCTCGGTGACACCGGCTCGGCCACGACCCGTGCGCTGGCCGACTCGGTGCGGCTGGCGAACCCCGCCGAGATCACCAAGGCCGCCTGGGACTACAACAAGTGGCACGACTTCCCGGTCGCCGACACGGTCCAGAAGTGGGTCTCCGGTACGGCGGCCAACCACGGCTTCGTGCTCAAGGCCAAGGACGAGTCGGGCACCGCCCCGCAGGGCGGCCCGCGCTACGAGGCCGCCGACGGCAACACCTACGGCGACGAGACGTCCACGTATCCGCGCCTGACGGTGACCTACGGCGCTGTCGGCACATCGCTCAACTCGCCGACCGTGGTCCACTCCACCGGTCCGGAGCTCTCCTGGCCCGCGTACGCCAACGGCAATGGTGACACCGGTCTGGACATCGTGGAGTACCAGCTGCACCGCTCCACGCAGCAGGTCTTCGCCCCGTCCGCCGCGACGCTGATCGCCCCGATCGCGTCCACGGCCACCGCCTACACGGACACCACGGCGGTGCCGACGCCGGACTCCGGCTCCAGCGAGATCGGGAAGTCGTACTACTACCAGCTCGCGGTCAAGACCAAGAACGGGCAGCTGCTCGGGTCGCCGACCCGGATCGTGGGCATCCCCAAGGCCGGCCGCACGATGAGGATCATCCAGGCGGGTCAGGTCGACACCACGCTCTCGTCGCAGCAGCCGACCGTGAACCACGACGGTCTGGTCTCCGGCAAGGCGCAGACCTGGCTGAGCGTGGGCAACAACTCCGGCACCTACGGCAAGACCCGCGCCGCCCTGAAGTTCCCCACCACATCCATCCCCACCACCGCCACGGTGCTGGAGAACAAGATGTACATGTGGGGTGCGGAGACCACCAGCACGACCAACGGTGCGATCTACGAACTCCACTCACTGAGCCGGGACTTCACCGAGACCCAGGCCACGTGGAACAACGCGAACTCGACGACCCCGTGGACCACCGCGGGCGGTGACTTCTCCGCCACCGTCTCCGACACGGTCCCGCAGATCACCGACGAGGTCGGCCGCCACTGGTGGGACGCCACCGGACTGATGCAGTCCTGGGTCAAGACCCCCGCGAACAACAAGGGCGTCCTGGTCAAGCTGAAGGACGAGACCACCACCGGCCCTCAGGAGCGCACCCTGTTCCTGTCCGCCGAGGCCTCGGACCCGCAGCTGCGGCCGTACATGCAGGTCATCTACGTCGACTCGACCACCGAGGACACGTACTACGCGCCGACCACTCCGGCCCGGATGACGCCGAACACCACGTACACGGTGGAGTTCACGGTCACCAACACCACGTCCACCGCGTGGGCAGCGGGTGAGCGGCAGCTGTCGTACACCTGGAAGCTGCCCGACGGCACGGACGTCACGACCGGTGGCAACCAGCTGTCCACCGCGATCCCGGCCCTGCTGCCGGGCAAGTCGGCCACCATCCAGGCCAAGGTCGCCACCCCGATCAACTCCGACTCCGGCAACAAGCGCAACGAGTACGTGCTCGGCTGGGACGTCCGCAGGATCTCCGACGGCAGCTGGCTCTCCGCCGGCACCGGCGGCATCCCGTCGCTGAAGCAGAACGTCGCGGTCGAGGACCCCACCTCCAACAGCCTCGGCATGGAGAAGTTCTACAACTACACCGGCAAGAACACCGGCGCGGGATCCACGGTCATGAACAACCTGGCCGCCGGTAACAGCGTGTGGCAGTACAACGCGTTCACCAATCCCGGCCGGGGTCTGAGCACCTTCGTCCGGTTCGCGTACAACAGCCTCGACACCAGTGACACGGTCGCCGGACACGGCTGGTCGTTCCAGGCTTCCGGGCCCATCCGCATGGGCGCGCCGCTCGATTTCCACCCGAACCCGCACCCGACCGAGATCCGCCTCCCGGACGGTGACGGCACCACGCACGTCTTCCGCTGGGACGCCGCCGGCAGCGTATGGAAGGCACCGGCCGGTGTCCACTACAAGCTGACGATGAAGGCCGGCCTGGACTGCAAGCCCACCAAGGACCCGGTCCCCGATGCCTGGACGCTCACGCGCCCGGACGGCACTCGATTCCTGTTCGGCTGCGACGGCTACCTGACCTCGACGGTGGACAAGAACGGCAACACGCAGACGTTCACCTACGAGGAGCGCAAGTCCAACAACAAGCCGACCAAGTTCCTGACCTACGTCACGGACCCGGCCGGCCGTCAGTCCCTCACCGTCGACTACTTCAAGAAGGGTGACGCGTCCTACGAGTACGTCAACGACCTGGGCGCGAAGGTCACGGGCTCGAACCTGACCAACTCCAAGATCTACGACCACGTGAAGTCCATGACGGACATCTCCGGCCGCAAGGTCTCCTTCCATTACACCGACAAGGGTCTGCTCGGCAAGATCACCGACGGCGTCGGTTCCAGCCAGCCCAAGGACTTCACGTTCACCTACGACGCCACGCAGGGGAACAAGAACGTCAAGCTGGTCAAGGCCACCGATCCGCGAGGCAACGCGACGAACCTGGCCTACTACGCGCCGCAGACCGGTGACGACCCGAAGTACCACTGGTGGGCCAAGTCGGTCACGGACCGTCTGCAGGGCACTACGGGCTTCACCTATGCCGTGAACGCCACGAACCCCAAGTTCACCGACACCAGGGTCGCCGACGCCGAGTCGCGCGCCACCGACTACGTGGCGGATGACTTCGGCCGTCCGGTCCAGACGACGAACGCCAAGTCGCAGTCCACGAAGATGTCGTGGGACGCGGACAACAACGTCGTCTACCTGGAGGAGGCCAACGGCGCCAAGACCGCGTACTGCTACGACCCGAAGACGGGCTACCCGCTCTGGAAGCGCGACGCGGAGAACAACAAGGCCGGGGTCCCCCCGTCCGGTGACTGCGCCCCGGGCATCTACCCGGCGAACGCGCAGAAGTTCGAGTACCAGATCCGCCTGGACGGCTTCTCGGCCGACCTCTTCCGCAAGACCTCCCCGGAGGGCCGCACCTGGCAGTTCGGGTACGACCCGTTCGGCAACCTGAAGACAGTCACCGACCCCAAGGGCGTCGCCACCACCACCGCCGGTGACTACACCTCGTCCTACGAGTACGACGCCTTCGGCCAGCTGACGAAGTCGACCGACCCGAACGGCAACCCGACCCACTACGGCGGCTTCGGCCCGGTCGGCTTCCCGAGCACCATCACGGACGCACTGAACAAGACGTCGGCCTTCGTCTACGACGCGCGTGGCCAGGTCACCCGGGTCACCGACGCGCTCGACAAGAGCACCACGCAGACGTACGACACGTTCGGCCGTCCGCTGGGCAAGACGGTGCCCAAGGACCAGGCATCCGGTGTCGTGGTCACCACCCCGGCCCCGGTCTACGACGCCAACGACAACGTCCTGTCCTCGACCGCTCCCAACGGTGCGGTGATGTCGGCGACGTACGACGCCGCGGACCAGATGGTCTCGTCGTCGGACCCCAAGGACACGCCGACCGGTCCGGAGCGCAGGACCGACTACACGTACGACAAGACCGGTCACCTGAGGAAGACCACCCAGCCGAAGGGAACCGCCACCACCGCGAACCCGGACGACTACGTCACCACTCACCACTACAACGAGATCTACGAACTCACCTCGGTGGTCAACTTCGCCGGTGACAAGATCTCCTACGAGTACGACAACGTCGGCAACCTCGTCACGGTCATCGACCCGAAGAAGACCGCGACCACCGACACCACCGACTACACCTCCAAGACCGCATACGACCTGAACCACCGGTCCGTCTCGGTCACCGACCCGCTGGGCAAGACCAACTCGCGTACGTACGACAAGGACTCGCTGGTCGTCTCGACCGAGGACGCCGACAACAACAAGACCCTGGTCACCTACGACGAGCGCGGCAAGAAGACACAGATCAAGGCTCCGCATACCGGCACCAGCCCGAACATCACCTACCGGACGACCAAGTACGAGTACGACCAGGCCGGCAACACCGTCAAGGTGATCACACCGCGCGGTACGGAGACGGCCGCCACGGACGACTTCACCATGCGTACCGAGTACGACGTGATGAACCGCCCGGTGAAGCAGTTCCAGCCGTACGACCCGGCTGATGCCCGCTACAACGACCCGAACGTCTACACCCAGACGTTCTACGACGCGGTGGGCCGGGTCGAGAAGACCTCGACGCCGCCGTCCGAGGGCCAGACGGTCCGCAACGACACCTCCTTCAGCTACTACGACAACGGCTGGACCAAGTCCACCACCGACCCGTGGGACATCGTCACCACGTACGACTACAACGAGCTGGGTCGCCAGACGGCCCGGACCCTGACCTCTGCGGGCGGCTCGTCCAACCGCACGATGACGTGGTCGTTCTACCCGGACGGCAAACTGAAGTCGAAGTCGGACGCCGGTGTGCCGGTGGGCAGCGGCGTCACCCTCGTGGACAACTCCGACACGCAGAACACCGCCTCGACCGGAACGTGGACGAAGGCGAACCTGACCGGGCAGCAGGGCTACGACCACCGGATCCACGCCGCCGGAACCGGATCCGACGCGTTCACCTGGACGCTGAACATCCCCAAGGACGGCACCTACACGGCCTACGTCAGGTATCCCCAGGTCGCCGGCGCGGCCACAGCCGCCACGTACACGCTCACCAAGTCCGACGGCACGACCACGGACGTGGTCCGGGACCAGAGCAAGGACGCGGGCGCCTGGGTCAGCCTCGGCTCGTTCGCCTTCACCCAGGGCAACGCGGCCAAGCTCCAGCTGTTCCAGAACAGCACGGGCGCGGTCGTTGCCGACGGCGTCAAGCTGGTTCGCAACAACTCGGGCGAAACGGATAACGAGAAGCGGACCTTCGCCTACGCCTACGACGTCAACGGCAACCTGACGTCGATCGACGACACCACACCGGGCGCCAAGATCGACACGTACGCCATCGCGTACACGGGCCTGGACCAGATCCAGAAGGTCACCGAGTCGCTGTCGGGCCAGGAGAAGAAGAGCACCGCCTACACCTACGACTCCACCGGCCAGCCGCTCTCGGTCACCCATCCCGACCAGTTCTCGCAGTACACGTACGACATACGTGATCTGACCAAGACGGTCTCGATCGGCAACACGCCCACGGACCCCGCCCCCAAGGTCACGTCGTACACGTACACGGACCGCGGTCAGGTCCTGCGGGAGACCAAGGCCAACGACAACACCGTCGACTACGCCTACTACCTCGACGGCGCGGTCAGGAGCACCACGGAGAAGAAGGCCGCCGGCTCTCTGGTCGCCTCGCACTCCTACTCCTACGACGCCCACGGCAACGTGGCGCAGGACGTGGCGAAGAAGATGAACGCCGACAACCACGCGGCGTACCTCGACTCCACCACCGACTACACCTACGACCCCGTCGACCGCCTCGCCAAGTCGGTCAAGACGGGCAACGGCGCGGGCACGGACACCTATGTCCACGACGACAACGCCAACGTCGTCAGCCAGAACGTCAAGGGCACACCCACGACGTTCACCTACGACCGCAACCGACTGCTGAGCGCGTCGGTGGCCGGCACGTCGTTCCAGTACAACTACGACCCGTTCGGCCGCCAGGAAACGGTCACGAGTGCGGGCAAGGTCGTCGGACGCAGCGTGTACGACGGCTTCGACCACGTCGTCGAGTCCCAGAAGATGGACGGGACCGGCGCGATGCAGTCGACGAAGTACGCCTTCGACCCCCTCGGCCGCACGCAGTCCAAGACCGCCGACGGCAAGACGACCAGCTTCAGCTACCTCGGTCTGTCGAGCGAGGTGCTCGGTGAGGAGGTCGCGGGCCAACTGACCGCTTCCTACCAGTACAGCCCGTGGGGCGAGCGGCTCTCCCAGGTCAAGCGCAACACGGACGGCACGACCGAGGACGCCTACTACAGCTACAACCGTCGCACGGACGTCGACGCGGTGACCGACGCGAACGGGAACACCAAGTCCACGTACGGCTACACCGCCTACGGCAGCGACGACACGTCCGAGTTCACCGGCGTCGACAAGCCGGACGCCGGAAACCCCGGCAAGGAGGAGTACAACCCCTACCGGTACAACTCCAAGCGCTGGGACACCCAGTCCGGCACGTACGACATGGGCTTCCGCGACTACAGCCCGGGCCTGAACCGCTTCACCACCCGGGACATGTACACCGGCGCCCTCGCCGACATGAACCTCGGCATGGACCCGTACACCGGGAACAGGTACGCCTTCACCGGCGGCAATCCGACCAGCCTGGTCGAACTGGACGGTCATATCGTCTGGTTCGCCGTTCTGGTGCCGGTAGCCGCCGTCGTGGGCGCCGCGATCGGGGCGGCCATCGTGGCCGCAGCCGTGACCGTCGCGGTCGAGGCCACCATCGACGCCATCGGTGACGCCATCGACGAAGCCATGGAGGAAGCCGACGACGAGGCGGCTCCGGCTCCTGCTCCGACAACGCAACCGCGTCCCGGACCCCGGCCGGGTGACGGCTCGGGCACGGACACGGACAACAAGCAGCGGTGTGACTCCGACCCGAAGTCGTCCCGCTTCCAGTACCAGCCGCTCGACGGCGCCGGGCGGGCCCAGGGAGCGACTGCGCTGATCTGCCCGAGCGACCTCAAGGCCCCTCTCGCGGACAGGGACACCGGCTCGGTGAATGTGTACGGATTCCCGGACGGCGCGCAGAACACCCCCAGGTCGGGCAAGGGGAACATCTTCGACCGCACCCATATCGTCGGCGACAAGGTGGGCGGCGACTGGGTCGACGAGAACCTGTTCACCGGGTTCTCGCGCATGAACAAGAGTGGCATGCGGCGTTGCGAGATCAAGATGGAGAAGCAGCTGGCCGCCCAGAAATGGGTCATGTACACAGGAAAGGTCAACTACAGCCACACCACGGGTATACCGGACAGCATCACGATGTCCGCCTACACCGAGGACGGAGTACTGTTCGAGAACATTGTGGTCAAGAACATCACGGATTGGCAGACGACGTGCTGAGGGTCGAAGAGCTGGAAGCAGCGCTTCCTTCGATGACGCGGTGGCGCGTCGCAGGCGGACGTAGCGTCGACTGGGCCGTCCTGGAGGCGGACCTCGGCACGGCGCTGCCGTCGGACTTCCGCTCTCTGGCGGAGGCGTATCCGGTCCTGCTCATCGACGACTTCCTGGTGGTGTCCGTTCCCCGGCCCGGCACCGAGGCGTCATGGGCGTCCGAGTCAAGGAATGACGAGATCCTTCAGGATCTGCACGAGATGGGCGACACCGAAGACTACGTTCCCTTCCCTCAGCCCGGTGGCCTGTTGGGCTGGGCGAGTTCCCACTCGGGAGACTCCATCTACTGGAGGACGAGCCCCTCGGACCCGGACGCGTGGCCGGTGGTCGTCCGCGGAGACAACGGCGACTGGTCGGAATTCCCCGTCGGCGCCGTCGAGTTCCTGGCCGGCGTGTACCGGCGGACCATCCACGTACCCGGCATGCCCGGGGACTTCCCCGGCGATTCCCCCCAGGTTGTGGGCCTGAGCGACCGCATCGACTGATCGGCAGCCGAATCGCACACATGTGAGGAGTGATCGCCCCCAGGTTTCCTGGGGGCGATTGCCATGAGGGCGAAGGATCGCGTCAAGGCGGTCGGCGGCCGGCCGTCGCCAAGGCCACCCAGGAGTTCCGGCCACCCAGGAGTCCCGGCCACCCAGGAGTCCCGGCCGCACCCTGGACCAGCAAGGTCCCCGACAGCGCCCGTCAGCCGTTCCTTCAGGATGTGGCGGCGCTCACAGAGCGAACCCGTGATGATCCGGCATCCGGTTCCGCTGGGTTATCGGGAGGGTCCGGAGAACCGACGCCCCCCAGAGCCACGGAGGACCGGGAAGAACCGCACCGGTTCGCGCACGAAGGGTGGAACCGATGGACCACGTCAGCCACACGCTGCGGGCCGCCGACATGAGCCGGTACGCCTCCGCGTTCGCATCCCGCGCGACCGCACAGGCACGGCTCCCCCTCGACTTCTCCGGGACCAGCCTTCGGATCGTCGATCGCGTGGTGGACGGGCTGCGACGCGGGGGCGACGACCCGGTCGCGGCCGCGCCGATCCTCCACGAACTCGGCGCGTACGTCGGCGAGGTACTCGTCCGTCAGGCCCGTGCCCGCTGGGTCGACTTCGACGCCGCGACGTCCGAGCTGTTCCGGCAACCGGTCGGCGTCCGCATGCCCGACGGACTGGCGTGGAACCCGCTGGGCAAGGTGGTCAACCGCTTTGAGTTGGGCCCCGACGAATCCGCGTACGAGTTCTTCCTGTTGCTCCCGGGGCGTGCGCGGCGCCCGCCGCTGTCGCGGGGTGCGGCCGACGACCGGCGGCCGCGTAAGGTGAAGCACTGGACAGCGTGACGGGGAAAGACCGAAGGAAGATCATTTGAGGGCGGACGACCCCGCTCTGCAGCATGCGGTGAAGCGTGCACAGGACGGTGACGACGAAGCGTTCGCCGACGCGTACCGGATCGTGCAGCCCGGGCTGCTGGGATATCTGCGAGGACTCGTCGGCGAGTCCGCCGAAGACGTCGCCTCCGACGCCTGGCTCGAGATAGCCCGCGACCTGGGGCGGTTCCGTGGAGACGGTGCCGGGTTCCGTGGCTGGACCGCGACCATCGCCCGCCACCGCGCTCTGGACCACCTACGGCGCCTGCGCTCCCGACCATCAACGGCCCCGCTGGAACAGGACGTGCTCGATCTGCGCGCCCCGCGGGAGACGGCAGGCGAGGCCCTGGAGGCGATATCCACCGCCGAGGCACTGGCCCTGGTCGCCGGGCTCCCCCGGGACCAGGCCGAGGCCGTACTGCTGCGGGTGGTCATCGGGCTGGACGGACCCGCGGCGGCCCGAGTGCTGGGAAAGCGGGTCGGAGCTGTACGCTCCGCCGCGCACCGCGGACTGAAGCGGCTCGCGAAGGAACTGAAGGGATGAGAGGTGACAACGGTATGCGGGAACACGACGACATCGAAGCGGCACTGGCCGCTGCCCTGCGGCCCACGGACGTGGACGACGCCTCGACCCGAGCAGCCGTCACCGCGTTCCGTACGGCCCGGGACACGGGCCTGCACACGTCTCGGCGCACCCGACGCCGCGAGGACTGGCGTCCCGTATCGGAACGCCGCTCGGGCCGGTCACTGAAGACCGCGCTCGGAGCCCTCGTCGCAAGCCTGACCCTGGGCGGCGTAGCGATCGCCGCAGCCGTTCCGCTCGACCTCTTCGACGAGACCGAGGCCCGCGAACCCAAGCCCCACCGCACCACCTCCGCTCCCCTGCCGTCGGAGGAACCCGCAAGCCCGCGGCCCGAACCCCCACTCTCAGGTTCGCCGTCCCCTCCCCGAGCCCCCGCCACACACCCCGTTCCCCACGCCGTCGCCACCCAGTCGGCATCGACGGGCGAGCCTCTCTGTGGCGCGTACGAGAAAGCCCTGGGCAGGGGCAGGGCCATGGAAGCCACGGCCTGGAAGCGTCTGCTCGCCGCGGCCGGCGGCAAGGATGTCCCGGCGTACTGCGACTCCCTCCCGACGTCCGAAGCCACGGCCCTGCCCCCGGTGCCCGGGAACAAGCGCGCCAATCCCCGCTCCAAGAGTCCCTTCGACACCCCCGCAGCACCCGAAGCCGGCAATGTGGCCCGTCACCCCCATGCGCCTGCCGGGGATACGCCGGCCGCCGGGCGCGGTCGCTGACCACGAGCAGCGCCGCGCTCTCCTGTCACCAGGTCGCCGTCCAGGTCAGTGCCGGTGTCGTGACCCTGTCCGGCGAGGTCCGTGACAGGGCGCGCCTCCCGCTCGCAGAACGCCTGGCACGTGCGGTCGAAGGCGTCGTGGACGTACGGTGCCGACTCACCTCTCGACGAACCTGACCGTGTCCGGCGTTCCCGATGCGGGTCGCGGATCCGCCACGCATGCTCGAAGCATGTCCCAGGTGACCACCACCGACCTGTACGAGGTCACGATGGCGCTCTCTTACCTGCGGGAGGACATGCGCGCACCGGCCACATTCAGTCTCTTCGTGCGCGACCTCCCACCGGGTCGCGGATTCCTCGTCGCCGCGGGACTCGAACCGGCCCTGGACTACCTCTCCCGCTTCCGGGTGAGCGGCTCCGACGTCGAGGAGTTCGCGGAGGCACTGCGGCGGCCCGTGGAGGACCTCGCACCGCTCCGCGGTCTGTCCTTCGACGGCCAGGTCCGTGCGGTGCCCGAAGGCCGGCTCGTGTTCGCCGGAGAGCCGCTCCTGGAGGTCACCGCACCGCTGCCGCAGGCCCAGCTCGTGGAGACGTATCTGCTGTCCCTCGTCTGTCATCAGACGGCGGTCGCGTCGAAGGCGGCCCGGTGCGTGCTCGCCGGGGCCGGTCGGCCCCTGGTGGACTTCTCCCTGCGCCGCTCCCACGGTCCTGAGGCGGGCGTCCAGGCGGCCCGCCTGTGCGCACTGGTGGGCTTCGCCGGTACGAGCAACGTCGCCGCCGCGCGCCGGTACGGCATCCCGGCGGCGGGCACGATGGCCCACTCGTACATCGAGGCCTTCGGCTCCGAGGAGCAGGCGTTCCGCGCCTTCGCCCGCACGCATCCGGGCCCGGTGACCTTCCTCGTCGACACCTACGACACCGATCGCGGCGTCGCGACGGCAGCACGCGTGCTCGCGGACCTCGGGCTCGGCCCGGAGTGCGGGATCCGCCTCGACAGCGGCGACCTGGGCGCCCAGGCCCACCGGGCCCGTGCCGCCCTCGACGCGGCGGGGCTGCGGGACGTGCGGATCATCGCGAGCGGCGGTCTGGACGAGTACGGCGTCGACCGGCTCGTACGGGAAGGGGCGCCGATCGACGCGTACGCCGTGGGAACGAAGGTCGGCACGGCCGCCGACGCCCCGTACCTGGACGCGGCCTACAAACTGGTCGAGTACGACGGCCGGCCCGTCATGAAGCTCTCGGCGGCGAAGGGCACCGCTCCGGCCCCGAAGCAGGTCTTCCGCGATCCCGGCCTCAACGACGTCATCGGCCTGAGGAACGAGGAGCCGCCCGAGGGCACGGAACCGCTGCTGCGGACCGTGATGCGCGGCGGGCTCCGCACGGAACCGCCCACCACCCTGACGGCCTCCCGTACCCGCTTCGAGACCGACATCGCCGCGCTACCGGAGGCCGCCCGGCGCATCGAGGACCCGGTGCCGCCGGCGCCCGTGGTGTCGACCCGGCTCGCGGCCCTCACGACCGTCGTACGCCACCGCACCGAGGCGCAGACCGGCTCCGGGCGGACGGCGCCCGGATGACGGACGTCCGACTCTCCGCTTCGGTGACGCTCAGGAAGCACGCTGACGCCTCCGCCAGGCGCACCGCAGGTCATTAATTGCGGAGGCGCAATGCTCAAGCGCGCACGCTGCGAATCGTCGAGGGACGCTGCGGCTGATCTGAGTTCGGCGGTCTGAGGATGAGGATGTCGAGAACGTGCCACCGGCTCCGTCCCAGGGACATCAGCGGCCACCACCGGCCGCACGAGGAAGAAGGAGAAGCCGGCATGGCGATCCAGCGGATGGACAACGTCGGCATCGTCGTCGAGGACATGGATGCCGCCATCGCGTTCTTCGTGGAACTCGGTATGGAGCTGGAGGGCAGGGCGGCGGTCGAGGGCCTCTTCGCCGACCAGTGCACCGGCCTCGACGGCGTCCGCTGTGACATCGCGATGATCCGGACCCCGGACGGTCACAGTCGGCTCGAGCTGGCGAAGTACCGCAGCCCCGCGGCGATCAGCGCCGGGCCGCGCAACCGCCCGCACAACATTCCGGGCACGCATCGCGTCATGTTCGCCGTCGACGACATCGAGGACACCGTTGCCCGCCTGCGCCCTCACGGCGCCGAACTCGTCGGCGAGATCGCCCGGTTCGAGGACGACTACTTGGTCTGCTACATCCGCGGCCCGGAGGGCATCATCATCGGACTGGCCGAGCAACTGCGCTGAGAAGCAGAAACCCGAACCGGCCGCAGCAGCGGCCGGCAGAGGCCCGTGTGCATTCCTGATCCTGGACGGCACTCCGCTCCCGATAGACCGGATTGCGGCCGACCGCCCGTACCACTCCGAGAAGATCAAGCGGCACGGAACGAAGGGGACGCCCCCTCCCCGACGGCTCGTACGGCTACGGCAGGGAGCTCACGGAGCCGTACACCGGCTTCTACGACTACCGCACGACGGAGCCGTCCGACGATCTCGACGCCCTCGACGCCCTCGACGCGACGACGTTCCTGTTCGTGCAGAGCGTCCGAGTCCGCCCCGGCGACCAGTGGGAGAAGATCGGGCGTGATCTACGACTCGGAGGGCCTCGAACGACCGGCCGCCCCCGAGGAGTGCGTCGGCCTGGAACGGGCCGCCGTCTGGGACGCGCGGCACATCGGGAGGCGACTGCTGGACACGTTCCTGGGGCTCCCGAACGAGGACGAGGTGAACGCGACGGTGCGGCTGGCTGGAGTAGGTGGACGCCGACACGGGTGGCCGGCAGCTTCGAATGCGCCGCGACGGTGGCTCGCTCCCAGGACACCTGCCGGCCCGGCCCTCGTCTGTGTCGGCTCGCCCTCGCCGTGGGCAGCACGGGTCCCTCTGCGGCCATAAGCAGGCACTCACGTCCCCGACGGCCGCGGCTGCTCCGGTGGGACCGAGCTCTCGGCAACCGTCATCCACTGGTCGAGGTCGGCCTGGGTGAACTCTGCCCACGGCGGGATTTCGGGGAGCCGGCGGAGGAGGTCGTAGGCCTCGGGGATCTGGGGGCCGCGGAGGACCGGGCAGTGGCAGCCGGCGATGACATCGGCGTTCAGGTGCTGGAAGTCGGTGACGACCGTCCCGAACTTCTGGGCGTCCAGCAGGGCGACCCAGGGGGAGACCAGGCGTCCGCCGAAGAGCTGACCGTCGCGGAATTCGTCTGGCGACATCGCTGCTGTTTCGGGCATGGGGGTCGGCACGTTCGTGGCGAAGGTGTCGACGGCCCACAGGACGCTTGTCTTCGAGTCGAAGAGGGCGCGGGTCGTGGGGTTGTCGTACAGGGGCGGTCGTTTGGCGACCAGGGTGCGGTCGCCCGCGTCGATCGTGTCGCCGTCGGTCATGAAGCGGCACCGGTTGATGGGCGTCTCCCACTCCTCGGCCATGCGGCCGATGGAGAACCACGTCGTCAGCAGGGTCGCGTTCGGGCATGCCGCGAGGACCGCCAGGAGGTTGCCGGCGTGGTCGCGGTCGTCGTGGGTGAGGAAGATCCACCGTACGTCCAGAGGATCCACGACGGACCAGGCTGCCTCCAGCCACTGGGAGCGCACCGCGGGCGCCCCGGTGTCCACGAGGACCGGTTCGGCTCCCCGGATCACCATCGAGTTCATCGGGAAGTGGCCGACCGGCGGGGCCTCAAGGGCCCACGGGATGACGAACGTCTCCTCGGCGATCTTGTACGGCTGCAGAAGGTTGAAACTCTCCATGGTTGTCATCGCTGCTCTCCCTAGGACGGAGTCGCCGCAGCGTCCATGAATCCAGTGCAGCCCCGTGCCGGGCTGTCGTCAAACGCAGAACTCGTGACGGTCGGCTTCGGTGAGCGACGAGGCGTGCGCGGACGGCGCCGGCCGGGTCCCGGGCCGTGCTTGGGCGGGCGGCCGTCGTCAGAACGTTGCCATCAGCGGATGTCTCCCCAGGTCGGCAAGGACGTACAGACTCACGTGCCGGGTGAGTTCCGAGCAGGCGAACGGAAGAGGTGCGCTTCACGACGGAAAGGTCCTGTCCGGGTCAACGCGACGCCCGTACTGCGAGGCGTCGATTCAGTGAACTGTCGCCAGCACTCCCTCTGGTCGAACAGCGGCCCCGGTTCCGGACGGCCGCCCATCGATCACTCCGCCGATCAACGGTGACCTGCGGCGATCCTGCTCGCGGCCCAGCACGCTGCCGCGGTTCCGGCCGGGCGCGGACCGGTACACCCGGCCTGGGCCCCCTTGCCCGGGTCTCCGGCGCCTCCTAGGGTCCGGGCCATGAGCATCCCCACCGAGCCCATCGGCAGCATCCCCCGGCCTCGTTCCCTGCAGGAGGCCCTCAACGAACACGCCTTAGGGCGGCTGTCCGAAGCGGAACTGACCAAGATCCAGGAACAGGCCACGGTCGACACCCTCACCCGGCTGGAGACGCTGGGCTGCCCCGTCCTGGTGGACGGGGAACAGGCAAAGCCCAGCTTCCTCACCTACCCCCTCACAGGGCTCACCACCCTCGCCCAGGACGGCGCCGTCATCCCCTTCGCCGACGGCCACACCCGGCAGCTCCCGCGCCTGACCTCGGGGCCGTTCCGCTACAAGGTCCGTGCGGAGACGTACCTGCGCGACGCCCAGCGCCACACCGATCGCCCGGTCAAGCAGGCGGTCATCGCGCCGTCCGCCCTCAGCCTGCTCTACCCGGCCGACCCCATCGCCGGCTACCCCCGTGAGACCTTCCTGAGCGACCTCGCCGACGAGGCCGAGGCAGACATCCGCGGCTGCCTGGAGGCCGGCGCCCACAGCGTGCAACTGGACTTCACCGAAGGGCGGCTGTCCCTCAAGCTGGACCCGTCAGGCGGCCTGCTCGATGACCTCATCGGGCTCAACAACGAGGTGCTCGGCCGGTTCGGCGAGGAGGACCGGTCCCGCATCGGTGTGCACACCTGCCCGGGAGGGGACCACGACTCCACGCACAGCCTGGACGTGGACTACGCGGGCCTGCTGCCGAGGCTCTTCCAACTGAAGGCCGGTAACTTCTACGTCCAGCTGGCGAGCGAGTCCGACCCGGAACGCGTCCTCAAGATCATTTCTGACCAACTGCGTCCTGGGATCCGCGTGTTCGTCGGTGTGACGGATCCGATCGGCGCCAACGTCGAGACGCCGGAAGAGGTACGCGACCGCGTACTGCTCGCCGCCCGGTACATCCCGGTCGACCAGTTGGGCACCTGCGACGACTGCGGATTCTCGCCCTTCGCCGACGACACCTCCACCTCACGCGACCTCGCCTTCGCCAAGATCGAGGCTCGCGTGAGGGGGACCGCCCTGGCCTCCCAAGTCCTCGGTCTCTGACGGGAAGGGCTGACCGCCCCCCTCCCCTCCTGGGGGGCCTCTTCCGCCTGCCGCCTCAGCTGCGTGGCGGCGGGCTGGGAAGAGAGATCCTTAGGCAGCGTGGGCGGCGCCGCCTCGCCGCATCGCCGCGCGAGGCGGCCCGGCCGCGACCGCGCCGTGCGGCCTACGCCGTGGACGGCGAATGCCTGCGCGGAGCGGGTCCGCGCGGACGGGTCGCGTCTTCGTGCTGACCGCCGTACGCCACCACGATGCCTTGACCGCTGCTTTGCGCGAGATCAGTGCGAAGACCAACGAGATACCCGAGTTCGCCCACCACGAGCGGTGAGGCGGCGAGCAGCCCCGTGCGCGTGGGCCGGTGTCTGTACCGCGCCGGGTGCGCCCGGGGCGACGACGCGGGCGCCGGGTCGTCAGGCGGGCTGGACGGTGATGGTGCAGAGGCGCTTGGTGGCCCGGGTCAGGGCCACGTACACGTCCCTATCGCCACCGGGGCGGGCCGTGATGATTTCCTCGGGGTTCATGACGACGACCCCGTCGAATTCCAGGCCGCGTGCTTCGGACGCCGGCACGATGCGTGCGTGGTGAGCGATGCCTTGGGCCGTCAGCTCGCTCACCCTGGTGTCCGCGCAGATCACTCCCAGGAGCTCACCCGGGTGCGCGGTGCTCTGGGCGCGGAGTTCCTGAACGACGGCGGTCACCAACCCGTCCGGAGGAGTGGTCACGGTGCGAGGGCTCTCACCGCTTCGCAGTGACCGTGTGGGCTTCTGGTCCGGAGCGATCCGCGTGAGCAGGTCCCGGACGCTCTCCAGGATCTCCTGCGTGGTGCGGTAGCTGACGGTCAGGTTGTGCAGTTTGAACCGCGGCCCGACGTGGGGGCTCAGCGCTTCCTTCCAGTCGCGTGCTGCCGCGACCGGGCCTGCCTGGGCGAAGTCACCCACCAGCGTCATCGCCCTCGCCGGGCAGCGGCGGACGATCATCCGCCACTGCATGGCGGTCAGTTCCTGCGCCTCGTCGACGACGACGTGCCCGTACGTCCGCTCGGGGGGGCCGTCGACCAGGCTCGCCGCCTCGTCCAGCAACGGCACATCGGCATCGGTCCACGGGTCGTCCGGACCGCGCAGCAGAAGGGACCGCTCCTGCGCGGTCAGGCGGGGCAGGCGCTCGGCGAGAGCGCCGGCGTTCGCCAGGAGCGCCTTCACGAGGTCACCGGGCACCAGCCGCGGCCACAACACCTCGACCGCTCGGTCGACGTCGGCGTCGTCGAGGAGATCGGCTCGGATGGCGTCCAGGTCCAGCTCGTGGACCGGACCCGAGTCGGCCGCGCCTTCGGCACGGCGCTGGGCGGCTCCCGTGAACCGGTCGAGGTCCATGCCCGTCATCCTGGCGGCATCGGCGTCGATCTGCTCCAGGAGGTCGCCCATGTCTCGTTGCATCGTGTTGGTGACGGCGTCGACCAAGAGCTCCCTGAACACCTGGCGCGCGGGGTTGTGCCCCGGTGCGGCTGCCACGGCGGCGTCGCGTGCCGTGGCGACTTCCTCGCCGGACAGGTGAACCAGTTCCTGTCCGACCCGCACGGTGAAGTCACCGGCGGGGGCTTGGTGGACGCGCAGCAGGCCGGCCAAGGCGTCGGCGAGGTCGGAGCTGCCCTTGAGACGCGCCGTTTCGAACGGGTCCACCGTGTCCGTGGACACTCCGGCCAGTTCCCCGCAGGTCGCCAGAACGACGTCGTTCTCTCCGAGCGAGGGAAGGACCTGGGAGATGTAGTCGAGGAACCGGGCGTTCGGGCCCACCACCAGGACACCCTCCTCCGCGGCGCGCGGGAACGCGTACAGGACATACGCCGCCCGGTGCAGGGCGACCACCGTCTTGCCGGTGCCGGGCCCTCCCTGCACGACGGTCACCCCGCGGTGGGTGGAGCGGACGATCTCGTCCTGCTCGGCCTGCAGCGTCGCGACGGCCGCGTGCATCCTGCCCGTACGCCGTGCCGACAGAGCCTCGGTCAACGGGCCGTCCCCCACGACGTCCTCGTCGGTCGGGGCGGTCCCGTCCAGCAGTTCGTCGCTCACCGAGACGACCGTGCGCTCCTCGAGGCGCAGGTGCCGGCGCCGCCGCAGGTCCATAGGGTGGACCGGTGTCGCCTCGTAGAAGGGCCGCGCCGCGTTCGCGCGCCAGTCCACGAGCAGAGGCAGGTCATCCTCCTCCGTATGCAGTCCGATCCGCCCGATGCGCAGGGCCGTGCCGTCCGTCCAGTCGATGCGCCCGAAGACCAGCCCTTTTTCGGCGCCCTCCAGCCGGCCGATTTCCTTGGCCAGACGCTCGGCGGCGATTTCTCTCTCGTATGCCTCACCGGCGCCTTCCGCCGGGGCTTTCAGCACACTCGCTCGGTGTACTCGCGCCTCGGAAAGCCGCTCGGTGAGCAACTCATATAGGGAGGACACGTAATCCCGCTCCGATTCAACCGCACTCGCAGCGGAATCATTCATTTTCGACAACAGGGGGCTCCTTCGATTCGAGCCACACCCTACGGTCAATGTTCCCTAAAGGTAAGTCTTGACTTACTTGGCCAGCCATGACCTTACGGATCTTGACTTATTTGGTAATCCATGACCCTACGACTGCTCCATGACGGCCGACCGTATGGCGTGTCACGCATTCCGCCGTTCCGTATATCGCTCATTGCGCTCCCGATGCCCGCCCGCCTTATGCCGAGCGCGCCCTTGGATACCGGCGATGTTTTGCCGCGCTCGGGAAAAGGGGGAAGATCCGGCGAGGCGACCGGCGCCATCGAGCACGTTTCGCGAGCTTCTCGTAGCAGGTCAGGGCGGCGGACAGGCCGAGGACCGCGAGGAGGTGCGAGCCCTTTCGTTCGTCTCGGACGGTGAGGCGGCGGTAGTTGAGTGTTCGGCGGAGAAGTACGCCTTGTCCGCGCGGAGTTCGACGGGTCGGCGCCGCCGTGGTCCCCGGCGGGATCGGACGTCACAGGCCGGCCTCGGTCCATACCGTGAAGCGGCGATGCGCGGTGGCGGGCGACGTGCCGAAAGTCGGCCGTCACGTGAGACAACCTCTAATCCTTGATCGGCGCGGCCGACCTGGCGGCCTGCTCGATCTTCGCGCAGTAGGCTGCACGGGCTTCCTCGTCGATCCGCTTCTCGTGTTCGGCGCGCACCCCGGTCCGGCCGTCGAGGCCCTCGCGCAGGATATCGGCGTGCCCGGCATGCCGGATGGACTCGCCGAGGACATGGACCATGACGGCGAACAGGTTCGTGCTGGGATAAGGCTCCGGCCACCAGGGCACGTGGCCGGGGGCGTCGAGGGGAAGCTCGTTGATCGTCGTGTCCGAGTGTTCCCACGTGCGCCGGTAGAACCCGATGATCTGATCGCGGGTCTCGTCCTCGGCCGCCCACAGATCGCTGCCGTCGGAGTCCTGCCACCGGGGCAGCGGTTCCGGGGAAGGGCGGTCGAAGACCTCGCCGAAGTACCTGGCCTCGACGGTGGCCACGTGTTTGACCAGGCCGAGGAGGTTGGTCCCGGTCGCTGTCAAAGGTCGGCGGGCGTCGTATTCGGACAAGCCGTCGAGTTTCCAGAGCAGCGCCTTGCGGTCCCGCCGCAGTCTCCCGTGCAGGTTGTCTTTCGCGAATTCATCGATCATGCGGCATGAGCCTGCCATGGGCTGCTCGTGGTCTCAAGATCCCGTACATGGTCCGCAACGAATGGCAGAGCCGAAGCCTGGCCATGGCCGCCGCCCTGACCTGCTACGAGAAGCTCGCGGAACTCTCACCCCGTTCGCTGCCGCGACGCCCGGCGGCAGGCCCGTCCGGGGCGGCCAGCTCTGGCTTGGTCGCGAACTCCGTCTTGTCACCGAGTCCGGCGGCCCGGCAGCGGTCGGGGTCGGAGGTCCAGGAACGCGGAACATAGAGTTCCCGGTCGATCGCCGCGTGCCCTCGCGGGGTCGAGTAGGCGAGGTAAACGGCTACCTGGCTGTTCTCGACGCGTCCGGCGGTGCCGATGTACTGGCGCTGGACACCGACAGTGTCGGTGCCTTTCTCCACGTCGCCGGTCTCGTCGACCACCAGCACCGCCTCGTCGTCGTGCAGATGCTCCACCACGTGGTCACCCACGTCGTCGCGGACCTGGTCGGCGTCCCACTTGGCCCGCCCGAGCAGGTGCTGCATGCCGTCCGGGGTCCTGTCCCCGGCCCACTCGGCGATGGTCCAGCAGTTCTTGCGCGGCAGGTCCGACAGCAGGCCGAGTACCAACTTCCGGGCTCGGCGCCGGGATTCGACCCACGTGAACCGTCCCGCTTTCCGGCTCATCAGGCCCTCGAACGCCTCCTGCCAGTGGGCAGGGTTTACGCTGTGACCTGCGGCCAACGCGTGATCTTCAGTCTTCACACACCGATGATCAACGGTGGCCGCACCCGTCTCCACAGCGCGTCAGGCTCGCGCAGCGCCTGTCTGCCGCCCTGTGTCTGGAGGACTTGTGCAACGTGGCGAAGTCTGGTGGGTCCAGTTCGACGAGCGGAGGTTGGTCGTACTCCTGTCGGGAGACGACGCGTCCGGGATCCGGGTGATGCAGGTCGTCGCTCCGGCGGGCGTCGACATCAGCGGTCTGGGCATCGAAGTGATGGTGGGCGCCGGTGAAGGAGTGCCGTTCGAAGGCGTGCTGCGGCTCGCGTTCCCGCGTCCAGGCCTCACCCCTTGCACGTGGCTGACCACTGTGTCACGGGACGACCTGATAGAGCGGGCGGCCGTCCTGTCCTCGGCGAAGCTCAGCGAGATTGACGATGCCCTCCGACTCGTTGAACAAGCGCAGGAGCAGACCCCTGCGACGACCGCGAAGCTCAGCGAGATAAGGGACGCCCTCCGTCTCGGTGAACTCGGGTAGAGGGAGAAGGAGCCGACGGCGTGGGCGGTCTCGGCCAGATGGTCGACGCTGTCCGACTGTCGCCTCGGCGCCCCTCACCATCGAGGTCACGATCTACGGCTTGAGTACTAGGGTCGAATGCGGCCACCACAACAGGGAGCGGCATGGCCGACCTGGTCTACGAGCGGGGGTCGACGGACCAGCAGTCGACCGACCGCCAGAACCTGGTGCTGGACGAGGCCGGGATCGAGGCCCTCGTCGTCTTCGAGGAGCAGGCCGGGACCTCCGGCCGCCTTCACCCGCTGGAGCGGCCGTAGTTCGGCGAGCTGCTCGCGCACGCGCGGCCGCGACGCTGTGCACATCTCCGAGATGTTCCGCCTGGGGTGCGGCACCGGGCCCATCCTCGACGTGCTCGACGTCCTGCACCGCGACCGCCTCGCCCTGCGCATCCACGATGGCGCGTTCTCCGTGATGGACCTCACCGCCCTCCACCCGCGGACCGGCGAGCCGCTGTCCACCGTGAGATTCATGGCCACGGCGCCCTCACGTCCCCGGATCACCGCGTTGGCCGCAACGGGCTCCCCCGCGTCCTGGCCCATGTTCGCCCCCTGCTCGCAGTCACGTTGCGTAGCGCATCGGCGGAGTGAACGGCGTTCAGGCCGGCGGGAGGTGCGTGGTGCGATCGTGTCGCGATGCTGTGCGCAGAGCCGCGACGACGGCCGCGGTCGTCGGGTTGGTCGTCTCGGTGTGACGGGTCGCGGCGAACAGGAGGCGCAGGATCGGGTGGTCCTCGATGGGTGCCGTGCGGATTCCGGGCGTGCCCGGGTCGATGGCCGTTCGGGGGACGAGCGCGGTGGCGAGGCCGGCTCGTGCGAGGGCGAGCTGGGCGGCGATGTCGGCGGTGACGTAGCGCGTCGTGGGTGTGAAGCCGGCCTGGTGGCAGGCGTACAGGATGGCCTGTCCGCAGTCCGTGGTCGCCGGAAGCACGACGAGGTTGTGCGTGGCCAGTTCACGCAGGACGACGCGACGTTCGTCGGATCCGTCGGCGGCGGTGACGACGAGCAGCGGATCGTCCAGCAGCGGCGAGACCTCGACGCCCCGGGGGGCGGTCTCCGGCAGGTGGTGGTATCGCTGCCCCAGCACCACATCGACGGTGCCGAGCACGAGTTCCCGCAGTTGGGCCTGGTCGGTGACAAGGCAGGTCACGGCGAGCTGCGGATGATGCGAGCCCAGTGCGGTCAGCGCGGGGGCCACGATCCTGGCGACGGTCGACGGCAACGCCGCGAGCGTCGCGGTGACGCCGACCGTGCCCTTGACCGCTGCGACCGCGCACTCGGCTTCCTCCATGGCGGCGAGGATCCGGTCGGCATGTTCGAGGAGGACGCGGCCCGCCTCCGTGAGCAACGTATCGAATTCGCCCGACACGTCGCCGCGTTGACCGGCTCCCTGACCGATGACCGCTCCGGTGTCTTCTCCTGCGCGGCCCAGTAGCCGCGGGTCCCGAAGCACGGGTGGTCGATGGGACCTGCTCGGTGTTCGGGCCATCAAGACCGTCCGCGATGCCACCCGCCTGCCCAACGAGAGCGGCTGCCGATCCACGCCCGCACACCAGAACGGGGAGGGACCGGTCAGGCGGAGACGCTTCTGCTGAACCAACCGCTGAACGTCTGTTCCTTCGCCGCGGCCGCACGCCGCTCGGCCCGTTCCAGCACCCTTTCGGCCTCCGCTCGCCAGATGGCCGCGTCCGCGCGGGGCGGGGGCAGGAACGTGCCACGCTCGGCCGCTTCAGCGGCGGCTCCGAAGAAGTCGCCGCCCTTGCGCTTGAAGTCGTCCGTACCCCACGCGCGGCCGGCGTCGCGCGGGGGCACCTTCCGCAGGTGGGGAATGTGTTTGGCACAGTGGATGTACGCCTCCTCGACGGCGACCTCCACCCAGACCTGGGCACGCCGGCCGGGTACGGGGTCGTACGCGAGACCGAAGTGCGTACGGCGCATCTCGTCGTCGGCCACGATCCGCGCCGTGCCGTTGACGTGGAGCCCGATGCGGTCCTGGAGGAAGTCCATCATCAGGATGCCGACGTGGGGGTTCTCCTCGATGTTGCCGAGGCTGGCCTGAACGCCGTTGCCCCGGTACTCGGGGTAGGCGAGGGTCCGGTCGTCCAGGACGTGGAGAAATCCCGGCGGCCCGGCCCGGAAGGTGTTGTCGCATTCGCCGTGCCGGTCGGCGGTCGCCAGGAAGAACATCTCCTGCCGTGCCGCGAACTCCCGCATCCGGGTGTTGAGCCGGTCGAGGACCTGGTCGGCATAGAACCTGTCGGCGCGTTCGGTGGTACCCATGCGCTGCTGGACCCGATGTTCGCCGTCGCTCCCCGGGCGAGTGGTGCGTACCGGCGCCGCCTGCCGGAGCTCGGCCTGTTCACGTTCGAATGTGCTCAATTCCTTGCCCCGACCAGTTCCTCGATGGAGTCGTGCCGTATGCGGTGGGCGGGTATGCCGATGTCCACCAGGGTGTCGACGCCGCGGCGGATCATGCCGGGCGGTCCCGACAGGTACGCGTCGAAGGTGTGCCACGGGCCGTACTCGTACACGGCCTCCGGGAGCCGGGCGCCCAGGCCGCCGCCGGGGCCGTCGTCGACGACCGGACGGACGGAGAGCCAGGGGTGCGACTGCTGCAAACGGAGCATGGTCTCGATGTCATACAGGTCGTGGTCCCGGCGGGCTCCGTAGAACACCTGGACGGAGCGGTGGCGGCCGTGCTGGGCCACGTCCTCGACCAGGGCCTTGATGGGCGCGATGCCGGTGCCGCCACCGAGACACAGCAGCCCGTTGTCGGTGCTGTGGTCCACGGTCATGGATCCGGCGGGGGGACCGAGCCGGATGACGTGCCCCGGGCGGGCGCGGTGCACGAGAGCGTTGGAGACCCAGCCCGCCGGTACGGCCTTGACGTGGAAGGAGAGCAGGCCGTCGGAGCGGGGTGCGCCGGCGAAGGAGTAGTGCCGCCAGATGCGCGGCCACCAGGGGGTCTCCAGGGCGGTGTACTGCCCGGCGAGGAAGGGGTACGGCTGGTCGGGCCGGACCGTCACCACCGCGATGTCGGGCGTACGCATGTCATGGGCGACCACCTCCGCCCGCCACGAGGCGGGGGCGACCAGCGCGTCCTCGGCCGCCGCGTCGATCATGATCTGGGAGATCGTGGTGTACGCGGCCACCCAGGCGGACTCGGTCCTTGGCCCCCAGCTCCGCGGGGCGTAGCGGGAGAGGGCGCCGATGAGGCATTCGCCGACGGCGGGATAGTGCTCGGGAAGGGTGCCGTACTTCCGGTGTCCGCGGCCTAGATGGGACAGGTACGCGGTCAGGGTGGCCGTGTCGTCCGCGTGGGTCGCTGCGGTGAGCAGCGCCTTGAAGAGGCGGTCGCGCTGGGTGTCCATGGCAGCGGGGAAGAGCGCCCGCAGGTCGGGGTGGCGGAGGAAGAGCAGGGAGTAGAAGTGCGAGGTGACCTTGTCGGCGATCGGCTCGATCTCGGCCATGGTGCGCCGCAGGAGACCTACGTCGGACGTGTCCTCCGGAGTGGGGGCCGGAGCTGGAGTCGGAGCCGGAGTCGAGGCCGGGGCCGGGGCCGGAGTCGGGGCGGCGGCCTGCGTCGGGCCCTGCCGCTGAGGCGGAACCTGGGCGGGTGAATCGGGTGCCGTGCGGCTCCGGTCGGCGCCGCTGCCCACGGGGCGTATCTGGGTGAAGGATCGGTTGGGTATGCGGCCCTCGGCGTCCCGCTGCCTGTCCTGCTGCCTGTCCTGCTGAGCGTCCCGCTGCCCGTCTCGGGGATGCTGTGGGCTTGCGCCGAACCAGCCGGCGCTCCGACTGCCGCCGGAGCTGTCACCGGACCTGTCGCCAGACCTGTCACCGGACCTGTCGCCACCGGCGGACGTAGTGGTCGGAGCATCCATCGGTTTGCCTCGCCTCGAACATCTTTCGATCGTCTGCGTACGTGGGGTCCGAGTGTGTCCCGATTTCCCTCCCAGTATCGGAATTCCCGGCGTTTCCCCCAGCTTTGAAATCCAATGACACGTACCGCACTTGATATGCGACGGCACGCGAACGTTCGAACGGGGTCGACCATACCCCGCCCGCACGCACTCACGAACGGGCCCTTAAGCCGACACGGCGTCACCGCATTTGAGCAGGTCAACACGGTGCACGGGCGAGAAACTCGGGCCCTGCGATGAGTTACCGACGAGTTCGAGCGATACGACGAGCCGTTCGCCATAGGCTCATGAGGAAATTCCCGACGGAAAAGAAGCAGGACAGCCCGAACCTCTCACACCGCACTCTCGGGTTCTTCACTTCCTCCACATACAGGTGCCACAGCGGAGCCAGAGAGCCATCAGGGCCCCTGGCGTGTCGGGTCGTCACCGACCACCGCGTGGACGGGAATGACAACGAGCTGGTGCTGCACATGTCCTCCGCGTGGTACGACGGGCCGGGCCCGCAGCTCGGCGCGGCAGGCCGTCGATCAGCGCGATGAGTGTGGTGCCGCGCATGAAGGGTTGTCCCGTAAAGATCTTCGAGTCAGTGCTCTGGTTTCACGCGGGCAAAGGCGTGCTGGACACGGGCGCGGACCTGGCAGTGGGAAGTGTTGTGCTTGCTTGCCAGGCGATCGGTTCGCTCTGCCCGCGCTCGCCGCGGTGCGGGATGACCAGGCCGGTAACGCGGTGGCCGCCGCCAGCGATCGCGGTGGCGCGGCCGACCGCGTCCTTGGCTCCGGACAGTGCCCACGCCTTGCCGTCGTTGCGTTTGCCGGGCAACGGCCGGCCGACCACGACGACAAGCCGGTTGTCGGAATGCCGACCGGGGCGGGGCCACCGAGCACCCAAGGCGCCCGGGTCCTCGCCGGAGCGGTCGAGAACGTGCCATCGGCGGTGGGCGCGATGCCGCTGCCCACGCTGACCGGCTTCTTCCAGGGTGCCGCCGTCGTCCGGGCTGCCGGTCTACGCCGCGGAGATCGACAGCGTCGACTACACCGACGGCGCTTCCTCCGTGAACCTCTTCCTCGAGGGAGCGGCCCAACCCCCGGCAGCTTCCCGACCTTCTCCTCTCCGGTGGCGGTACCGGTCAGCGCCCGTCGAAGAGATGGGGCAGCCGCGACGGCGTCAGCGTCATGCGGTCGAATCTGACGACACAGCCGTCTCCGACCGGGGACTGGACTTCGATGCCGACCCGCACGTCGGGCGCGCTGTCCAGACTGAACTGGCGTGCCAGGCGCCAGGAGTCGCCGTCGAGCGATGCGTGGAAGGCAAAACCGCCGTCGACGCGGCTGATCCTCAGCCAGACCGGACCGTGGTGGAGGGGCCACCCCACGGCGTCGTCCGAGAGCCCGCGTGTGACGACCGAGTACAACGTGGGCGGGCCGTCGGGCGACTGCTCGAAGTTGAGCTTGGCCCAGACGTCCGGTGCTGACCAGACGACCACGGCACCGGCGTCCCACGGCGCTCGGAAGTCCACACGGAGACGGGCCGAGAACTGCCAGTCGCCGGAGGGAGGGACCAGGAGAGCACGTGCCGCGTCGTTCCTGACCTCTCCGGTCAACGGGTTGGTGAAGACATCCGTCCTGGCACCCGCTTCCACGGTCAGCACGTCGTCGTCGAGTTCGAGGGCGGCCGGGGGCTCTGCCCAGTGCTGAGCGTTCACCAGGATGGATTCCAAGGTCATGACACCCACCCTGACGACGTCGGCGAGCTCTCTCAAGAGGAAGCCACGAAGATCCAAGAAGTGACCCGAAAGTCCAGGTCCGCGGAGTCGGGGACCACCGGCCGGACCGTAGGGCGGATCACGGGGAGACCGTGGCGGCCGGGGGTGTCCAGCGGCGGGGGGACGTCCAGCCAGTCGGCGCAGGTGTCGCCGACGAGGTAGCGGATGGGCGCGGAGACGACCGGGTCGAAGAGGCGAGGCGTAGTAGCAGGCGTCGGCGCCCTCGGAGGTCATGTGGATGCCGAGGCGGTGCAGGTTGTCGAGGACGAGCGTCGAGAAGAACATCTGCCCGCCGATCATGTCCTCCTGACAGATGGGCACCCCCAACGCCTCGGTCCGGGGCATGGCAGGGCTCCCCGTTCTCCGTCAGGCGGCGGACCATTGCCGCGTGCGCGAGGGCGGTGAGCGCGGCGGCGGGCTGCACGGTGCCGTGGCGGGGCCGCCCCGCCGTCCGGGCCCCCGGCGGGTGGGCACCGGCCGCACGCCGGTCCCCACCCTGGGCGGCCATGGGGGTGCGCCGCCCGGTCACGGGGTGGGTCAGCAGCCGCTGGTGAGCCAGCGGCAGGCGGTGATCAGCGCGGCGGCGTGCTCCTCACCGCGGGCGTCCTCGGTGCGGACCTCCTCCGGCAGAACCTGCAGGGCATCGATGTCGTACTCCGTCATGACGGTCTCCTTCTTCGGTTGCTTCGACGGGATGCCGGTGGCCGGCGGCCACCGGACACTCAGGGGTGGGCCGGACCGCCCTCGGGCAGCCAGGCGCGGGGGCCTCCGCACCGCATGCGCAGCAGCAGGGAGAGGCTTCCTGCGAGGCCGGTGGCGTACTCGGCGAGGACGGTCCTGCGGTTCTCGTCGGGCACCAGGAGGCGCCCGTCACGCAGCACGGCCTGGGCGGCAAGGTGCTCGACCAGCAGCTCGGCGGCGGCACCGTGGCTCTCGTCGCCCGTCCGTACGGCGGCGTCGAGCAGGAACTCGGCGTTGCCCGCGAGCCCGTGGCAGGTGGCCGGCGAGTCGGTCACCCGGCCGGCCCGTACCGCGAGGGCCGCGCCGTCCACCAGGTCGCGCAGGACCTTGTCGGACGCGCCGGTGGCCGCCCAGAGCCGGACAAGGAAGGTCCCGACGCCGGACGAGCCGCTGCACCAGTGGCGGGCGAGCTCCGGGGAGTCGGAGAGGTGGCGGGCGCGGTCGACGGGCCAGAGCGCACCGGCGGTGCCACTGCGGGCGGCGGCCACGAGGGTGGCTCCCGCTTCGGTGGCCGCGTCGAGGAAGCGTTCGTTCCCGGTGGCCTCCGCCGCGAGCAGGAGGAAGGTGCCGACCCCGGCCACGCCGTGCGCGAAGCCGTAGTGCCAGGCTCCCGCGAGAGCCGACCCGAAGTCCTCCGGCACCGGCCAGAACACTCCTTCGGGGGTACGCCGAGCCGCGTCCAGGAGCCCGTCCGCGACCTGTGCGGCACGGTCCAGGAACCGCGGATCCCCGGTGGTGCGCCAGAAGCGGAGTTGGGTCAGACCGGAGCCGGCCGCTCCGTGACAGACGTCCGGGTTGGGCCAGCGGACGGGGAGGGCGAGCGCCAGTGCGACGGCGCGGTCCGCCAGAGCGGTGTCGTCCAGCGCCCGCCCGGCGTCGAGCAGGGCCCAGGCCGTACCCGAGCGGCCGAAGTGCAGACCGGGCAGGTTGCCCGGCAGCGCGTCCTGCCGTCCCACCGTCCAGCGGGCGGCGGAGCGGAGGCCCTCGGCGAGCGCCTCGCGGGTCACGGGCGGCGTCGCCACGGTCCCCGGAGCGCTGAACGGCCCGGTCGTGCCGGCGGCCCATTGGTCCAGGGCTCGGGCGAGGAGGGCGACGCCACCCGCCGAGCCGTGCTGCACGGCCACCGGATCACACGTCTCGCCGAAGGAGTCCGAGGCCCACAGCCGTTCGGGATCGTTCGGACGCATCGTGGCCAGAAGGTGCGCGATGCCGTCGTGCAGGAGCCGTGCCCGTGTGGCCTCGGCGTCCGGGTGCTTCTCCTGCGCCGGACCAGGGCGCTGATCCGGATCGACCGCCTTCGCCAGACAGACCGCCCTCGCCGGATCGACCGACCTCGCCGGATCGACCGACCTGGCCTGATTGTCCACTCGCTCCGGCGGCGTCGATTCCCCCTGGCCGCTCGTGAGGAACTCCCGGGCCTGCTCCAGGGTCCAGCGGTCGTCGGGTTCGTCCCGCATCAACCCCCGGATCAACGGCGAGAAGTGGCGTACGAGCGCGTGGTCGCGGGCCAGCAGTTCCACGAGGCACGCCAGGCGCCGCTCGTCCGGCCGGGCCGTGTCCCGCGGCAGGTCCTCGGCGAAGAGCGGATCGGCACCGCTCACGGCGTGCAGGACGGTCGCGCCAAGGGCGTACATGTCGACGGTCGACGGCAACGCGGGTGCCACCTGGTCGACGGTGCGCAGCTCGGGGGCGGTGTAGCCGGGGGTGGCGCCGAGGACCCACCGCTCCCCCTCCCGGGCCGCCATCTCCAGGTCGATCAGGACGAGCCGTCCGTCCGGGGTGACCATGACGTTGTTGGGGTTGAAGTCGTGCAGGGTGACGCCCAGTTCGTGGGCGGTGGCGACGAGCTCGACGAGCTGCCTGACCAGGGAGTCGGCGGTACGGTCGTCGGGGCAGCCGCTGCCGTCCCTGGCCAGTCGCTCGGCGACGGTGCGCCGCAGCGTCGCCCCCGGTACCGATGCGGTGGCCAGGAACACGCTGCCCTGCTGCTCGAACACCTCGACGAGCCCGGGGACACGGTCGGGGCGCGCGCTGCCGAACCGTTCGAGCAGCGCGGCCTCGCGACGCAGCAGGTCCCGGACGTCAAGGCCTTCGAGGCCGGCTCCCACGTGGGGCCGTGCCTGCTTGACGACGACCTGCTCGCCGGTCCGGGTGTCCTCGGCGCGGAACACCCCGCCCTTGTTGGAGTGCTGGATCGCGCCCCGTACCAGGAAGCGGTCGTTCAGGAGGACGGGCTTGGCCGTGGCCGTGCTGCGGGACGGGGCGGCCGGACGGCCGGGGAACGGGTCTCCGGCCCAGGCCGGCGGGGTGAACCAGGCGTTGCGCTCGTCGGCGACCGGCCGGCCCTCGGGGTCGGTGAGGCGGGCGGCGAAGGCGCCGTCGGCCGTCAGCTCACGGACTCCCCTGAACACGCCGTACCGGTAGAAGACCTGGCTGTCGGGCCGGTAGCGCCGGTCGGAGAGGACCGCGGGGCCCGGCAGCCCCTCGGTGGCCCGGTGCAGTTCCTCGGCGAGCAGCCTGAACCGGTCGTCGTCGGCCGGGTACACGGTCAGGAACTTGCCGCCGCCGCCCCGCGCGAAGCGCCCGGACACCAGCGCGGCGATCCTGGCGGGACTCCCCGCGAACTTGAAGGCCGCGCGGTGGGCGACGAGCACCTCGGCGGACCGGGCCAGGACCAGAGGTGCCGAGAGCGGCGTGGCCGGGACGTGGATCTTCCAGCCCTGGGCACGCCCGACGGACTCGCTTGGTACGACATGGCACCAGAACTCACCCTGCTCGACGCTCCAGTCCACCGGCCCGGCTCCTGCCGTGCCCCGCTCGCCGTTCTCCGTCTCCGGTGTGCTCCGTGCGATCACGGCGCGCACGATGTCGGGCAGCAGCGCGAGGTCCGACGGGCTCTCGGCGCGCGACCGCCGGGGCCCGGGGCCGGACGGGGAAGGACTCACAGTGGGTGACGACACTCTCTTCGTCCTCGCCTTTCGCATGGGAACGAGCACTCGACGAACCCTGGACGCCCGCTAGGCGACGGGCCGGACGTAGTCGTCGCCCCAGCTGGTGTCCAGGGGGCTCCCGGCGACCGTCCGCGTCGTCCCCGGTCCGCCGTCAGCCGTGGCGGCGGTGGCGCCGCCGACGAGCAGGACCGTGAGGAGAAGGAGGCAGCGGACGGCAACGGACATGGTGCGGCTCCTGGTTCGGGAGGTGAGCTGGCAGGCGGGAACATCCGCGTCTGGCGGGTTCACGTCGAATGTCGGCCTGATGGGGTTTCCCTCGGCCGGACACCTCCAGTTCATCCCGGCGGGCCCGCTTGGTCCAGCGCCATGACCTGGCAATACCCTGCATGGCACGGAAGTAGCAGGGCCGCATCACGGGGGAAACACGTGACTACTGGGATGGATATGGACGGAATACCTCGTCTGGACGCGAGGGCCGTCGCCGTCTTCGCGTACGTACTGGAGCGCGGCAGCCTCGCGCACCGGACACCCGAGGTGGTTCCGGCTCTTGGGCTGAGCCAGGAGGAGGTGGAGGGGGCCTGCCGCACGCTGGAGCGGCTACGCCTCCTCAGACCGGCTCCCGGCAGGCCCGAGGAACTGATTCCGGTCAGCCCGGACGCCGCGGCGGCGGAAGTGGTCGGCCCGCTGGAGGCGGAGCTCGCGCGGGCCGCCGTGCGGGCCCAGTCGCTCCGCGACGAACTGCACTCCCTGATGCCGCACTACCGCGCCGCACGGCGCGAGCAGGGCCGCCGGGAGGGCTTCGACGTGCTGCCCGACATGGCCTCCGCCTCCGCGATGCTCACCGAGGAATCTGCCCGCTGCCGGGAGGAGGTGTTCAGCATCCAGCCCGGCGGCGGCCGGGCACCGCACCGCCTCGGGGACGCCGTCGAGCGGGATGTGGCGATGCTCGGCCGAGGTGTACGCATGCGCACCCTGTACCAGCACTCGGCACGGGCCAGCCTGTCCACCCAGGGGTACGTGGAGAGGCTCACCGAGGCCGGCGCCGAGTACCGCACCGCCGCCGAACTGCCCGACCGGGCCGTGGTCTTCGACCGGGCCGTGGCCTTTCTGCCCCGGCGCGCCGACGGCGGCACGGGCGAGGGGGCGGTGCTCGTCCGGGACCCGGACGTGGTGGCGTACCTCTGCAGGGTCTTCGAGCAGCACTGGTCCGGGGCGGCCCCGTTCCGGGGCAGCAGCGAGGCCGCCTACAAGGAGGTCGGCCCCAGCCTGCGGCGGGCGCTGGTGGCGCTGCTCGCGGAGGGCGCCAAGGACGAGGTGATCGCCCGGCGCATGGGGATGTCACTACGCACCTGCCGCCGTCACATCGCCGAGCTCATGGAGGAGTTGGGGGCGGCAAGCCGTTTCCAGGGCGGCGCCCTCGCGGAACGCGCCGGTCTCACCGGAGCGGAGGTCACGACGGACGCGTCCGTCCGCTGATCCGCGACCGGGTACGACGCCCAGCGGCTTCGCCGCCCGGAGCCGGCCCCGGGGCCTGGGGCGCTTCCGGGGCCTGGGTCGCCTCCGGGGCCTGGGTCGCCTCCGGGGCCTGGGCATAGACCCCGGGAGGCGACCCTCAGGACACCGAGATCAGGGCGTCATCTCGTACGCGCCCGACAGCGCCTCGACACGCTGCCAGACACGCTCCGACCGCGCCTCGTCGACGACGGGGCGCCGGACGGCGCCGAGCGCCCAGAGCTGCTGCGGCTCGGTCGCCGAGTCCTTGCCGTGCAGCTCGACCGCGTGCGCGGAGAAGTCGCGCACGAGGACGGCGAACAGCTCGTCCAGCACGTCCTCGTCGAGACCGGTCAGGGCGGCCTGCTCCAGGACCAGCTGCCCGTGGACGACGAGGGCGAAGAGCTGGCCGACGGCGAGGAGGAGGTCGAGGTCGCGGCTCTGCTTCTCGTCGGGGGCGGCCTTGAGCACGAACTCGCAGAGGGCGTCGGCCTGTTCGCGGAAGCGCGCCACGTTGGGCAGGTGGGCGTACGCGTCGTAGGCCGCGCGCCAGTCGTGGAAGCGGACCGAGCCGAGGCCGCGGGCCGGTCCCTGGCGGAAGAGGAACGTGTCGTCGGCCGCGTCCAGACGGCTCGGGACGGGCTCGTACGCGACCGGGTCGAGGAGGTGGTTGCGCATGAACTTCAGAATCAGCGCCAGGTTGACGTGGACCGTGCCCTCCAGCTTCGGCAGACCGCGGATCTCCACGGCCGCCTGGGCGAAGTAGTTGTCCTTCTCGAAGCCCTTGGCGGCGATGACGTCCCACATCAGGTCGATGACCTTCTCGCCCTCCGTGGTCACCTTCATCTTCGTCATCGGGTTGAAGAGGAGGTAGCGGCGGTCGTCGGGACCCGCGGTGCGGAAGTAGTCGACGGCGCGGTCGCTGAACAGCTTCATGCCGACGAGCCGGACGTACGCGTCGGTCAACTCGCGCCGCACGTGCGGGAAGGCGGTGACCGGCCGGCCGTACAGCATGCGGTTCTGCGCGTGCGTGACGGCCTCGTACATCGCGTGCTCGCAGATGCCGATCGAGGCGGTGCACAGGTTGAACTTGCCGACGTTGACGGTGTTGAGCGCTGCGTCGAACGCGGCGCGACCGGTGTGCAGGACGTCCTCGGCGGCGACCGGGTACTCCTCCAGCCGGAACTCGCTGACGTACTTCGAGGAGTCGACGACGTTCTTGACGAGGTGGTACGCCGGGTGGCGGCTGTCGGCGGCGAAGAAGACGTAGGCGTCGGGGCCCTCGACGTCGGTCCGGCGGCCGAAGACGGAGACGAGCCCGGCCGCGTTGCCGTTGCCGATGTAGTACTTGGAGCCGGTGGCGCGGAAGCCGCCCTGGCCGTCCGACTCCAGGAGCATGTCGGTGGAGTAGATGTCGGCGCCGTGGGACTTCTCGGAGAGCCCGAAGGCGAACACCTCGCCCTGGGAGAGGAGTTCGGCGGCGCGGTCCCGGGCGGCGGCGTTGTCGCTCTGCCAGACCGGGCCGAGACCGAGGATGGTGACCTGCCAGGCGTACCAGTAGTCGAGGCCGTAGAAGCCGAGGATCTCGTTGAGGGCGGCGATGCGGGCGGTGTCCCAGCGCTTGTCGCCCTCCTGCTCACCGGCGGCGGAGGACGGCGTCAGGAAGGTCGCGAAGAGCCCTTCCTCGGCGGCGAAGGCGAGGAAGTCGCCGAGCCAGGCCCGGGTGCGGTAGTCCTCGATGATCCGGCGCTTGCCGCGCGCCTCGAACCAGTCGACGGTGGCGCGCAGGAGCCGGCGGGTCTCCGGGTCGAAGTGCGCGGGGTCGTAGGTGTGCGGGTTGAACAGCAGCGGGTCGGCCATGACGTCCGCCTTTCCGGCTCGGGATGAGGGTGGTGGTACTGGGTGTGGGGGTGCTGGGTGTGGTCGTACAAGGGAGGTCGTACGGACCGGGTCGTACGGCTCGGTTCACTGCCCTGCGTGGAACCGGCCGAGCGTGGCGAGGACGTCGTCGAGCCAGGCGATCATCATCCGCTCGTAGGCGATGCCGCCGCGCAGCACGACGTGCTGGAGCTCCCGCTCGGGGTCGAGCGGACCGCTCTCCGGCGGCTCCCCGAAGTCCCGCGCCTCGCCCGCGAGGTAGTGGGCAACCCGCTCCGTGTGGGCCTGCCGGTGTCGCTGGACCTCGCTGATCAGCGCGGCCGGATCGTCGAAGGCGGCACCCCGGATCTTCACCGCGAGGTCGTGCCGCACGCTCTCGGGCTCGATGGGTTCGTGCAGCCACGTGGACAGCGCGTCCCGTCCGGGCGCGGCGACGGAGTACTCCTTCTTGTCCGGGCGCCCCTGCTGCGGCACGTCCCGGACGTCCACCCAGCCGTCGCTCTCCATGCGCTTGAGCACGCGGTAGATCTGCTGGTGGGTGGCGGTCCAGAAGTATCCGATGGACCGCTCGAAGCGCCGGGCCAGCTCGTAGCCGGACCCGGGCTTCTCGAGCAGGGACACGAGGATCGCGTGGTCGAGCGCCATGCGCCCGATCTTGCTATGCAACGAGTTGCATAGCAAGACTGACAGGGTCCGCTGAGACGCGGCTCACCCCCGGCCCCGCGCGAAGGAGCGCGAAAGCGCGTCCTCGTTCTTACGGCGTTCAACGAGAGGCCGCCTCGTCGCCCGTGCCAGGGGCGGTGCCCCGTACCCCTCGCCGCCGTGACCGAGGCACGTCCGCGGCCCTGCCGGGTCCTACGCCAGGTCGGCCCCGGCGGGGTCGTCGTCGAGGAAGCCGCCCGACTGGTGCTGCCACAGCTTCGCGTACGCACCCTCAGCGGCGAGCAGCTCGTGATGCGTGCCCTGCTCGGCGATACGTCCGCGGTCGAGGACGACGAGCCGATCCATGGTGGCGACCGTGCTCAGCCGGTGGGCCACCACGAGCGCGGTCCGCCCGTCCATGAGGCGCCAGAGCGCGTCCTGGACCAGGACCTCGCTCTCGGAGTCCAGGGCGCTGGTCGCCTCGTCGAGCAGCAGGATGGGCGCGTCGCGCAGGATCGCCCGCGCCAGGGCGACCCTCTGGCGCTGGCCGCCGGACAGCTTCACCCCGCGCTCGCCCACCATCGTGTCGAAGCCGTCGGGAAGCGCATGGACGAACTCCGTGACGTGCGCCGCCTCGGCCGCACGACGGATCTCGGCGTCTGTTGCGTCCGGCCGGGCGAACGCGATGTTCTCCCGCAGGGTGCGGTGGAACATCGCCGGGTCCTGCGGCACGTAGGCGATCAGGCTGCGCAGTTCGGCCTGCCGCAGCCTGCTGATGTCCTGTCCGCCGATCGTGATCCGGCCGCCGTCGATGTCCGTCATCCGCAGCAGCAACCGGGTCAGCGTCGTCTTGCCGCCGCCGGACCTGCCGACGAAACCGACCTTCGCCCCGCTCGGCACGGCCAGGTCGAGGCCCTCGAAGAGCGGCTTCGCGCCCGCGTGGGCGAAGTCGACCTTCTCGAAGCGCACATCGGCGCCCTCGACGAGGAGCGGCTCCGGCACGGCCGGGTCCGTTACGGTCGGCGGGGTCAGCAGCAGTTCGGTGAACTGCGCGGCCTCGGTCATCGAGCTTTCCAGGCGGCGGTAGATCTGGTTGAACTCGAACATGATCCGGGTGGCGTTGGAGTAGTAGGTGAAGGCGACGACGACCGCCTCGACGCCGTGCTCCCCCGCCCCTAGCGAGAGGGCGAGCAGCAGCCCGATGACGTTGGTCAGTACGGACATCGGTGCGACCAGGGTGTCGATGCGCAGGTTGCCGTAGTCCCACGAACGCAGGCTGAGCCGCCGCGATTCGGCGACGCGGGAGCGGTGTTCGGCGGCCTCGCGGTGTTCGGCGGCGAAGGACCGGACGGTGTCCATGTTCATCAGGGAGTCGGCGACGTGGCCGGAGACCCGGGCGATGGCCTCCTCGCGCTGGTCGACGAGTGCCTGCCGACGACGGATCAGGGGCAGTACGCCCAGGGCTGTCACGGCGATCATCACCAGGAGCCCGACGACGAGCAGGGGTTCGTACGTCCACAGCACCACCGACGCGAACACGAGGGGGACCAGCTTGCCCATGACCGAGAAGGTGAGGGTGTCGACGAACTCCTCGAAGCGGGAGGCGAAACTGAGGACCCGCTTGGTCAGCGAGCCGGCAAAGTTGTCGTGGAAGAAGGCGGCGTCCTTGGCGAACAGCTCGTCCATGCCGATGACGTACAGGTGCTCGATGCCGAGGGCGTCGAGGCGGTTCAGGCAGTGCAGTCCGACGCGCCACAGCGTCTCGGCGAGCAGCAGCACGCCGGCGAAGCCGAGGACGTAGGGCAGCATCGGGGCGATGCCGCCGTCGGCGCCCCCCGCGATGCGGCCGACGAGCTTCGCGACGACGAGCGGCGCGATGTAGAAGATGCCGATGTTGCCCAGCGCCGGAAGCAGCATCGTGGGCACTGTCAGCCGCTTGAGCCGGACCAACTCCCGTCCGTAGTAACGAAGTGCGAGGAGCGTGGGGCTCCTACCTGGCGAACTCTTGCGCGATTCAGGCGTTCCCATCCCAACCCTACTTTGTCGGATCGAACTGGACAGGGTTGGCAGTGTTCCGCGCGGGCACTCGCGCCGTCCAAGGGTTTTCCCCGATCGGCCGTCCAACGGATTTCCCGATCGATCGACAGGCAGTCAGAGCCTGAAGTCATGGCGCGCCAGGCCGCCATCCCGGCCCGCCGGACGCGCGCGGGCAGGCCGTCGGTGTACTCGTCTCCACCTGATCCCCAGTCCTCGCACCTTGGTGATGTCGAACATGAGGGGTCCTTTCGGAGCGGTCGGTACCGCGCCGTCCGCGTTTCGCGGCTCGGCACACCCGAAAACTACGAGCGGCCCGGCCGGCCGACGTCTCTCCCCGTGCCCAGGAGTTGGCACGACAGCGCACTACCCTCGCGAGGATGGAAGGCTTGTTCGGGACGTGCGCCGGATTCGGCGGCGCTCAGCCGGACGCTTCGAGACGGCTGCGGCAGGCGATGGCGATGGCTTCGGCGACGGGCATGTCGGGCCGCCAGGTGGGATTGCAGTTCACCTCGCACACGGTGAAGGAACCGTCTGCTTCGAAGAGGAGATCGACGCCGGCGACGCCGAGGCCGATGGCGTCCGCCGCTTCGACGGCCAGCGCCTCCGCGTCCGGATACCGGCCCGTGCAGACGGTGTGGGTCCCGCCCTGCGCCAGGTTGGAGACCAGGCGGTCGTCGCCGGCTGTGCGCACGGCGGCGGCCACGGGCATGCGGTCGACCACGATGACGCGCAGGTCCCGGCCGTGGGAGTGGGCGACGTACCGCTGAAGGAGATAGGGGTGCCGGTCGTCCAGACTGCCGGCCACACCTCGCAGCGCCTTGTCGTCGGCGGCGAGGAAGACCCGTCGGCCGCGGTGGCCGCGCACGGCCTTGACCACGCACGGCTGCGGCACACCGATGTCGAGTACGTCCTCCAACGGTGCGTCGGTGTGAGTGCGGGTGTCGGGGACGGGGATGCCCGCGGCAGTGAGCTGTTGCAGGTGCCAGAACTTGTTCACCGACGCCAGAACCGCCTCGGCTGGGTTGATCAGCTGCGTGCCCATTGCGGCCAGGTGTCGCAGCAGGGTGACTTCTCTGTCGGGTGACAGTCGAGGCGTCGACAGGCGGGCGTAGGCCACAGCGGGCGCGGGGACGGGTCGCCCGCTGGTGTCGGCGAGTGTGAGCCGTCCGCCTTCCACGCCGAGTACCAGCCGACTGCTGTGGACCACCGCGGCCTGGTGCCCGAGCTCCGCGGCAAAGGAGGCCATGAGTGACGACGTGACCGGACCCGGCTTACTGCCGGCAGCACCGTCCGCGCCCCGTCTGAGCCCAGGACACAGCAGCAGCCAAGCACGTGCTTCGTTCAGCGACGACATGCCCGTCCCTTCGCTCACCGGTGCGCTCCGCCTGCCGGTTACGGCAGATGACAGGGCGAGGGTCCGCCAGCTTCCGGCGTGGCGCGGGATGCGTCGAAGCCGCGCGCCACGAGCGATCCGGCGCCCGGCCGACTGAGGAACTCCCCCTGTCTGTAGGCTACTTCGTCTCCACCCACAGCACGGCGCCGAACCGGTCCACGGCTTCGTCACGGCCATGCCTGTCCGGCGGAGTGCGTGCGACTGGCCAGCACCAGGAGTACGGCGTCGACTCCGGCCGTGACCAGGACGGCCAAGAACGGCAGGCGGCCTTCCAGGAGAGCGGTCGGTCCGGCCACCGACACAAGGCACAGCGCCAGGGTCACCGCGATCAGGACTCCTCCGCTGGGGGTGATGGACCCCGTCGGCCCCACCGTCACCACCACGCAGGACGCGAACGTCAGAATGGCGGCCCATGTGATCGATCCGCGCCTGCCCAGTCGCTGCGGAAGCCCCCGCACACCCCCCGCAAGGTCGTCCTCGATGTCCGGGAGGACGTTGGCGAAGTGCGCACCGGTGGCCAGGAGGCCCGCCGCGGCGATGAGCCACGGAGGCGGCCACGGGCTGCCCGGGAGTGCGAACGTCAGGAACGCCGGAAGCAGCCCGAAGGCCACGGCGTACGGCAGCCACGAGAGGACCGTGCGTTTCAGCCACAGGTTGTAGGCCCATGCGGCGGCGACGCAGCCGAGGTGGACCGCGCCGGCCCGGAGCCCGCAAGCAAGCGACAGCGGGATGCAGGCGAGCAGGGCCACCAGCGCCGCCGCACCCACGGTCCCGGGCCGCAGCGTCCCCACGGCAAGCGGCTTGTCCTGCCGGCCTGCGGCCCTGTCACGCCGCACATCGATGCGGTCGTTGCACCAGCCGATGGACAGCTGGCCCGCGGCGACCGCTGCCATCGCCTTGGCCCCGGCAGCGGGGCCCAACCCCACGGCGGCGGCCAGCAGCGCGCTCAGGGCCGTGACCGCCACCGCCGGCACAGGGTGGGCAGTCCTCAGAAGAGCGACGAGGACGGACCGCTCGCCGTATCGCTGACCGGCCGGGCCGACCAGGCCGTTGGTTCCTTCATCAGTCGTGGCGTGCACCACCGACACGCTAGGCCACGGCGCGCCCGTGAAGGCCGGGTTCAGGGTGTCGCCGTCTCCCTGTCCCTATGTTGGAGCAATGACTCGTGTACTCGCGGTGAGTACGGCATTCCCGCCACACCGCTACAGGCAGCAAGAGATCACCGACGACCTCGTCTCCAGCCTGCCGCCCGGGGCCGACAGCGGCCTCCTGCGCCGGCTGCATGCCGGGGCACAGGTGGACACGCGTCATCTCGCCCTGCCCCTCGACCGCTACCGGGCGCTCGGCACGTTCGGCGAGACCAACCGACTCTTCGTCGAACTGGCCACGGATCTGGCCGTCGAAGCGGCCCAGCGGGCCCTCGGCGACGCGGGGGTGCGCCCCGAGGAGATCGACCTGGTCGTCTCGACGACCGTGACCGGGATCGCGACCCCCTCCCTGGAGGCCCGCGTCGCCACACGGATCGGTCTGCGGCCCGACGTCACGCGCCTGCCTCTGTTCGGTCTCGGGTGTGCCGGAGGCGCCGCCGGACTGGCCCGCGCGCGCGACCATCTCAGCGTCCGGCCCGACAGCGTGGCGCTCCTCCTGTCCACCGAACTGTGCTCGCTCACTTTGCAGCGCGGAGACATGTCGATGGCGAACCTGGTGGCGGGAAGCCTGTTCGGGGACGGAGCCGCCGCGCTCGTGGCCGCGCACAGCGACCGTGCGTCCACCACGACGGGCGGGACGGCAGCCTCCGGGCCCACGGTCGTGGCCACCCGCAGCCGTCTGTACCCGGGGACGGAGGACATGCTGGGCTGGGACGTCGGCGAGTGGGGGTTCCGCATGGTGCTGGGGCCGGAACTCCCCGAACTGGTCCGGCTGCACGTGACCGAGGAGGTCGAGTCCTTCCTCGCCGAGCACGACCTCAAGCCCATGGACGTCACGGCGTGGATCTGCCACCCGGGCGGCCCCCGGATCCTCGACGTGCTCGCCGAGGAGCTCGGTCTGCCGGACTCGGCCCTAGCCGCGAGCCGTCGCGCCCTGGCAGCCACGGGGAACGTGTCCTCCGTCTCCGTACTGCAGATTCTGAGCGATACGCAGACGGCACCGCCGTCGGCGGGTACCACCGGCCTGATGATCGCCCTCGGACCCGGCTTCTCGTCCGAACTCGTCCTGCTGGCCTGGTGAGAACGCCGTGACGCCGTACACCGTACTGATTCTCCTGGTCGTCGCCGAGCGCTTCGCCGAACTCGCCGTGGCTCGCCGGAACGGCGCCTGGAGCCTGGCCCGCGGCGGCCTCGAGCACGGCGCCGGGCACTACCCGACCATGGTCGCCCTCCACGCCGCGCTCCTCCTCGGCTGCCTCGTCGAACCCTGGGCGGCCGACCGGCCCTTCCTGCCCGTGCTCGGCTGGCCCGCCCTCGCGCTCACGCTGGCCGCCCAAGGGCTGCGCTGGTGGTGCATCAGCACTCTCGGCCCCCGCTGGCACACCCGCGTTCTGATCGTCCCCGACCTTCCGCTGGTCTCCTCCGGCCCGTACCGGTACCTGCGGCACCCCAACTATCTGGCCGTGGTCGTCGAGGGCCTGGCGCTCCCCCTGGTACACACCGCCTGGCTCACCGCCCTGTGCTTCACACTCCTCAACGCGGCTCTGCTGACCGTACGCATCCGCTGCGAGAACACCGCGCTGGCGCCGTCACGCACCCTCTCCGCCTCCGGTACGGCGCCGTGATCGACCTCCTCATCGTCGGAGGGGGGCCGGCGGGACTGGCCACGGCGATCCACGCGGCGCGGCGCGGGCTCGACGTGGTGGTCGCCGAGCCGCGCCCCGCACCTGTCGACAAGGCGTGCGGTGAGGGATTGATGCCCGCGGCGGTACGGGCTCTCAAGGCGCTCGACGTGAGCGTGCCCGGACAGGCCCTGCGGGGTATCGGCTACGTCGACGCCGCCGACGGCCGGCGCGCCGAAGCCGTGTTCCGCACTGGGTACGGCCTCGGCACCCGCCGAACGCTGCTGCACGAGGCCCTCACCGCCCGGGCGGCCCAGCTGGGTGTCCCGGTCGTCCCGCACCGCATTCGCCGGGTGAGCCAGCACGACGCGTACGTCACCGCGGACGGGATGGCCGCCCGCTATCTCGTGGCGGCGGACGGCCTGCACTCCCCCACCCGCCGGATGCTCGGCCTGACCGTGCGGCCGGATGTCCGGCGGCACACGCCGAGGTACGGACTGCGGCGCCATTACGCCGTCGAACCGTGGAACGACCTGGTGGAGGTCCACTGGTCCGCCGAGTGCGAGGCGTACGTCACGCCCCTGGGGCCGCGGCAGATCGGTGTCGCGATCCTCACCTGCCAACACGCCCCCTACGAATCCCAGTTGGCCCACTTCCCCCTCCTGGCCTCCCGCCTCCACAAGGCCGACAAGACCCCGGTCAGGGGCGCCGGACCGCTGCGCCAGCAAGCCCGTTCCCGGGTGGCCGGCCGCGTGCTGTTCGTAGGTGACGCGGCCGGTTACGTCGACGCGCTGACGGGTGAGGGGCTCACCCTCGCTCTGGCATCGGCGGACGCGTTGGTGCGCTGCCTGCACGCCAACCGTCCACAGGCGTACGAACGCGCGTGGCATCGCTTGTCCCGCACCTACCGTCTCCTGACGACGTCCCTCCTCTGGGCCCGGAACCAGCCCGGGCTGGCCCCCCTGATCACGCCGACGGCCGCCAGGTTCCCCGGCCTGTTCCAGCACGCCGTGAACCTGCTCGCCTGACGGGCGTCCGGGCCATGGCCGCGTCGTCGGTCACGTCGGTCACGTCGGTCACCCGGCACACCGCCTCGTGACGCAACGAGGCGGCCACCTCCTCCAGAGGCGCCCCTTCCAGGCCCCAGCGGGGCGAGCCTCGCACCCCGGTCGTCCGACGCACGGGACAGAGCCGCTCCCCGTCCCCGCGCGGCTCCCGTCACCGCCACTGTGCGGCCCTGCAGGGGCCGGGTGCGCGTACGCATCCTCACGGCTGCCTCCGTCCATCCGCGTACCGTCCGTCGGTCGACCGCGCTACCGCCCAGGACCTTGGTCCGCTCCCCCTCGTTCCAGGACTTGCCGGCCACGGCGTCACGAGCGACTGCGACCGAGGAGTGGCGGACGTGGGCGCCGGCAGGCCCCGGCGGAATGTGCGCGCTCGAAACGCGTGAGATGCGGCGCGATCGGGGCACGCGCACCATGACCGTGACGCCATCCGTCGAGGGAGGTCGCCGTGCCCCAGGGTCCGCGGTACCGACCGGTTCGCCCTGCCAGGGCCCTGCCGAGCGGGTTCGCCGCGTCCAAACCGTCCCGGTAGGAGGAGCATCCTCATGGCCGTCCGTCATCAGCTGATCCACAGTCCCCCGCATGCCGTATGGGCCGTTCTCGCCGATCCGACCCGCTACGGCGAGTGGGTCGTGGGCCCGTCCGAGTCCACGCCACTCGACCAGTCCTGGCCGGATGTCGGCTCCCGGCTCCGCTACACCGTCCGCCTCGGCCCCTGGTCGACCGACGGAACCACCACGGTCCGGCACACCGTTTCCGGCCGGGAGCTTGAGCTGGAGGCGGCCTTCAAGGCCCTCGGCACGGCGAGGATCTTCCTCCAGCTCAGACCGTGGGGAGAGGAGACTTTGGTCGTGTGCGACGAGCACCCGCTGCGGGGTCTGGGCGGGACCCTGCACAACTCCGTCAGCGAAGTAGCCATCCAGCTACGGCACCGTGGCATGCTGGCCCGCCTGGCCAAGGTCGTGGAGCAGGACCGCTCCGAGAGCCGGCATGCCTGACGCGGTGGTGATCGGCGCGGGGCTGAGCGGGCTGGTGGCGGCGAATCTGCTGGTCGACGCAGAGTAGACGGTGGAGGCGCAGGAGGAGCCCGGAGAGGCCGTCCGCAGCGACCGCGGGGTCCACCCGGACGACATCTCGGACGTCCTCCGCGCCTTCTACCCGCTCGCGGCGGCCTCCCCGGTCCTCGCCCGCTTCGATCCGGCCGCCGAGGGCCTGCGCTGGGGCCACGCCCCGCGCGTGCCGGCGCACCCCCTGCTGGACGGCCGGTGCGCGGTCCTCGAACGCCGGGTGCAGGACACCTCGGCCGGGCTGGCGGAGTTCGCGACCGCCGACGCCGACGCCTGGGAAAGCTCGTACCGGACATGGCGCCGGATCGGGCCGGACCTCGTGCAGGCCCTGTTCACGCCCCTTCCCGCCGGTCCGCGCCGGGCTCCGCCTGGGCCGCGAAACTCCGCGCCTCGGGCGGGCTCCGCCTGGCGCGGAACCTGACCCTGCCCGCGCGGCTCCTGGGCGAGGAGGAGTTCGCGGGGGCGGGCGGGCGGCTCCTGCTGACCGGGACCGCCCTGTACGCCGACCGCACCCCGGAGGCGGCGGGCAGCGGCGGCTTCGGCCGGCTGATGACGATGCTGGTCCAGAGCCACGGCTTCCCCGTCCCCGCCGGGGGGGTCCAGCGCGCTGACCGCCGCGCTGGTGAGCCGCTTCCGGCGCCGCGGAGGTGTCCTGCGCTGCGGGGAGCGCGTCGCGTCAGTCGTGGTACGAGGGGGCACGGCGGTCGGGGTCAGGACCGCGAGCGGTGAGACGGTCGACACGCGCCGTGCCGTACTGGCTGACACCTCGGCCCCGTCCCTGTACCGCGACCTCGTCGGCGAAGAACACGTCCTGCCCCGCCTCATACGGGATCTGGAGCGCTTCCGGACGCTGATCCGCGTCCGCCGCATCCTGGCCCCGGCCACTCTCCAGGCCCTGGACGAGAATCTTCACAACGGCGCCATCGACAACGGAACCACCGCCCTGCACCAGCAGGCGATCTTCCGTCCGACGCCCGGCACAGGCCGTCCCGAGACCCCCGGCAAGTGCCTCTACCTGGCGTCCGCGGCCGCCCCACCCCCGCGGCGGTTGTCCATGGCGCGCCGGGCGCGAACGCCGCCCGCGCGGCGCCCGCGACGCCAAGGCCGGTGCAACGGAGCCCGGCGGACCGGGCCCCCGCGTCCTGCTGCTGGTCTCGGAGGCGTCACGGCAAGGCGATCGGCGGTTGGGGGCGACGCTTCCCTGACACTCGAGGCCGCGGGCATCGGAGCGGACGAACCGGGCATCGTACTGGGCGGCACCCGTCGGCGCGATCCTCAAGCAGATCACGAAGCCCCTGGGCGGACACCGCGCCTGGGACCGGTTCCCCACCACGCTCTGACGGGTGAGGATCAGACTCGTGACAGGGGTGTGGGGGGGGGGGGGGGCGGGGGGGGGGGGGCCCCCCCCCCCCCCCCCCCCGGGGGGGGGGCCGGGGGCCGCGCCCCCCCCCCGCCGGCGGGGCGCAGTGCGCACCAC